>NZ_BPRB01000014.1 GCF_022179685.1 Methylobacterium trifolii
GAGGCCGAGAAAACGCATGTCCTTCGACGAGCTCAGGATGAGGCGACAGCCGGTCGCGAATTTGGAACTCGGTGGCGTCGTCTGACAGCGTGTAGAGCGTCTGAAGGATCAGGATCTTGAACATGAGGACCGGATCGTAGGGCGGGCGGCCACCCCTCGATCCGTCTGACCACTTCAACGCAGTTGTCAGCTTCGGTCGGAAAGCGTCGAAGTCGATCAGGGCCGCGAGCTTCACCAAGGGATCGCCGTTCTCCGACAATCGCTGATGCAATTACCCACCTCCCTTGCGGGGGTCGGGTTTCGCTAATTCCTTTATGGGATGGGGCGCAGCGATCTTGAGCGGTTGAGCCGCGAGGAGCTGATCGATCCTTCGACGGGCTCAGGATGAGGTGGTGCTGCGGCTGCAGCGCCCGGAGAAGACTTCGCGCACTTCGTCCAATCCACCGGCGACGGACCGCAAAGAGCGGCGCGAGCAATCCAAACCCGGCGGAGCGAAGCCGGGGCACGAGGGGCATAGCCGGGCGATCAGCGACGATCCCAACGCGGTCGTCGAGCATCGTCCCGACCGCTGTTCATGCTGCGGCGGCGCCCTGCACGGCGATCTTTCCGCCGAGATCGTGAGCGTGTCCGAGCGGATCGAGTTGCCGGAGGTGGCGCCGGTCGTCACTCAACATCGGCGACTGGTCGTTCATTGCCCGACCTGCGAGGCGCGGGTGGTCGCGCCGGTGCCGGAGGCGGCGCGCGGCACGCCCCTCATGGTGAGCCCGTCGAACCATCGGCCCGCGGCTGCATGCGGTGGCGACGTATCTGAAGACCTTCCAGGCGCTGTCCTACGAGCGGCTGCAGGCGGCCTTGTCGGACCTGTTTGGTCTCACCCTCAGCCAGGGCGGGCTGATGAACCTGCTTCAGCGCGCGCAAAGGCGCTTCCGCTCCGGTCGCGAGGCCGCCGTGTCCGCCCTGCGCCGGGCCGCGGTGGTCGTATCGGACGAGATGGGCGTGCGCATCGAGGGCAGCAACGCTTACCATTGGGTCTTCCATTCGGCCGAGGCGGTCGTCCATCAGGCTTCGCCGACGCGGGGCGCCGTCGTGGTGCGGGAGATGATGGACGGCCACCGGCCCGCGGTGTGGAACTCGGACCGTTACACGGCTCAACAGGGCCATGCGACCTCGCACCAGACCTGCCTCGCCCATCTCGCCCGGGACGTCGCCTACGTCGTCGAGGTCAGCGACGACCCCGTGCCCTGGCGATTGCAGCTCTGGCTGCACGCCGTGTTCGCCCTGGCCGAGCGCGTCACCGACTTGGCCACCTCAACCTTAGCAGCCAAGCGCCGGACCTTGGATCGACAACTCGGCGCCATCCTCGCCACGCCGAGCGGCTGCGATCTGACCCGAGGCCTCCAGGCCAAGATCGGTCGGGCCCGCGGTCAGCTCCTGGTCTTCCTCGTCCATCCCGGCGCGGTCGAGCCGACCAACAACGGCTCGGAGCGACTGCTGCGCCCGGCGGTCGTGCAGCGGAAGGTGACCAACGGCTATCGGGCGATGTGGGCCGCCCAGGGCGAGGCCGCCATCCGCACCGTCGTTGATACCGCGCGCCTGACCGGTGCCACGCCCTTCGGCACCATCCTCAAGACCGTCAGCGCTTAAACCCCGCCATTACGGGCCTGGGTAATTAC
>NZ_BPRB01000015.1 GCF_022179685.1 Methylobacterium trifolii
GTAATTACCCAGGCCCTTGCGCGGGTCGGGTTTCGCTGATTCCTTCGTAGGATGGGGCGCAGCGATCTTGAGCGGTTGAGCCGCGAGGAACTGATCGAGCTGGTGCTGCGTCTGCAGCGTCCGGACAAGACCTCGCGCACGTCCTCGAAGCCGCCCGCCACAGACCGCAAAGAGCGGCGCGAGCAATCCAAACCTGGCGGGGCCAAGCCCGGCCACGAGGGCCATAGCCGTGTGATGAGCGACGATCCCGACGTGGTCGTCGATCATCGGCCCGACCGCTGCGCGTGCTGCGGCGGCGCCCTGCACGGAGATCTTCCTGCCGAACTCGTGAGCGTGTCCGAGCGGATCGAGTTGCCGGAGGTGACACCGGTCGTGACGCAGCATCGACGGTTGGCCGTGCAGTGCCCGACCTGCGGGGTGCGGGTCGTCGCGCCGGTGCCGGAGGCGGCGCGGGGCACGCCGTTCGGCCCACGGCTGCATGCGGTGGCGACGTATCTCAAGACCTTCCAGGCGCTGTCCTACGAGCGACTGCAGGCAGCCTTGTCGGACCTGTTCGGTCTGACGCTCAGCCAGGGCGGGCTGATGAACCTGCTCCGCCGGGCGCAGGGGCGCTTTCGTCCCGGTCGCGAGGAGGCCGTCTCGACGCTACGCCGGGCCGCTGTGATCGCCTCGGACGAGACCGGCGTCCGGATCGAGGGCAGCAACGCTTATCACTGGGTGTTCCATGCGGCCGACGCCGTGGTGCACACGGCCTCGCCGACGCGGGGCGCCATCGTGATACGGGAGATGATGGACGGCCACCGGCCCGCGGTTTGGATCTCGGACCGCTACACCGCCCAGCAGGGTCATGCCGCCGCGCACCAGACCTGCCTCGCCCATCTTGCCCGCGACGTCGCCTACGTCGTCGAGGTCAGCGACGATCCCGTGCCCTGGCGATTGCAGCTCTGGTTGCAGACGGTATTCGGCCTGGCCGAGCGCGTCACCGACCTGGCCGCCTCGACGCTCGCCGCCAAGCGCCGGACCTTGGATCGACAGCTCGGCGCCATCCTCGCAACGTCGAGCCGCTGCGACCTGACCCGCGACTTGCAGGCCAAGATCGGACGGGCGCGTGATCAGCTCCTCGTCTTCCTCGCCCATCCCGGTGCGGTCGAACCGACCAACAACGGCTCAGAGCGACTGCTGCGCCCAGCGGTCGTCCAGCGGAAGGTGACCAACGGCTACCGCGCGATGTGGGCCGCCGAGGGCGAGGCCGCCATCCGCACCGTCGTCGATACCGCACGCCTCGCAGGCCACAGCCCATTCGGCACCATCCTCAAGACCGTCGGTGCCTGATCCCAGCCGCCACAGGCCTGGGTAATTAC
>NZ_BPRB01000016.1 GCF_022179685.1 Methylobacterium trifolii
TATGCGTCAGTGCACTAGGAGAGACATCTGAACGTGCCGTTTCGCCAGCCTCGCGAGCCGCTTCATCCGACAGTGCGGGCTTGGGGGATCACCCGCCAGTCGTACACACGCTCCCTGCCCCGAGTATCGGTCGGCAGATGCGACGGGATCTTCGCAAACGTAATTGCCCAGGGGGTGTCTGCGGTCACGGGTTGTCGTGAGCGGCTCAGTTTTGCGGCGGGAAAGGCCTTGCCCCTTGCGTGAGGTGGATTTCGCTGATTCCGTCGTGAGATGGGCCGAAGCGATCTTGAGCGGCTGAGGCGCGAGGAGCTGATCGAGCTGGTGCTGCGGCTGCAGCGCCCGGAGAAGACTTCGCGCACTTCGTCCAATCCACCGGCGACGGACCGCAAAGAGCGGCGCGAGCAATCCAAGCCCGGCGGGGCCAAGCCTGGGCACGAGGGCCACAGCCGCGCGATGAGCGACGATCCCGACGCGGTGGTCGATCATCGTCCCGACCGCTGCCCGTGCTGCGACGGCGACCTGCACGGGGATCTTCCGGCCGAGGTCGTCAGCGTGTCCGAGCGGATCGAACTGCCGGAGGTGATGCCGGTCGTGACGCAGCATCGGCGGCTGGCCGTGTGCTGCCCGACCTGCGGAGCGCAGGTGCTTGCGCCGGTGCCGGTGCCGGTGCCGGAGACGGCGCGGGGCACGCCGTTCGGCCCGCGGCTGCATGCGGTGGCCACCTATCTAAAGACCTTCCAGGCGCTCTCCTACGAGCGGCTCCAGGCGGCGTTATCGGACCTGTTCGGTCTGACGCTCAGCCAGGGCGGCCTGATGAACCTGCTCCGCCGGGCGCAGGGACGCTTCCGTCCCGGTTGCGAGGTCGCCGTGTCGGCCCTGCGCCGGGCTACCGTCGTCGCGTCGGACGAGACCGGCGTCCGGATCGAAGGCAGCAATGCCTTCCACTGGGTGTTCCACTCGGCCGACGCCGTGGTGCACACGGCCTCGCCGACGCGGGGCGCCGTCGTGGTGCGGGAGATGATGGACGGCCACCGGCCGGCGGTGTGGATCTCGGACC
>NZ_BPRB01000017.1 GCF_022179685.1 Methylobacterium trifolii
AGCGCTTAAGACGAGGATGGGGCTCTCTGGCGGTTCTTGCGCGACAATTGACTCAGCAACCGCATCTTCACCACCTATAACGACATCGTTTAGTAGGTGTTGCGACGCCTTGAACCGTCTCATCAAGCAGTCCTAAAAAATAATGTTTATAGGCCTGAGCAGATTAGCTATCGGTTATGATCAATGCCGACTGCATAAGAAGGGTTTTTGAGATAGATCGGGCAAAGTTTCCACCAAGTTTTAAAGTCCTTCTCGTACTCTACAAGAAGATTCTAGATTTTCATACTTCAGTGAACGATTCTCGAATATTTATCGCCTTCGCCAGAGCAGGATAGGCTCGCATTCCAGCCTGTAGAAGCAGAAACGGTTTTTTGATATCGCACCTGGACTGCCGCTCCTCAATATATTTACGCGTAATTACCAAATATCCGTCGTTTCACCTGCCCTCTTTGAGCATGTCGCATCAATAGTGATCCACCCCCGACATAAAGCGCAGATTGACGATCCCGTGCTGAAGCAGAATATACAAAATAACAAAACAGCATAATAGTCCTTGGCATTTTATCTCCCAATTGAAATATATTCTTTATCAATTGATATTTTTTATTTTATATTTTTACATACTTGTTGCTGTTTATGAGTTTCGCAGTAGGCTTCGGCAACCCCAACACTTGAGCCGAAGGCAATGATCTCGGGGGGAGTGTCACCAAGACATGAAAGAGCCAGGCGCAGAATACCAACATCTAAGGATGTTTTTCCACTCTCCAAAAGACCCCACATATAACGGGCGTCTTCGTCTTGCGCGATTGCCCACTTTAAACATGTCTGCATAGTGGGATTTCGAGGATGCTTAGTAAGAATTGGCATATTAGCCATAGAAATTGCTGGCAACCATATCAAACATATTGTAGCTACAGTCACAAGGATGCGGGAATAATGCATTGTTTCGATCCAAGGATTTGCGGCGACAGAATGCGCAGGCCTCTCGTCTCGCGGCCTACTTCATTTTTATGTAGGGTAGCATTTTAGTCAACACTCTAATTTGCCATTGAAGGGGGATACCAACGGAACCTTTGCTAACCCATTGTTATAAATGTTTAGTTTCAGATTCGGGTAGGGCACGATCGTGCCCCACTCGAACCTGGACTTTGGTCTACAACTCAGGGTTTTGAGCACGACTGTAAGAACGGTCACGCTTCGGTGCTTTTTCACATCCCCTTCATAATAGGCTACTGAGCGTCCTAGCCATGATGGCGAGGAATCTCTCCATGACCGATCGCGCGGATACAGAAATTTCTATAGCTGCCTCGATCATAGATCCCGTATAAAGCGCAATAATTTAATAAGCTCGAATTATGATCGATAGGAGAGTAGCCTTGGACAGAACATTCGCTTTGGCCGCTATGTTTTTTATACAAAGTTCGGTTGCAGCTTTCTCGTTTGATCTAGAAGGTAATTATGTTCCGATCGATGGATCGGCATGCAACGCCGGACAGGGGTATGAGATTGCGAAAAAAACTATTTCACATGATCAGGAGTGGAATTGCAGGATTGAAAAAGTATACTCGCAAAATGATATATCTATCATAAATGGCATCTGTGGAGACGAAGGGTCGTTCAGTAAAAAAATTCGAATATTCATTGTACCGGTTGCTGTATCCGAATATGTGATTGTCCCGTCGAATGGCGGAGGACCTTTCAGCAAACATAAAGGTGATGTATTTCATTTTAAAAAATGCAGAAAAAAATAAATATAGTGTAATAAATTCTAAAGTCTGACCCTGATTGGCCCCCACGAGGTGGCCCAAGGGTAAAGTTAGTGCACGATGGGCTGGAGTTGACCCCATTTGTAGTCCACGACCTATGAAAGTTCCCGGTAATTACTTAGGCCCTTGCGCGGGTCGGGTTTCGCTGATTCCTTCGTAGGATGGGGCGCAGCGATCTTGAGCGGTTGAGCCGCGAAGAACTGATCGAGTTGGTGCTGCGTCTGCAGCGTCCGGACAAGACCTCGCGCACGTCCTCGAAGCCGCCCGCCACAGACCGCAAGGGGCGGCGCGAGCAATCCAAACCTGGCGGGGCCAAGCCCGGCCACGAGGGCCATAGCCGTGTGATGAGCGAGGATCCCGACGCGGTCGTCGATCATCGGCCCGACCGCTGTTCATGCTGCGGCGGCGACCTGCACGGCGATCTTACCGCCGAGATCGTGAGCGTGTCCGAGCGGATCGAGTTGCCGGAGGTGGTGCCGGTCGTCACTAAACATCGGCGACTGGTCGTTCATTGCCCGACCTGCGAGGCGCGGGTGGTCGCGCCGGTGCCGGTCGCGGCGCGCGGCACGCCCCTCATGGTGAGCCCGTCGAACCATCGGCCCGCGGCTGCATGCGGTGGCGACGTATTTGAAGACCTTCCAGGTGCTGTCCTACGAGCGGCTGCAGGCGACCTTGTCGGACCTGTTCGGGCTGACGCTCAACCAGGGCGGGCTGCTGAACCTGCTTCAGCGCGCGCAGAGGCGCTTCCGCTCCGGTCGCGAGGCCGCCGTGTCCGCCCTGCGCCGGGCCGCGGTGGTCGCATCGGACGAGACGGGCGTGCGCATCGAGGGCAGCAACGCTTACCATTGGGTCTTCCATTCGACCGAGGCGGTCGTCCATCAGGCTTCGCCGACGCGGGGCGCCATCGTGGTGCGGGAGATGATGGACGGGCACCGGCCCGCGGTGTGAATCTCGGACCGCTACACGGCTCAGTAGGGCCATGCGGCCGAACACCAGACCTGCCTCGCCCATCTCGCCCGCGACGTCGCCTACGTCGTCGAGGCGAGCGACGATCCCGTGCCCTGGCGTCTGCAGTTCTGGTTGCAATCCGTGTTCGCCCTGGCTGAGCGCGTCATCACCTTGGCCACCTCGACCCTCGCAGCCAAGCGCCGGAGCCTCGACCGACAACTCGGGGCCATCCTCGCCACGCCGAGCGGCTGCGACCTGACCCGCGATCTGCAGGCCAAGATCGGCCGGGCCCGCGCTCAACTCCTCGTCTTCCTCGCCCATCCCGGTGCTGTCGAGCCGACCAACAACGGCTCGGAGAGGCTGCTGCGCCCGGCGGTCATCCAGCGGAAGATGACCAACGGCTACCGCGCGATGTGGGCCGCCGAGGGCGAGGCCGCCATCCGCACCGTCGTCGATACCGCGCGCCTCATAGGCGTCAGCCCCTTCAGCACCATCCTCAAAACCGTCAGCGCCTGAATCACGCCGTCACAGGGGTGGGTAATTACTATCGCGTGGTCCCAGTACGATCTCATTATCAGCGCACTCCTATTTGCTAAAGGGTCCTACCGGTATTATGTTGGTACAGTCCGCCTCTCCTTTCTTGCCCCTTTTTCGATGTGGAGTGTGGAGGTGTGGAGGTGAGTTCCTTACAATTCACCATACACCATCCCACATCATTTTAAGGGATGAACTTCCACACCTCCACCCACATCGAAGAAGGGGAGCGGAGGCCATGTTCATCTAGTCTCCACCTCACTGAAGGCCGAGCATCCTCGACACGACCGCAGGGGTGAGAGGAGCGCCACCGAACGACAAGCGGACCTCACTGATCCGGTACGCTTTGTTGAGGACCTCCAGCGGAGTGCCTTCGAGATCGCAGCGCAGGGCAGCGTCGGGCGTATAGTTGATGATGATCCCAAGTGCCTTGCCGAAGAACATCACCCTTCGCCCGCCATCGGCGCGCTTCGTGGTCTGCTTGGTCAGAGCATTTAGTGCCTGCTTGACGAAGGTGATCGGGGGCCGAGAGAGATCGAACGGGATTATCAGCCTCGGCCCCGCTCCACCCATGAGGCCGCAAATCGTGATCTGCGTCGGGACGGTGTACTTGGTCTGGATCACGGCATGAGGTCGGAAGGTTTTCCTCCAGGCGGCATCCTCAGCTTCTTGAGTAAGGCGACGTCGCTCCTCGGCTTCACGTTTCCGGTCGGCGAAGAGCCGCTCAGTTGCTGCTACCGCGTGGACGACCACATCAACCGGTAGTCCAAGAGCCTCAGGAAGGCGCCTCAAGGCAAATCGGCTCTTCGCGCTAAACGGCTGGCCATTACACAAGGCGTACACACGACCAGCAGCCTTGGCGGGGTTCGCATAGCCGAGACGTCGACCCATAGCTTCTTCGCTCAGACCAAGCTCCCGCATCCGGTTCTGAATCAAGTCCGACAGTGGTGTCTGACGTATCACGAGCGCCTCCGTCGATCCACGTCGGAAGGCTGGCGCTCCTGCGACTTTTGCCGAACAAATCGGCTGCATCCCGGATCTCCGGAACCACCTTCGCCGCAGGGGCAGGTTGGTCGAGGCGCCAGCCTCATCTCAATGCATCGGACAAGATGCCAGAAGGCAGGAGTAAAGTAAAGGATCCCGGCGCTCTTGGCGTGGAAGGCCGGGCAGGATTGCTATGACTGACTGATCAGACAGGCCCAAGGTGCAGCACTGCTCAAAATCGCGCTTACACGCGAGATTGACCGAACCCGACGGTGCAAGTCCGTTACTCCGTGCCCACCCAGAACCAGCCGCAGCATTAGCTGAGAGTAGCAATCACTGCCGAATGGTCTGTGAAGGACCCCGCACCAATCCTCGTCGAGTGATCATACTCTATGTGCACACGTCCGACGATATCATGGGAACATAATACGATATCACTTCGGAACATGTACTGCTTTCCATGCCGGCTCGATCCATATGAAAACTCCGGCGGTCGGGAATGTGCGTCAAACGGATCAGTTAAGCCGGAATTCGTCAGGAACCTATCTATGGCCAGCCTCTCTTTGGGTTTTGTCCAAGTGCTTAACCGTCCGTCATATATGCCATCCTTCGGCCTGAGGGTGGTATTTATGTCGCCGCCTATGAGGGTGGGCCGGTTCTGGTCGACAAGCGAAGAGATCTCCTGAAATTGTTGCACCCTTCCAGCGCTTTTGTGGTCAAGATACATTACCCCTAGATTGAAATTGCCGACCGACGCCACCCAGAAGAAGTCAGAACGGTATTCCATCTTCACCGGATCCAGTCCACGCCGTAGGTAGACGCCAATATTTCGGCTCGCAAAAGCTAACCAATACTCTTCGGCATGAAAGGGTAACTCCGAGTCATTTTTCCGGAACTCTTGGAGAAGCCAAGCATCACAGGCCGAGTCGGAAAAAACTCGCTGTATGTGGTGAGAATATCTCAAAAGGCAGGCTCTTTTGTTGCAGTTCAACCATCCTAACCGCATATCTTTCGGCCCACTCCCATATTTCGCCGAATCCTAATACTTCATGCTCGGGACAGAAACCATCACACCAATCCAATCACACACTGCCAGGGACTATGTCTTGGAAACCGTGCTCTAAGTAATAACACAATGCATCAACGGGTAGATCATCAGGAGGGCATGCTCTACTCCCTCGGAGCCAGAAAATATATTGGTACCAGTGGTAAGCGTCGCCGTGCCGTATCTTCTAGCCGAGCATAGTGCTCCACCCAGAGGTCCACGAGACGCCGCGCGTCAATCAGAGTCATCCTACGGGACTCTTGATTTCTCGCGCAATCCGCTGCGTCCTTTGTAAACCCGGCGAGGCAAACGAAAATTCCTACGTCTCCACCGTTGATTGTGGCAATAAATGACCTCAGCGCGTCACTATCGACCTTATTTTTCCACCGTTTCACTTGCACTTTTATTCTCGGGCCCGTTGCGCCTAACGGGTCCGTATAAGCAATGATGTCGATCCCGCCGTCCTTTCCAGGCGGAGAGATCCAAGATATGTGATAGCCCATCCCCCTTAGAAGATCCGCAACGATATCCTGAAACTCAAAGGGATCTGATGTTTTCAAAAAATCTTCGATCTGGCCCCAGGCATGTTCCTCCGCTTCTTCGAAGGTAACACCCAGCTTCTCAGCGGCGGCCTCGATCTCAGAGTTTGAAGAATGTGCCTTGTCGGGGGATGACACAGCATCTCGCTCCGCCTTCCAGACGCCGTAAAGCCTGCAGGCTTCTTTG
>NZ_BPRB01000018.1 GCF_022179685.1 Methylobacterium trifolii
GCCTCGCGCGCGGCCCGGAAAAGGCTGGCCCGCAGGCGCCCCGCGGCACCCGTGCCGAAGGTGATGCGCGGCGGCCCGATCAGGGAACCGTCCCGCCGGAGCGCAAACCGCGCCGTCGCCTGCGCCGTCCTATCGAGCCCGGCAGGCGTCCGCCAGCAGGCGGCGAGCACCGGATAGAGGGCGGCCAGCGTATCGGCGGGGCCGGCCGGCTCCGCCTCCAGCGGCACCGCGACCGTGCCGCGCAGGGTCTGCGGCAGGCTCAAGGGGTAGCCCGGACCGCCATCATAGGAGGCCCGCGCCGCGGGCGCCAGGACGAGGGCCGGCAGGAGTACGGCCCACGCCCCGCGCATCCGCGTCCGCCGGCCTTACTTGGCCTTGTCGGCCATCTGCATCTTCACGATCTTGTCGGGGTTCTGCACTGCCCCGCCCTGCGAGCCGGCGGGCGCCTTCTTGATCTTGTCCACGACCGCCATCCCGTCCGAGACGAGGCCGACCACGGTGTACTGGCCGTTGAGGAAGGACGGATCGCCGAGGCAGATGAAGAACTGCGAGTTGGCCGAGTTCGGATCGGACGAGCGCGCCATGCCGAGCGTCCCGCGGCGGAACGGGGACGAGGAGAACTCGGCCGGGATGTCGGGCAGGCTGGAGCCGCCGGTGCCGTTGCCCTTCGGGTCGCCGGTCTGGGCCATGAAGCCATCCATGACCCGATGGAACTTGAGGCCGTTGTAGAAGCCCTGGTTGATCAGGGTCTTCAGCTGCTTGACGTGCTTGGGCGCGAGGTCCGGCCGCAGCTCGATGGTGACGCGCCCGTCCTTGGTGTCGAGGTAGACGGTGTTCTCGTCGGCCGCGCGCGCGGCGTTCGAGGCGCCGAGCCCGAAGGCCAGGGCGAGGGCGAGGACGGCGTTGCGGCGGTTCATGGATGGTCTCCTGGGTGTGGTGTCGGTGGGTCAGCGCTGTCCGGCAAAACGCGCGGCCAGCCGCGCGGCCACCTGCGGCGGCACGAAGGGCGAGACGTCCCCGCCCATGGCCGCGATCTGCCGCACCAACGTGGCGGTGATCGGCCGGACCTGGATCGAGGCCGGCAGGAACACCGTCTGCACCTCCGGCGCCATGGCGCCGTTCATGCCGGCGAGCTGCATCTCGTAGTCGAGGTCGGTGCCGTCGCGCAGGCCCCGGATGAACAGGCTGGCGCCGCAGCGCCGCGCCGCCGAGACGGCGAGGTCGTCGAAGGTGACGACCTCCAGGTCCGTCCCCTCGGCCTGCGCCAGGGGCCCGCAGGTCTCGGCGAGCAGCGCGGCCCGCTCGGCGGCGTCGAACAGGGGCGCCTTGCCCGGATGCACGCCGATGGCGAGCACCAGCCGCGGCACCAGGCGGCAGGCCTGGCGCACCACGTCGAGGTGGCCGTTCGTGACCGGATCGAAGGAGCCGGCATAGAGGGCGGTGCGGGTCATCGCCCGACGCCCTAGAGGATTTTTGCGGGCAACGGAACCGGGCCGGGGGGCCAAACCGCCCATCCCCGGCCGGCACGGATGCGAAAAAGGCGGGCGCCCGGTGGGGCACCCGCCTTGGTCTCGTGTCGAGCGGAACCGATCCTGGAGCCGTGCCCGGCCACGTTGGGTCGGGTCGCGGCTCCAGGTCTTCGTTTCGACGCGCACTTTCACGACGAACCGGTATCCGTTTCGTCGGAGTGCGCTCTAGTAGGTGCCGAACTTGTAGTTGATGCCGGCCCGCGCGATGCTGCCCTCGGTCTGGAAGCGGGCGTTGTAGCCGACGCCCGGCGTGCCGGCCGGGCCGACGTTGGCGACGAACAGGTTGCGGCTGCCGAGGTCGTAGCGGAGGTACTCGCCCTTCACCGTCACGGCGCTGGCGCGGAAGAAGTTCAGGAAGGACTCGGTCGGCAGGGCGAACTCGATGCCGCCGCCATAGGCGTAGCCGGTCTCGATGGAGGAGCGCGAACCGGCATAGGTCACCGGCGCGCCGGTGCGGAAGCTGACGCTCTGGGTCACGTCGCCGTAGGCGAAGCCGCCGGTGCCGTAGACCAGGACGCGGTCGAAGGCGTAGCCGATCCGGCCGCGCACGGTGCCCAGGAAGCCGAGTTCCGTCCGGTAGCTGTTGGTCAGCACGTTCGGGTTCAAGACGGGGTTGAAGATCGCCTCGGTCCGGGTGCGCTGCAGGTCGGTGTACTGCGCGTCGGCCTCGACGCCGACGACGATGCCGCTGCCCGGCGTGAACTGGACGTTGTACCCGGCCTGGCCACCCGCCGAGAAACCCTCCTGCGAGACCACCACGTTCGGGCGGCGCAGGTTGTTGTTCACGTTGCCCTGAAGGGCGCCGATACCCGTCGTGCGGATCGTGTCGCTCTCGGTGAAGGCGTAGCCGGCGTTCACGCCAAGGTAGAAGCCCGTCCAGGTGAAGACCGGGACCGGCGTGAAGACCGGCGGCGGGGCGCGGCGGGGCAGGTCGGCGGCCAACACCGTGCCGGAGAGGAGCGCCGTGGCGGCGGTGGCGAGGAGGAACGTCTTCATGATGGTCGCGACCCCGATGTCCGTATCGTTGGCGCGACCATTACCCTTTACTTGACGCCTAGCCTATGTCCTGAAAGCAACACCCCGACCGGATCAGACGAGAGGCCGATCTAGACTTCCTACGTCCGAAAGCATCCGCTAATCCGCGATCTTTTGTTTAGGCGGCGAGATTTTCATCGGCGGCCCGCGAGATCCGCGCGGGACGGCATGGGCGGTCCCGGCCGGAGACCGGGGCATGCCCGTCTCCGGCCACCCCGGCCCGCTCAGACGGTCTCGGCTGCGGTCTCGTCTTCGGGCCCGGTCTCGTCCTCGCCGACGATGTGCTCGACCGAGACGACCTTCTCGGCCTTGTCCGTGTTGAACACCGTCACCCCCTGCGAGGCGCGGCCGACGATGCGGATGTCGTCCACCGGGACCCGGATGAGCTGGCCGCCGTCCGTGACCAGCATGATCTGGTCGGAGGGCTCCACCGGGAAGGAGGCCACGAGGCTGCCGTTGCGGGGGTTGACCCGCATGGCGGTGATGCCCTTGCCGCCCCGGTTCGAGGTCCGGTACTCGAAGGAGGACGAGCGCTTGCCGTAGCCGCGCTCGGACAGCGTGAGCACGAACTGCTCGGCCGCGCTCATCTCGTTG
The DNA here is from genome assembly GCF_022179685.1 of Methylobacterium trifolii. Lineage (GTDB taxonomy): Bacteria > Pseudomonadota > Alphaproteobacteria > Rhizobiales > Beijerinckiaceae > Methylobacterium > Methylobacterium trifolii. Next base: position 3,159 of record NZ_BPRB01000018.1, read on the forward strand.
TAGCGCTCCAGCGAGACGGCGCTCGCCTCGCCGACGCCCTCCTCGGCGTCCGGCGTCTCGGCAGCGTCGCCCTCGCCCTGGTCGCCGATGACGGCGCGGCGCATCTTCATGTAGCCCGCCCGCTCCTCGGGGCTCGCGTCGAAGGCGTTGAGGATCGTCATCGAGATGACGCGGTCGCCCTTGGCGAGGCTGATGCCGCGCACGCCCGTGGAATCGCGGCCCTTGAACACGCGCACGTCCTCGACGGGGAAGCGGATGCACTGGCCGGCCGCGGTGGTCAGCAGCACGTTCTGCTCGGGCCGGCAGATCTCGACATGGACGATGTGGTCGCCCGGATCGAGCTTCATCGCGATCTTGCCGTTGCGGTTCACCTGCACGAAGTCGGAGAGCTTGTTGCGCCGCACGCCGCCGCTGGCGGTGGCGAACATCACGTCCAGCGTCTCCCAGGAGGCTTCGTCCTCGGGCAGCGGCATGATGGTGGTGATGCGCTCGGCGTTGTCCTGGAGCTGGAGGATGTTGACCAGCGCCTTGCCCCGCGCGTTCGGCGCGGCCATGGGCAGGCGCCAGACCTTCTCTTTGTAGGCCTGCCCCTGGCTGGAGAAGAACAGCACCGGCGTGTGCGTGGAGGCCACGAACAGGCGGGTGACGAAATCCTCGTCGCGGGTCGCCATGCCGGAGCGGCCCTTGCCGCCGCGGCGCTGGGCCCGGTAGGTCGAGAGCGGCACCCGCTTGACGTAGCCGGCGTGGCTGACGGTGACGACCATGTCCTCGCGCTGGATGAGGTCCTCGTCGTCCACGCTCGAATCGTAGTCGAGGATCACGGTGCGCCGGGGCGTGGCGAACTGCGTACGCACCTCGGCCAGCTCGTCCTTGACGATGGCCTGGATGCGCTCCCGCGAGCGCAGGATGTCGAGGAAGTCGGCGATCTCGTCGGCCAGGGCCTTCAGCTCGTCGCCGACCTCGTCGCGGCCGAGCGCCGTGAGGCGCTGCAGGCGCAGGTCGAGGATGGCGCGGGCCTGCACCTCGGAGAGGCGATAGGTGCCGTCCTCCTTCACCCGGTGGCGCGGGTCGTCGACCAGCGCGATCAGGGGCGCGATGTCGTGGGCCGGCCAGTCGCGGGCCATCAGGGCCTCGCGGGCGGTGTTGGGGTCCGGCGAGGTGCGGATCAGGCGGATCACCTCGTCGATGTTGGCGACCGCGATGGCGAGGCCGCACAGGACGTGGGCGCGCTCCCGCGCCTTGCCGAGCAGGAACTTGGTGCGCCGGGAGACGACCTCCTCGCGAAAGTCCACGAAGGCCGTGAGCAGGTCCTTCAGGTTCATCAGCTCGGGGCGGCCGCCGTTCAGGGCGACCATGTTGCAGCCGAAGGAGGATTGCAGCGGCGTGAAGCGGTAGAGCTGGTTGAGCACCACCTCGGCCATGGCGTCGCGCTTGATCTCGACCACGACGCGCATGCCGTCGCGGTCGGATTCGTCGCGCAGGTCCGAGATGCCCTCGACGCGCTTCTCCTTGACCAGCTCGGCGATCTTCTCGACGAGCGTGGCCTTGTTCACCTGATACGGGATCTCGGTGAAGATCAGGGCCTCGCGCTCCTTGCGCAGCTCCTCCACGTGGGACTTGGCCCGCATGATGATCGAGCCGCGGCCCGTGGCGTAGGCGAGCCGCGTGCCGGCCCGGCCGAGGATCGAGCCGCCGGTGGGGAAATCGGGACCGGGCACGATCTCGGTGAGTTGCTCGATGGTCAGCCCCGGATCGTCGATCAGCGCGATGCAGGCGTCGATCAGTTCGCCCAGGTTGTGGGGCGGGATGTTGGTGGCCATGCCCACCGCGATGCCGCCCGCGCCGTTGGCGAGCAGGTTCGGGAACCGGGCCGGGAGGACGGTGGGCTCTTCGCGGGACTCGTCGTAGTTGGGCTGGAAGTCGACGGTGTTCTTGTCGATGTCGGCCAGCAGCGCGTTGGCGGGCTTGGCCAGCCGCGATTCGGTGTAGCGCATGGCCGCCGGCGGATCGCCGTCGACCGACCCGAAATTGCCCTGCCCGTCGATGAGCATCAGGCGCATGGAGAAGTCCTGCGCCATCCGCACCAGGGCGTCGTAGATCGATTGGTCGCCGTGCGGGTGGTAGAGGCCGATCACGTCGCCGACGATGCGGGCGGACTTGACGTATTTGCGCTCGGGCAGGTGCCCGGACTCGAAGGCCGAGTAGAGGATGCGCCGGTGCACCGGCTTGAGGCCGTCGCGGGCATCGGGCAGCGCCCGCGAGACGATCACGCTCATGGCGTAATCGAGGTAGGAGCGGCGCATCTCGTCGGTGATGGAGACGGGGCGGATGTCGCTGGCGGGCGGCGGCGCGGGGGCCCCCGGATCGTCTTTATTGGCCAAGGTGCTGTTCCGTATGGCGAAAACCCCGCGTCCGGGGCGTGCCGTCACTGCCGCGGAGCGCGGGATGCCGCGGGTGCGGCTGCGTCCGGGAAGACCTGTGATATCAGGTGGTTAATTAATCCCGCCCGAACGCGCACGCAAGCGCGGCGGGCGGATGGAGACCGTTCAGAGGTTCTTCATGAAGCCGGCGAGCCGCATCAGTCCCTCCGGCCAGGGCCCGTGCCCGCTCGCCACGTTGATGTGGCCCGATTCGCCCGCATCCACGAGGGCCGCGCCCCAGGCATAGGCGAAGTCCTCGGCGCGCTCGTAGGCGCAGTAGGGATCGGTGCGGCTCGCCACCACCAGCGACGGGAAGGGCAGGGGATCGCGCGGGATCGGCGCGAAGGCGCGCACGCTCTCGGGCAGGCCGGGGGCACGCTCGATGTCGGGCAACGCCACGAAGACGGCGCCCCGCACCACGCCCTCCGCGAAGGACGGCACGGCCTCGACGGCGGCCACCACGCCGAGGCTGTGGGCGATCAGGATCACGGGCCGGGTCGCCGCCGCGACGGCCTGCGCGATCCGCCCGCACCAGGCCGCGGGGGTCGGCTCATGCCAGTCGTCCTGCTCCACGATGCGGCCCGTGGACAGGCGGCCGGCCCAGCGGGCCTGCCAGTGCTCCTCCTCGGAGCCGGAGAGCCCGGGCAGGATCAGGATGTCGCAATCGGCCGTCTTCATGGCTGTTGACTAACGCCTCGGGCGGGAGGCGTCGAGGCGGGTTCACGCGGCCGCGAGCGACGGGAGCGCCCGCGTGACGTGCCGGGCGATGGCGACCGAGGCGAGGTTCTTGGCCTTCGCCTCGATCTCGAAATCCGCCCAGGCGAGGTGGCGAGCGACGAGGTCGTTGACCGCCCGGTTCCACATCCCGTCGGAATGGGCGGCCAGGTCCCGCCAGGAATGGCCGGCCGCGCGCAGGGCCTGGAAGTCGGGCAGGGCGCCGGCATCGCAATCGGCCATCACCGCCTCCCGCGAGACGCTGATATGGGCCACCGGCCGCACCCCGCGCCAGGATTGCCGGATGCGCGCGATCCGGGGATCGTCGGGCTCCATGTAGGTGCCGCCGCTCTCGACCCAGTGGTGGTGCAGGTCGAGCACCACCGGCACGGTCTCGGCGAGCATCAGCACCGCGTCGATGCCGAAGCTGTTCTCGTCGTTCTCCACGGTGACGAGGTCGCGGGCGATGCGGCTCACCCGCGGCAGGGTCTCGCGGAAGCCCGCCACGCCCGGGTCGCGGGCGCCGACATGGATGTTGATGTGGGCGCCATGCGGGTGCCAGCCGCCGCCATAGCCCATCAGGTCCATGAGTTCGGCGTGGTAGTCGAGTTCCGCGATGCCGTTGGCCAGGGCATCGGGGTTGCGGCTCGCCAGCAGGCAGAACGGGCCGGGATGGAAGCTGAGGCGCACGCCGAGGGTCCGCGCCCGCGCGCCGATGGCGGCGAGCCCCGTCTCGATCGCATCCTTCAGGGACGCGTCGGCATAGGCGGCCCGCGCCACCGGGTGGGTGTAGCCGGGCAGGACGTTGCTCGCGATGCGCAGGAGCCGCTCCAGGGGCGGCCGGGCGCCGACCCATTCGATCTGGCGCCCGAGCGCGGCGAGGTTGTGGGTGACGATGCCCGTGAGCTTGGCCTGCCGCGCGGCCGGGCCGAGGCGCCCGAGATGGGCCATGGTCACGCTCGTCAGGTTCATGGCGAGTGCGGCTTCGGCTGCGGCCTTCAGGGTCTTGTGGGTGCCCTCCGGCTCGTCGAGGACGAACTTGCAGCAGAAGCCGAGGCGGGGTGACTCATCACGCATGGGGCGACAACGCGAACCGTCGCGATTCGAGCCACGCCGTCAGTCGGACAGGGCGTCCACCACGTTGCCGGCGACGTTGGCGGACAGCAGACGTTCGTCAGCCGAGAGCACCGGCCGCAGGGCGTCGGGCAGGGCCGCGACCAGGCGGCCGCGGGCGCGGGCGACGGCGACCGCCTCGTCGAGGCCGATGGCGCGGAAGCGGACCGTCTCCCCCGGCCGGCGCTGGGCGATGCGGCGCAGGTCGGCCGAGATCACCGTGGCGATCTTCGGGTAGCCGCCCGTGGTCTGGCGGTCGGCCATCAGCACGATGGGCCGCCCGTTGCCCGGCACCTGGATCGAGCCGGCAACGGTGGCGTCGGAGACGACGTTGAAGCCGGTCGGCCCGTGGGCGATCGCGGGCCCGTCGAGCTGGTAGCCCATGCGGTCGGCCCGGTTCGAGACCGTGAAGGCCGCCCCCGTCAGCGTGGCGAGGCCGGCCTCCGGGAACAGGTCGCCTTGCGGCCCGAGGACGATGCGGACCGGCTCGCCGGGGTCGAGGGACAGGGCGTCGAGGCAGCGCTCGGGCCGGGTATCTGCGGCACCCGGCAGGGGCAGGCGGTCGCCGGCCCGCAGGCCGCGCCCGTCCACGCCGCCGAGCGCCGCGCGCAGGTGGAGCGCCCGGCTGCCCAGGGCCTCGGGCAGATCGAACCCGCCCTGAACCGCGAGGCAGGCGAACAGGCCGGCCTTCGGGGGCGTGAGCGCCAGCGTCTCGCCTGCGTGCAGGGTGAAGGCGCGGTGGTCGGCCACCGGCTCCCCGTCGATGCGCAGGCCGAAGGGCGCTCCGGCGAGCGCCAGGCGGACCGGGCCGCCCTCGGCCCGGAAGCGCCCGCCGGCGAGCGCCATCTCGATCGCCACCGTGCCCGGCGGGTTGCCGGCCAGCACGTTGGCGGCGGCGAACGCCAGCGCGTCCATCGGTCCCGAGGGCGAGAGTCCCTGGCGCTGGTAGCCCCGCCGGCCGGCATCCTGGAGGCTGGTGGCCGCGCCGCAATCGAGGACGTGGAGGTGGACGCCGCTCATGGCGCGACCCGTTCTGCCACGATCTCGCCCGCCGCCGCGGCCCGGTCGAGTTCGCCCCAGCGGCTCTCCGGGATCGGCTCGAACCGGACGGTGTCGCCGGGCTCGAACAGGAAGACCGGATCGCGCCCCGGCTTGAAGCTGCGCACGGGGGTGCGGCCGAGGAGGTGCCAGCCGCTGGGCGCCGCGATGCTGGCCACCAGCGCCTGCGGGCCGCCGATCGAGATCGTGCCGGCGGGCGTCACCGGCCGCGGCGCGGGCCGGCGCGACAGGGCCAGCCGCGGATCGAGGCCGCCGAGATAGGCGTAGCCCGGCAGGAAGCCGATCATGAAGATGCGGTAGTCCGGCGCCGAATGCCGGGCGATCACCTCCTCGGCCGTGATGCCGTGGTGGGCGGCGACCCCTTCGAGATCGATCCCGAAATCCCCGCCATAGACCACCGGAATCCGCCAGTGCCGCCGGCCCGCCTCGGCCGCGCTGTCGGCATCCGCGAGGCGCAGGACGGCGGCGCCCGTCTCGGCCGGGTCGGCGGCGAGGGGATCGAGATGCACGGTCAGGGATCGGTAGGTCGGCACCGTCTCGAGGACGCCGGGCAGTCCTGCGGCCAGCACGCGGGCCTCCAGGGCCAGCACGGCGGCGTTGACGCCGGCATCGATGGCGTCGCCGAACTCGACGGTGAAGGCGGTGTCGCCGCAGGGGAGGAGGCGGGGGTCTGGCATGGGCGTCGGAAGGCGGGGCGCTGTCCCGACGATGACGCATTCGCCGCGCGCGCGCCATACGCCGTCGATCCCGGGTCGACGCACGAAAAAGGCGGCATCCGGGGATGCCGCCTGTTCGACCGATCGCCGGAGCGGCCGGGTCAGAGCCGGTGCGCGGTCCGCTCGCCCTCGGGGGGCACCGGCATCGGCTCGTCGGCGGACTTGCGGACTGCCGCATTGAGGTTGTCCGGATCGAGGGCGGTCTGCACGAAGTCCCGGCCGCGGCTGGTGAATTCGCGGGCGTAGCGCAGGCCTTGGCCGCGGACCTCGTCGGCGATCGGCCCGATGTTCTGGTCCTCCTGCTTGGTGCGGGGCAGCAGCGCCCCGAGGAGGAGGCCCGCCGCCACGCCGACGACGCCGACGAGGAGGGGGTTCTCGGTCACGAACTGCTCGACCGCGCTGCGGCCCCGGTTCAGCCCGTCGACGCCGCGGTCGGCCAGGTCGTCGATGCGGCGCAGGTTCTGCCTGTGGACGTCGGAGGCCCAGCCCCTGGCGTCGTCCAGGGCGGCGGAGGCGCGCCTGCGCGCGTCGTCGGCCGCGCCGCCGATCCGGTCCTGGATGTCGTCGGCGATCCCCGAGGCGTGGTCGCGCGCCCGCTTGGCGATCTCGTCCAGGTCGTCGAGGCCGACGCCGGCGGCGTTCGGCGGCAACTCGGCAGCCGTCCCGTGCGGATCGAGGTTCGCGCGGGCCAGGGGATCGCGGCTGCCGGTCGGATCGGGGCGCAGGGTGAAGTCGCTCGCCCGATCGTGCGGGTCGAGGTGCGAGGCCCCGATCGGGTCGTGCTCGCCCTTCGGGTCGGGGCGCAGGGTGAACTCGCCCGAGCGCGCGTGCGGATCCAGGCGGGCCTCGTCGGCGGGGCTTCGTCCGATCCCGGAGGCCGATGTGGGGGCCGCACCGGTGCTGTCTTTGGTCTCGCTCATGGCCTGCTCCTCGGAACTCTGGCGGAGCGGCCGAACACGCGACCGCCCTCGTTGTCGATGGTGTGGAGACGACGCCTAGAGACGCGTCTCCTCGACCGGCGCATGCGCGGGCGCGCCGGTCGGCCTGTCGGGGTCGTAGGTGCGGGCGGCACCCGTGTTGAGCACCGGCACGCGCTCGGCCGAGACGTGGGTGCGCTTGCGCTCCGCCTCCTGCGACATGCGGTGCACCAGCCAGCCGACGCCCGCGGCGATCAGCAGGACGGGGACGGGGTTGCGCCGCACGGCCTCCAGGGCACCGTCGTAGGTGCCGCTGAGCGGCGTGCGCCGGGCGTTGCCGAGCATCTCGTCCACGAGGCTCGTCACCGACAGGCGGCCCTGGATGCGGTCGATGGTCTCGTCGAGCCGGGCCCGGCTCTCCTCGATGTCCCGCTCCAACTCGTTCATCGAACTCATCCGGACACACGCTCCGACAGGGCACGGGCATCCTGGCGGACCTGGCGCGTGGTGCGCGTGGGAGCCAGGGTCGAGAGGGACAGGGCGTTGCGGGCGACCAGCGCCATGACGACCGCCAGGACGAGCAGCACGCCGCCGACGATCAGCGCCGAGAGCCACTCGGAGCCGACGATGGTGGCGAGCCACTTCACGAAGGCGCCGATCAGCACGAGCAGCGCCACCACCGCGAAGACCGCGGAGGAGACCATGCAGGCCAATCCGATGATGAGCGAGCGCACGTTGCTCGCCATCTCGGCGCGGAACAGGGCGATCTCCTTGCGGGCGAGCTCGTTGGTCTCGCGCAGGGCATCGCCCAGCAGGCTCTGGATGCTCGACGGCTGGCCGCCGGGCGGGGGAGGGGCGCTGCCTTGGGACATCGCCATCCCTCAGGCGCGGAAGCCGTCGCGCGCGTCGCCGTCCGGCGGCAGGCTCGACGACTTGATGAAGCGGGCGGCCAGGAGCCCGACCACGAAGGTGCCGACCGCGACCGCCACCGGCGCGCGGCGGGCGAAGGCTTCCGCCTCGCCGTAGAAGTCGCCGAAGCTGCGCTTCTCGATGGTGCCGCCGAGCTGTTCCAGCCCATCGGCCGCGCTGTCGAAGAACGCCTTGATGTTGGGCTTGTCGTCCATGTCGCGCCCGGAGGTGCGGAGCGTCCGGGCGAGGTCGTGGACCGACTGGGCCGCGTCGTTCTTGCGGCGCTCCACGTAATCCTGCGCCTGGAGCCGGGCGGCGTCGATCAGGCCGCGCCCCTGGGCGGCGGCCACGTCGGCCAGCCCTTCCACGTCGCCCTTGAGCCCGCGCCACTCGGCACGGTCGTCGGCCGGCCGTTCGCCGGGAGGGGCGTCGGTCTGCCCCGGCAGCGGGTTGGGAAACTCGGAGACGGCCATGTCGGGACTTCCTCGCACGCGAAAACGGGGCATGTTCGGCTGTGTAACATTCCCCGCCGTCGCCGGTTCCGGTCCCGTTTCCGCCGCCCGCGCGCTTCGCCTCGGCATCGGCCAAGCTCAGCCGCCGTTCAGCTTCGCGGCGGCAGCTTGCGCGCGGGCCTGGGATCGGGCGGGGGATCGGGCCGGGACGCCATGCGGAGCGCGCACGTGGACGATGCGGCCTGGAGGACAGCCTCGGTATTTCGTCGTGAGCGGCCGGGCCCTGCGTCTTGACCCGCGCGGGTCAAACGCGCTTGGCTGGCGGCGACGGATCGCGCCAGGCTTCCGCGCGTTCTCGGTAGGAAATGTTGAGATTGGGCGCGGCTGCGCCTGCGCGCTGGTGATCCGGAGCCGTCTTCGTGGCACGCCTTGTGATCGTATCGAACCGCGTGGCGGTTCCGGAAGAGGGTGGGAAGGCGGTGGCCGCGGGCGGCCTCGCCGTCGCCGTGAAGGAGGCGTTCACCGCCTACGAGGGGCTCTGGTTCGGCTGGAGCGGCAACATCGTCGACGACCCCTCCGAGGAGCCGACCCTGATCGACCGGGGCCGGGTGCAGTACGCGGTGGTCGACCTCTCGCCGCAGGACCACAAGGAATATTACGCCGGCTTCGCCAACCGGGCGCTGTGGCCGATCATGCATTACCGGCTCGGGCTGGGCACCTTCTCCCGGTCCGACTATTCCGGCTACAGCCGCGTCAACCGCATCTTCGCCCGGGCGCTGGCCAAGCTCGTCGCGCCCGACGACATCATCTGGGTGCACGACTACCACCTGCTGCCGCTGGCCGCCGAGCTGCGCGGCCTCGGGCTCTCGAACCCGATCGGCTACTTCCACCACATCCCGTGGCCGGCGGCCGACGTGTTCAACTCCCTGCCCGCGAGCGGCGAGTTGCTGCGCGCCATCGTGGATTACGACCTGATCGGCCTGCAGACCGACCCGGACGTGCACAACCTCCAGCGCAACCTGATCGATTCCCTGCGCGCGATCCCGCTCGGCGGCGGCTCGCTGATGGTGGACGGGCGCCGCACGCGCATCCGCAGCTTCCCGATCGGCATCGACGTGGACGGCTTCAAGGACGCGGCCGAGAAGGCCGGTTCCAACAAGGTGGTGCGCGAGACCATCGCGGGCCTGCGCACCCGCAAGCTCATCATCGGCGTCGACCGGCTGGACTATTCCAAGGGCGTGCCCGAGCGCATGCACGGGGTGGAGCGCTTCTTCGCCTCGAACCCGGACCAGCGCGGCAACGTCACCTACATCCAGATCACGCCCAAATCCCGCAGCGAGGTGCCGGAATACGAGCAGCTCTCCCGCGAGGTGAACGAGACGGTGGGCGAGATCAACGGAGCCCTCGGCGACCCCGCCTGGACGCCGATCCAGTACGTCACCAAGGCCTATCCGCGCCCGGTGCTCGCCGGGCTCTACCGGGCGGCCCGGGTCGGCCTCGTCACGCCGATGCGCGACGGCATGAACCTGGTGGCCAAGGAATACGTCGTCGCCCAGAGCGAGGAGGACCCCGGCGTCCTGGTGCTGTCGAAGTTCGCCGGCGCGGCACGCCAATTGCCGGAGGCCATCCTGGTCAACCCCTACGACAGCTTCGAGGTCGCCGAGGCGATCCGCACCGCGCTGTACATGCCGCGCGGCGAACGCCTGGATCGCTGGAAGCCGATGGTCGAGCGCATGACCCGCGAGGACGTGGATTGGTGGGCGCGCAACTTCCTGTCGGAACTCGAGAACTTCCGCACCGTCGAGCGCGAGCCGCCGACCGCGGCGGCAGCCGCCGAATAGGTCCCGCCGCACCTCCGTCCGGCGGATTCCGCCCATGATCGCCGTCGACGACGGCGTGCCCGCACCGCTCGGCGCGCATTTCGACGGGCGCGGCGTCAACTTCGGGCTGTTCTCCGAGCACGCGACCGCGGTCGACCTCTGCCTGTTCGAGCCGGGCGAGCGGCACGAGACGCGCACGATCCGGCTGCCCTGCCGCAGCGACGACGTCTGGCACGGCTACCTGCGCGGCGTGCTGCCGGGGCAGCTCTACGGCTACCGGGTGCACGGCCCCTGGGACCCGGCCCGCGGCCACCGCTTCAACGCCTCGAAGCTGGTGCTCGACCCCTACGCCCGCGAGATCCGCGGCCGCATCCGCTGGCACGACGCCCTCTACGGCTATCGCCGCGGCCTGCAGCGCGAGGACCAGATCGACCGCCGCGACAGCGCGGTCTACATGCCGAAATCCGTCGTCACCGCCCCGGAGGTGCCCAACCTCGCCCTCCAGCCGGTGCGCCGGCCCCTCTCCGAGACGGTGATCTACGAGGCGCACGTCAAGGCGCTGACGATGACCCATCCGGACGTGCCGGAGGCCGAGCGCGGCACCTACGCGGCCCTGGCGCACCCGGCCATCGTCGAGCACCTGTGGAAGCTCGGGGTGACGGCGCTGGAACTGCTGCCGATCCAGGCCTTCGCCGACGATCGCTTCCTGGTCGAGAAGGGCCTCGTCAACTTCTGGGGCTACTCGCCGCTGGGCTACTTCGCCCCCGATCCGCGCTACCTCGGGGAGGGCGGGCTCGGCGGCCTCAAGGCGGCGATCCGGGAACTGAACGCGGCCGGCATCGAGACCATCCTCGACGTGGTCTACAACCACACGGCGGAGGCCGACCACACCGGGCCGACGCTGTGCTTCCGCGGCATCGACAACGCCAGCTACTACAAGCTCGACCCCGCCGATCCCCGCCGGGAGGTCGACTGCACCGGCTGCGGCAACACCTTCGACGTGTCGCACCCGCGCGTGATGCAGCTCGTGCTCGATTCGCTGCGCCACTGGGTCACCGCCTACGGCATCGCCGGGTTCCGCTTCGACCTCGCCTCAAGCCTGGGCCGGGCGCCCATGGACTTCTCCCCGCAGGCCGCCTTCTTCCAGGCGGTGGCGCAGGACCCGGTGCTCGCCCGCGTGAAGATGATCGCCGAGCCCTGGGACATCGGCGCGGGCGGCTATCGCCTCGGCGGCTATCCCCGCGGCTGGAGCGAGTGGAACGACCAGTTCCGCGACGCCGCCCGCGGCTTCTGGCGCGGGGACCGGGGGCAGCTCGCCAGGCTGACCCAGGGCCTGACGGGCTCGCGCGAGGTCTTCGGCCCGTCCGGCCGCTCGCCGCTGGCCAGCGTCAACTTCGCGGCCAGCCACGACGGCTACACGCTGGCCGACGTGGTCGCCTACGAGCAGAAGCACAACGCGGCCAACGGCGAGGACAACCGCGACGGCCACGGCCACAACCTCTCGCGCAATTACGGCGTCGAGGGCGACACGGACGACCCCGCGATCCTGGCGCTGCGCCACCGCCAGAAGCGCAACCTGCTCGCCACCGTGATGCTGGCGCAGGGCGTGCCGATGCTGCTGATGGGCGACGAGCGCTCGCGCAGCCAGGGCGGCAACAACAACGCCTATTGCCAGGACAACCCGACGAGCTGGATGGACTGGATCTCCGATCCGGACCCGACGCTCACGCCCTTCGTCGCCAACCTGATGCGGCTGCGGCGCGAGCAGCCGGCGTTGCGCCGCCGCGACTTCTTCAACGGCGCCCTGATCGACCCGGACGAGCCGCTGCGCGACGTGCACTGGCTCTCGCCGGACGGCGGGGAGATGGACGGCGGCGCCTGGGCCGACGACGAGCGGCTCTGCTTCGGCATGCAGATCGGCAACGACGGCGTCGAGGGGGACCGGCTGCTGGTGCTGTTCAACGCGGGCGAGGGCGAATGCGCCTTTCGGCTCACCCGCGTGATCGGCGGCCCCTGGCGGCCGGTGTTCGACACCGCCCTGGAGACCGGTGCGGTCGCCGCCTTCGCGCAGGGGTATGAAGAGGGCGCGGAGATCCGGCGCCCGCCACGCTCGGTCGCGGTCTTCGTCTGTCCGACCGGCACGGCACCCGGCGCGGCCTGAGGCAGGCTTCCGGCGATCGGGCGTTTTTGGGAGGCACACTTACGCTGCGGTGCGGGAACCGGATTGCTCCGCTTGGCCTTCTGTCAGGAGCGCGGGCCGTCGGGCCCGCACGAGACTCCCGAAATCGAGGATGGTGGCCCGATGCGGCGCAGCCACGAGATGGCCTTCGGCAGCGAGATCACGGATGCGGGCGTGCGCTTCGCCCTCTGGGCGCCGACCGCGACGGACGTGACCCTGGTGGTCGACGGCGCCGACCACCCGATCCCCGAGGCGGGCGAGGGCTGGCGCCGGGCGACGCTGCCGGGCGTGCGGGCCGGCGCCCGCTACGGCTTCCGCATCGACGGCGACCTCATGGTCCCCGACCCCGCCTCCCGCTTCCAGCCCGACGACGTCTCGGGCCTGAGCGAGGTGGTCGACCCCAAGGCCTTCGCCTGGAGCGACGGCGCCTGGACGGGCCGGCCCTTCGAGGAGGCGGTGATCTACGAGGCCCATGTCGGGACGGTCACTCCCGAGGGCACCTATGCCGGGCTGGCGAAGCGCCTCGGCGACCTGCGCGACCTCGGCGTCACGGCGATCGAGCTGCTGCCGCTGGCCGACTTCAAGGGCACGCGCAACTGGGGCTACGACGGCGTGCAGCCCTTCGCGCCGGACGCCGCCTACGGCCGCCCGGACGACCTCAAGCGCCTGATCGACACGGCCCATTCCCTCGGGCTGATGGTCTACCTCGACGCGGTCTACAACCACTTCGGCCCGGCCGGGAACTACCTCCACACCTACGCCCGGACCTTCTTCACGGAGCGCCACCAGACCCCGTGGGGGGCCGGCATCAACTTCGACGGCGAGGAGAGTGGCCACACGGTCCGCCAGTTCTTCATCCAGAACGCCCTGTACTGGCTGGAGGAGTACCATTTCGACGGCCTGCGCTTCGATGCCGTCCACGCGATCCTCGATGATTCCGAGACGCACTTCCTGGCCGAACTCGGCGAGACGGTGCGGAAGACCTTCCCAGGGCGCCACGTCCACCTGATGCTGGAGAACGAGGCCAACCAGGCCCGCTGGCTGGAGCGAAACGCCGCCGGCAGCCCGCTGATGCACGATGCGCAATGGGCGGACGACCTGCACCATTGCTGGCACGTCCTGCTCACGGGCGAGAGCGCCGGCTACTACGAGAGCTTCGCCGACAAGCCGGTGGAGCGCCTCGCCCGCTGCCTCGCGGAAGGGTTCGCCTACCAGGGCGAGCCGTTCAAGACCCTGGGCGACCACCCCCGCGGCGAGCCCTCCGCCCACCTGCCGCCCTCGGCCTTCGTCACTTTCCTCCAGAACCACGACCAGGTCGGTAACCGGGCGCTCGGGGAGCGCCTGAGCGCGCTGGCCGACCCGAAGCGGCTCGACCTCGCGCGGGCCGGGCTGCTGCTGGCGCCCCAGATCCCGATGCTGTGGATGGGCGAGGAATGGTCGGCCTCGACGCCGTTCCTGTTCTTCGTGGACTTCGCCCCGGACGAAGAGCTGAACAAGGCGGTGCGCGAGGGCCGCCGCCGCGAGTTCAAGAGCTTTGCCGCCTTCGCCGACGACACCTCGGTGATCCCCGATCCGACCGAGGCGAAGACGTTTACGGATTCCAAGCTCGACTGGTCGGAGCGGGAGCGCTCCCCCCACCGGGAGGTGCTCGCCGAGACCACCCGCCTGCTCGCCCTGCGCCGCGACGTGGTGGTGCCGCTGGCCAAGTCCGGCTATCGCGGCGCCGAGGCGGCGCTGCCGCGGCCGGACGTGGTCGATTGCACCTGGCGCTTCGAGGCCGGCACCCTGCGCTTCGTCGCCAATGTCGGGACGGGCGAATTTTCGCCCGCGACCGGCGGCGAGCGGGTGGTCTGGACCAACGCGCCCGATGGGACCGGGGGCGCGCTGCCGGCATGGACCGGCGTCTTTTTCACGGGCCCGGCCCGGTGAGTGGTGCCGTGCCGGAGGATTGCAGGATCGGTCTCCGTTCCGGAACGCGCGTCCCTCCCCCCTCTGCGGGGGAGGGTGGGCCTCGCGTCAGCGAGGGTCGGGAGAGGGGAGCGGCGCGTCCGGATACGGCGCTCCCCTCTCCCGACTTAGCTCGCGGGCCACCCTCTCCCGCAGGGGGGAGAGGGAAACGCCCGCACCGGGTCCGCCCAACGTCGCGGACTATCAAGATCCAAGTAGGCCGTACCCGTCCCCGCAGACGGGAACTCGCCGCCACAATCATCCAAAAAATCGATCAGAACGGATAGCGACCAGTGAGCGGCACCCTCGAACGTCTGGCCGACCTCGTCGGCGTCGCCTCCGGCTACACGGACGCCTTCGGACAACCCGTCGAGACCGGGCTGGAGACCCGCCGCGGCCTGCTCGCCGCCCTCGGCTTCGCGGTCGGCAGCGAGGCGGAGATCGAAGCCAGCCTCGCGGGCGTCGAGGCCCTGCGCCTCGGCCTGATCCCGCCGCTCCTGCCCGTCGAGGCGCGCCGGGCCGCCCGCGTGCCGGTCCGCAACGCCGGCGGCCCGGTGGTCTGGCGCCTGGTGGACGAGCGCGGGGCCGTGCGCGAGGGCCGCTCGGCCCCGCGGGGGCCCGATGCCGGGTTCGACCTGCCGCCCCTGACCCCGGGCTACCACCATCTCACCGTGAGCCTCGGCGAGCGCCGGGCGGAGGCCTGGATCATCGCAGCCCCGCAGCGCTGCTGGCGCCCGGCCCCCTATGCCGACGAGGGCGCCAGCGACTGGGGGCTGGCGGCCCAGCTCTACGGCCTGCGCTCGCGGGAGAACATCGGCATCGGCACCTACGCCGATGCCGGCCGGGCCGCGCGGGATGCGGGTCTGCGCGGCGCGGCCTTCCTCGGCCTGAGCCCGGTCCATGCCCTGTTCGGGTCCGACCGCAGCAAGATCTCGCCCTACTCGCCCTCCTCGCGCCTGTTCCTGGAGACCCTGTTCATCGCGCCCCACGGCCTGCCGGGCTTTGCCGGGTCGCGGGCCGAGGCGCTGCTCGACCAGGCGGCCGGGCGGGTCGAGGCCCTGCGCGAGGCGGCGCTCGTGGACCACCAGGGCATCTGGGAGGTGCTCGCCCCCGTGCTCCTGGCCCTGTGGGAGGAATCGCCCGCCCGCTCCGGCACGGACGAGGGCTTCCAGGGCTTCCGCGCCGCGGGCGGCGAGAACCTGCACGCGCACGCGGTGTTCGAGACCCTGTCGGCCCATTTCAAGGCGGAAGGCGCCCATTGGCTCGGCGACTGGCCGGAGGCGTATCGCCGGGCCGGGACGCCGGAGGTCGCGGCCTTCGCCGAGGAACACGCCGACGCGGTGAGCTACCACGCCTGGCTGCAATACCTCGCCGACCGGCAGTTGGAGGCGGCCTCGCAGGCCGCCATCGAGGCCGGGATGCGCATCGGCCTCTACCGCGACCTCGCGGTCGGCGCCGACCGCGGCGGCTCCGAGATTTGGTCCCACCCCGAGCGCTTCGCCAACGGCGTCTCGATCGGCGCGCCCCCGGACCTCCTCGCCCCGAAGGGCCAGGACTGGGGCCTGCCCGCCTTCGACCCCCTGGCGATGGAGCGGGACGGGCTCGCGGCCTTCCGCGCCCTGGTGCGGGCGAACATGCGCCATGCCGGGGCGATCCGCATCGACCACGCCTTCCAGCTCGCCCGCTTGTTCCTGATCCCCCTCGGCGCCGGGGCGCACGCGGGCGCCTACGTGGCGATGCCCTTCGAGCCGATGCTGGCCGTGCTGCGCCTGGAGAGCCACCGCAACAAGTGCCTCGTCATCGCCGAAGACCTCGGCACGGCACCGGAAGGCTTCTCCGACGCCCTGATGCGCGCGGGCATCCTCAGCTACCGCATCCTCGCCTTCGAGCGGGAGGCGGACGGCCGCTTCAAGGCGCCCGGCGCCTATCCGCGCGATGCCCTGACCGCCATCACCACCCACGACCTGCCGACCTTCGTCGGCTGGTGGCGGGGCGTGGACACCGACACGCGCCAGGCCCTTGGCCTCTACGACCAGGACCGGGCCGAGGCCGAGCGCAACGAGCGCGTCACCGAGCGCCGCCGCCTCGCCGAGGCGCTGGCCGCCGAGCAGCTCCAGCCGGGCTCCGAACCGCCGGAGGCCGCGCCCTTCGAGGCCGCCGCCCGCTACCTCGCCCGCGCCCCCTCCGTGCTCACCGCCGTCCAGTACGAGGACGTGATCTCCGAGTTGAGCCAGGCCAACGTGCCGGGCTCGACGGAGGGCTACCCGAACTGGCGGCGCAAGCTCGACCGCGACCTCTCGGCCATCGCCGAGCCGGGCGGGCCGCTGGCCAAGCTCGCGGCCTCCCTGTCGGCCGAGAACCGCGGGGCGCGCTCGGGCGCGGCGCGGCTCGCCTCCGTGCCGCCGCGGGCGACCTACCGCCTGCAGTTCCACAAGGACTTCACCTTCACGGACGCGGAGCGCATCGTCCCCTACCTCGCCAGGCTCGGGATCAGCCACGTCTACGCCTCGCCCCTGCAGAAGGCGCGGCCGGGCTCGACCCACGGCTACGACATCGTCGACCACGGCGCGATCAACCCGGAACTCGGCGGCGAGGCGGCCTTCGTGCGCCTCTCGGAGGCGCTGCAGGCCCACGGCCTCAAGCTGCTGCTGGACATCGTGCCCAACCACATGGGGGTCGGCGGGGCCGACAACCCCTGGTGGCTCTCGGTGTTGGAATGGGGCCCGCTCTCGCCCTTCGCGCACGCCTTCGACATCGACTGGGAGCGGCTGGGCGCCGGACGCAACCTCGTCATCCCGTTCCTGGGCGACCGCTACGGCGAGGCCCTGGAGAAGGGCACCCTGGAGCTCAAGTTCGACCCGCAGACCGGCGCCTTCAGCGTCTGGCACTACGAGCACCAGTTTCCGGTTCGCCCCCTGACCTACCCGCCGATCCTCAACCGGGTGCTGGCCGCCATCGGCGACGTGCACGACGAGGCGGAGGCCGAACTGCTGGCGATCTCCGAGCGCCTGCGCGCCATGTCCACGGACACCGACGCGGACCGCCGTCGGGGCTTCCCGGAGGAGGCGGAGGGCTTCAAGCGGCGGCTGGCCGACGTGTACGCGGCCTCCGCCGTGATCCGGGACGCGGTCGGCCGCAGCCTCAAGCTGCTCAACGGCACGGAGGGACGCCCCGACAGCTTCGGCCCCCTGCACCGCCTGCTGGAGGCGCAGGCCTACCGGCTGGCCCATTGGCGGGTGGCGTCGAGCGACATCAACTACCGCCGCTTCTTCGACGTGAATTCCCTGGCCGGCCTGCGGGTGGAGAAGACCGACATCTTCCACCGCTCCCACGAGACCGTGTTCCGCCACGTCCGCGAGGGCCGCATCGACGGCCTGCGCATCGACCATATCGACGGGCTGGCCGACCCGCTGGGCTACGCCCGCGCCCTCCAGGCCGCGGTCGGCCCCGGCTTCTACGTGGTGGTGGAGAAGATCCTGGAGCCGGGCGAGCGCCTGCGCCCCTGGCCGGTGGCCGGGACGACCGGCTACGACGTGCTGAACCAGCTCGACGGCATCCTGGTCGACAAGGAGCGGCAGGGGAAGATCCGGCGGCTCTACGAGTGGGCCACGGGCGTCGACGAGCCCTACGGCTTCCAGCTCCGCGCGGCCAAGACCGAGATCTTGGAGATCAGCTTCGCCAGCGAGCTGGAGGTGCTGACCACCGACCTGAAGGAGATTGCCGATTCCGACCGGCGCACCCGCGACTTCTCCGTCAACGCCATCAGGCGCGCGCTGATCGAGATCGTGGCGCGCTTCCCGACCTATCGCAGCTACCTGCCGGGCGACCTCGACGACACCGACGTGGAGCCCGAGGACGTGCGCGTGATCGAGGGCGCGGTGGCCAAGGCCAAGCGCTGGAGCGGCCTGCCGGACCGCTCGGTGCACGATTTCGCCCGCGACGTGCTGCTCGGGCGCATCGAGACCGCCGGCGCGGGGCGGCCGGAGCCGCGCGTCGTCCTGCGCTTCCGCCGCCGCTTCCAGCAGTTCACCGGCCCGGTCATGGCCAAGAGCCTGGAGGACACGCTGTTCTACCGCTACAGCCTGCTGCTCGGCCTCAACGAGGTCGGCGGCGATCCGGGCGAGTACGGCATCGACGCGGACCATTTCCACGCCCTCCAGGCGGCGCGTGCCCGCGACTGGCCGAACGCCATGATCGCCACGGCGACCCACGACACCAAGCGCGGCGAGGATGCCCGCACGCGGCTGCTGGCGCTCTCCGAGATGCCCGAGGACTGGGCCCGCGCCTGGGACCTCTGGCGGGCGGCCGCCGGGCCGCACCTCGCCCGCATCGATGGCGCCCCGGCGCCCGACGCCAACGACCAGTGGATGTTCTTCCAGGCCATCCTCGGGGCCTGGCCCCTGGAACTGCTGGAGCGGGACGACCCGGAGGCGGTGAAGGACTTCCGCGAGCGGCTGATCGCCTACGGCGAGAAGGCGATGCGCGAGGGCAAGCGCCGCTCGAGCTGGGTCAACGTGGACGAGGCCTACGAGGGCGCCGTCCGCAAGCTGTTCGAGGCGATCGTCGCGCCGGGCTCGGCCTTCCTCGACACGCTCCGGCCCTTCGCCCGGCGGCTCGCCCATCTCGGCATGGTGACGAGCCTCGGCCGCACGGTCCTGAAATGCACCCTGCCGGGCCTGCCCGACACCTACCAGGGCACCGAGTTCTGGGATTTCTCCTTCGTGGACCCCGACAACCGCCGCCCGGTGGATTACGCCGCTCTCGACGGCGCGCTGGCCGAGCAGGGCCGGCCGGCCGACCTCCTGGCCCGGTGGCAGGACGGCCGGATCAAGCAGGCGACGCTGGCCGCGCTCCTGGCCGAGCGGGCCGAGCGCCCGATCTTCTTCGCCGACGCCGACTACGAGGTCGTGCCGGTGCAAGGCGCCCGTGCGGACCACGCCATCGCCTTCCTGCGCGCCGATCCGGGCGGTGACGACCTGGTCGTGGCCGTGCCGCGTCTGGTCTCGCGCCTGATCGGGGAGGGCGTCTGGTCGGCCGAGGCGTTCGAAGGCACCACAGCCGACCTGCCCCTCGGTGCGGGCTGGCGCGATCTCGTCACGGGCGCCGTGTACGAGGGCGGGCCGACCGATCTCGGCCGGCTGTTCCGGCAGCTTCCCTACGCCGTCCTGAAACGGACGAACTGAGCCGGATGCCCGTCCCGGTCGCTTCGTTCGGCACGAGGCGGACGCTCGGGCGTTAGCGACAGAGCACGACGAACGACGACAGGCAGGCTGGCATGAACGCACCGACCACCGCGACCACGACCGCCAAGGTCGCCCCGGCCCCCCTGGCGGGCGGCCCCGGTGCGGCCTTGCCCGCCACCCTCGCGCCGCGCGCCGAGGGTCCGCGGATCTACAACCTGTTCCCCCTGCTGGTCGGCCGGGTCTCGGATTGGGCCGCCGAACTGCCGCGGATCGCCGGGCTCGGGTTCGACTGGGTCTACCTCAACCCGTTCCACCAGGCTGGCGGCTCAGGCAGCCTCTACGCGGTGGCCGACCCCGAGCGCCTGGACGACCGCTTTCGCGACGACGACGGCTCGTCCGACGACGAGCAGATTCGCCGCTTCTGCGCCGCCGCGCGGGACGCGGGCCTCTCCGTGATGACCGACCTCGTGGTCAACCACACCGCCAACGACGGGCGCCTCGCCCGCGAGCGGCCCGACCTCTTCGTCAAGGACGCGGACGGCACGATTGCGAGCCCTGCGGCCGTCGACCCGGACGATCCGACGATCCGCACGGTCTGGGGGGATCTGGCCGAACTCGACTACCATTCCGAAGGCCCCAAGGCCGAGCTGACCCGGATCTGGGACGCCTACGTCGCCCACCTCCAGGGACTGGGGGTCGCCGGCTTCCGGTGCGATGCCGCCTACAAGGTCCCGCCCGACACCTGGCGCGCCCTGATCGGGCAGGCCAAGGCGCGCGACGCGGCCTGCCTGTTCGCGGCCGAGACCCTCGGCTGCACCTTCGAGGAGGCGCGGGCGACGGCGGGCGCCGGCTTCGACTACCTGTTCAACTCCTTCGCCTGGTGGGACCTGAAGAAGCCCTGGGCCCTGGAGCAGTACGAGCGGCTGCGCGTGATCGCGCCCTCGATCGCCTTCCCCGAGAACCACGACATGCCGCGGCTGGCGGCCGGCATCGGTGGCGGCCCAGAGGCGGTGGCGGCCCATCTCCGCAGCCGCTATGCGCTGGCCGCCTTCTTCTCGGCCGGCGTGCTGATGCCGGTGGGCTACGAGTGGGGCTACCGCCGGGCCCTGCACGTGGTCGAGACCAGCCCGGCCTCCCGCGAGGACGACACGGGAATCGACATCTCCGGCTCCATCGCCGCCATCAATGCGCTACGCGCCGAACTGCCCGCCGCCAACGTCGAGGGCGCGCAGATGCGCGTCTCGGCCCCCGATTCCGACCTCGTGGCGCTCGCCCGCTTCGACACCGGCCACCCGGCCTCGGCCCGGCACGCCCTGATCGTGCTCTACAACCCGACCGAGGCGCCCGTGCCCGTGGATGCCGGGGCGCTGATCGCGCGCACCGGCGGGATGCTCGGCCCCTTCGTGGATCGCACCCCCGAGGCGGAGCCCATCGCCTTCCACCCCGGCAGCGCCATCGACCTCGCCCCGGGCGAGTTGCGGATCATCGCGGCCACGGCCGCCAAGGTGGCGGTCCAGCCGAGCCGGGGCACGCCCGACGGCAGCGGCCGCGTGGTCATCGAGGCGGTGAGCCCGGAACTCGACGGGGGCCGCTCGGCGGTCAAGCGCATCGTCGGCGAGAGCCTGCGGGTCGAGGCCGACATCTTCTCGGACGGCCACGAGATCATCGACGCGGCCATCCTCTCCCGCGTGGTCGGGTCGGAGCATTGGCGGCGCGATCCGATGGTGTTCGTGGACAACGACCGCTGGGGCGGGCACTTCCCCCTGGAGCGGAACGCCCGCTACGAATTCACCATCGAGGCGTGGCGCGACGCCTTCTCCTCCTGGGTGCGCGACACCTTGAAGAAGCGCGCCGCCGGCGTCGACGTGCGGCTGGAGACGATCGAGGGCGTGACGCTTGCCAAGACCGCGGCCGACCTCGCCACCGGCCGCGACAAGGAGCGGCTCGCCGCCCTGGTCTCGGCGCTGGCCGCGGAAGAAACCGGCTCGGCGGCGCAACTCGACCGCATCCTCCAGCCGGATTCCGCCCGCCTCGTGCGCGCCAACGCGGAGCGGGTGAACCTGTCGCGCTACCCTGTCGTGCTGCCCGTCATCGCCGACCGCCTGGCTGCCCGGTTCTCGGCCTGGTACGAGATCTTCCCGCGCTCCCAGTCGATGGACGTGAACCGCCACGGCACCTTCGACGACGTGATCGCGCGGCTCCCCGAGATCCGCGAACTCGGCTTCGACGTGCTCTACTTCACCCCGATCCACCCGGTCGGGCGCACCAACCGCAAGGGCAAGAACAACACCCTCAAGGCCCTGCCGGGGGACGTGGGCTCGGTCTACGCGGTGGGCGCGGAGGAAGGCGGCCACGAGGCCGTGCACCCGGACCTCGGCACGCTGGCGGACTTCGAGCGGCTGGTGGCGGCCAGCCACGCCTACGGCATGGAGATCGCTCTCGACTTCGCCATCCAGTGCTCCCCCGACCACCCGTGGATCAAGGACCATCCCGAGTGGTTCGAGTGGCGGCCGGACGGGACGCTGAAGTTCGCCGAGAACCCGCCCAAGAAGTACGAGGACATCTCGAACGTCCACTTCTATTCCGGCGCGCTGCCGTCGCTGTGGATCGAGCTGCGCGACATCCTGCTCGGCTGGGCGCAGCGGGGCGTGCGCATCTTCCGGGTCGACAACCCGCACACCAAGCCGATCCCGTTCTGGGAATGGGTGATCGCCGAGGTGAACGGCCGCTACCCCGACGTGCTGTTCCTGGCCGAGGCCTTCACCCGGCCCAAGATGATGATGAAGCTCGCAAAAGCCGGCTACCAGCAGAGCTACACCTACTTCACTTGGCGCGACACCAAGGCGGACCTCACCGCCTACGCCCTCGAACTGGCCGGTCCGATGGGCGAGTACTACCGCCCGAACTTCTTCGCCAACACGCCCGACATCAACCCGCACTACCTCCAGACCAGCGGGCGGGCCGGGTTCGTGGTGCGCGCGACCCTGGCGGCTACCCTGTCCTCGGTCTACGGCATCTACAACGGCTTCGAACTCTGCGAGGCCGCGCCCTATCCGGGCAAGGAAGAATACCTCAACTCCGAAAAATACGAGTTGAAGGCCTGGGACTACGACCGGCCCGGCAACATCCGCGAGCACATCGTCAAGCTCAACCGCATCCGCCGGGAGAACCCGGCGCTCTGGGACTTCCGCAACGTCGCCTTCACCGGCGCCTTCAACGACAGCATCATCGCCTACGCCAAGACCACGCCGGAGGCGGACAACTGCGTCTTCGTCATGGTCAACCTCGACCCGAAGAACCGTCAGGAATGCACCTACGAGGTGCCCCTCTGGCTGCTCGGCGAGCCGGACGACGGCGCGGTCGCGGTCGAGGACCTGCTCGACGGCTACACCTTCGAGTTGCGCGGCAAGTCGCACCGCATCGCCCTCGACCCGACCGAGCGATCCTGCGTGATCTGGCGCCTCAGCCGGCCGCGGCGGGTTGCGGGATGAGGCGGCCCGTGTAACCAGAACCGGCGCGCGCCCGGCCCGGCCGGTCGCGCTGTCGCCACCTTCATGCGGTCCTTGGGCCGCACGCCGATCGCGCCACGACCCCGTCGTGCGGGACCGGTCCGAAAAGCCCCTGATCCGACGTGCGAGGCAACGACGCGATGATCGATCGCAGCGATCCGCAATGGTACCGTGACGCCATCATCTACCAGATCCACGTCAAGTCGTTCTTCGACTCGAACAACGACGGGATCGGGGATTTCGAGGGGCTGACCCAGCGGCTGGACTACGTCCGCGACCTCGGCGTCACCGCCATCTGGCTGATGCCGTTCTACCCCTCGCCGCTCCGCGACGACGGCTACGACATCGCCGATTACGAGGAGGTGAACCCCTCCTACGGCACGATGGCCGACTTCCGCCGTTTCGTGGACGCCGCCCACGAGCGCGGCCTGCGGGTCATCACCGAGCTGGTCATCAATCACACCTCGGACCAGCACCCCTGGTTCCAGCGCGCCCGCAACGCCCCGGCCGGCTCGCCCGAGCGCGACTTCTACGTCTGGTCGGACACCGACACGCCTTATTCCGACACGCGCATCATCTTCCTCGACACCGAGTCCTCGAACTGGACCTGGGACCCGGTCGCCAAGCAGTATTTCTGGCACCGCTTCTATAGCCACCAGCCCGACCTGAACTTCGACAACCCGAAGGTGCTGGAGACCATCATCAAGGTGATGCGCTACTGGCTCGACATGGGCGTGGACGGCCTGCGCCTCGACGCGATCCCCTACCTGATCGAGCGCGACGGCACGAACTGCGAGAACCTGCCGGAGACCCACACGGTCATCAAGGCGATCCGCGCCGCGCTCGATGCCAGCTACCCCGACCGGATGCTGCTGGCCGAGGCCAACCAGTGGCCGGAGGAGACGGCGCAGTATTTCGGCGACGGGGACGAATGCCACATGGCGTTCCACTTCCCGCTGATGCCGCGCATGTACATGGCGATCGCCCGCGAGGACCGGCACCCGATCACCGACATCATGCGGCAGACCCCGGAGATCCCGGAAGGCTGCCAGTGGGCGATCTTCCTGCGCAACCACGACGAGCTGACCCTTGAGATGGTCACGGCCGAGGAGCGCGACTACCTCTGGTCGTTCTACGCCGCCGAGCGCCGGGCCCGGATCAACCTCGGCATCCGCCGCCGCCTCGCGCCGCTGCTGGAGAACGACCGGCGCAAGATCGAGTTGATGAAGTCCCTCGTCCTGTCGATGCCCGGCACGCCGGTGCTGTATTACGGCGACGAGATCGGCATGGGCGACAACATCTACCTCGGCGACCGCGACGGCGTGCGCACGCCGATGCAATGGTCGCCCGACCGCAACGGCGGCTTCTCCCGCTCGGACCCGGCCCGCCTGTTCCTGCCGGCGGTGCAGGATCCGATCTACGGCTTCGACGCCCTGAACGTCGAGGCGCAGACCCGTTCGCAGACCAGCCTGCTCAACTGGACGCGGCGCATGATCGCGATCCGCAACAACTCCGTGGCGCTCGGCCGCGGCGGCATCCAGTTCCTGTACCCGGCCAACCGCAAGGTGCTGGCCTGGATCCGCGAGTTCGAGGGCGAGCGGGTGCTGTGCGTCGCCAACCTGTCGCGCGCGCCGCAGGCCGTGCAGCTCGACCTGTCGGAACTGCGCAGCGCCGTGCCGATCGAATTGACCGGCGGCAGCGAGTTCCCGCCCATCGGCGAGCTGCCCTACCTGCTGACGCTGCCGTCCTACGGCTTCTACTGGTTCGGCCTCAGCAGCGCGAATACCGGCGCCGTCGGGCCCAAGCAGGAGCCGCCGGAGCTGTTCACCCTGGTGCTCACCGGCGGCATCGAGACCCTGATGGCGGGGCGCGAGCGCGTCGCCTTCGAGCGCACGGTGGTGCCGCCCTTCCTGGCGAGCCGGCGCTGGTTCGGCGCCAAGGGCTCCCGCATCAAGTCGGTGCAGGTGATCGACTGCGCCACCGTGAAGGAGGCCGACGGCGAGGCGCGCTTCCTGCTGCCGCGCCTCAGCGTCCAGCTCTCCAACGGCGAGCGGCAGGACTACTTCGTCCCCGTGGGCGTGGACGAGGGCCGCGAGGACGAGACGCTGATGGAGTTCGCGGTCGCCCGGGTGCGCCGCGGCCCCCGCACCGGCCTGCTCTACGGCGCGGCCGGCTCGGCCGACTTCGCGATCTGCCTCGCGGAAGGCATGCGCGACGGCCGCGAGATCCCGACCGAGACCGGCAAGCTCGTGTTCTCGGCCACCTCCGCCTTCGACCGCGACGTGCCCTTCGAGGCCTCCGAGGTCCGCCGGCTCTCGGCCGAGCAGAGCAACACCTCGATCGCCATCGGCTCGAAGATGATGCTCAAGCTGCTGCGCCGGCTCCAGCCGGGCACGCACCCCGAGGTCGAGGTCGGCCGCTTCCTCACGGAGGAGGCGCATTTTTCCAATACGCCGGCGCTGCTCGGCACCCTTGAGCACGTGGCCGGGGACGGCACCCGCACGGCGCTGGCCGTGCTCCAGGCCTTCGTCCTGAACCAGGGCGATGCCTGGACCCTGATGCTGGAGGGCCTGCGCCGAGACTTCGAGACCGTGGTGCTCGCCCCCGAGAGCGAGGCGGCCGCCCCGGAGGACGCCTTCCACGACCACCTGCGCTGGGCCGACCTCCTGGGCCGGCGCACGGCCGAGATGCACAACGCCTTCGCGATCCCGACTGAGGACCCGGCCTTCGCGGCCGAGCCCTTCACCGCCGACGACCTCGCGGTGATGGGACGCGACGCGCAGGCGCAAGGAGAGCGCGCCTTCCGCGGCCTCAAGGGCCTGACCGACCGCGGCCTCGATGCCGGGCGGCCGGGCATTTCGGCCCTGGCCGGGCGCCGGAGCGAGATCGAGGCCCTGATCGCCTCGCTGACCCGCGACCCGCCGAAGGGTGCCTTCAAGACCCGCATCCACGGCGACTACCACCTCGGGCAGGTGCTGGCGGCGGAGGGCGACCTCGTCATCGTCGACTTCGAGGGCGAGCCCTCGCGGCCGGCCGACGAGCGCCGGGCCAAGTCCACCCCCCTGCGGGACGTGGCCGGGATGCTGCGCTCCTTCGCCTACGGCGCCGAGACCATCACCCGCGAGATCGCGGGCCGGTTCGCCGATTCGGAGGGGCGCGCACGCGCCGCCGCCACCGCATGGCGTGGCATGATCGATGCGGCGTTCCTCAAAGGCTACGACACGGCCGTGCGGGAGAGCCGCGCCGCCGTGACCGATCCCGAGACCCACGCGCGCCTGCTCAGGCTGAGCCTGCTCACCAAGGCGCTCTACGAGGTCGATTACGAGGCCAACAACCGTCCGGACTGGATCGAAATCCCCGCCCGCGGGGTTCTCTCCATATTGGACGACGCCCGCTGAACGCGGACAAGAGAGGCGATTGGATGACGGCTATCGACGAGACTTTCGCACCGAGGACCGACCCTGGAACCGGCTCGCCTCGCCTCGCGGACGTCCCGGCGCCCGGCTCCCCGTCGGCCTCGGCCGCGGGCGGGCACAGCCTGCATCCGGATGCCGTCGCCGCGGTGATGTCGGCCGACCACGGCGACGCCTTCGCCGTGCTCGGCCCCCATCAGGTCGGCCCGGGCGCCTGGGAAGTGCGCGCGATCCTGCCGGAGGCGCAGGGCGCGACGCTGGTCGTCGGCGAGCAGCGGATCGCCTTCGACAAGCGCCATCCGGACGGGTTCTTCGTCGCCCGCATCGCGAGCGAGGGCCGGCCCCTCTACGAGATCGAGGTCACGTTCTGGGACGGGACCCGGCGGCGGCGCTACGACCCCTACGGCTTCGGCTCGTCGCTGAACCAGCAGGACATCGACAACCTGCGCGAGATCGGCACCAACGTCGTCTACACCGTGCTCGGCGCGCAGATCGGCCGCCTCGACGGGATCGACGGCTATCGCTTCGCGGTCTGGGCGCCGAACGCCCGGCGCGTCAGCGTGGTCGGCGACTTCAACGAGTGGGACGGCCGCCGCCACCCGATGCGGCTCTGGCAGAACGGCGGCATCTGGGAGCTGTTCGTGCCCGGCCTCAAGGTCGGCCAGAACTACAAGTTCGAGATCCGCGGGCCCGACGGCACGCTGCTGCCCCTGAAGGCAGACCCGGTGGCGTTCGCCGCCCAGCACCCGCCGGCCACGGCCTCCGTCCTCCAGGGCACCAGCGAGTTCGCTTGGCGCGACAGCGGATGGATGGCCACCCGCGGCAAGCGCGACCCGCGCCACACGGCGATCTCGATCTACGAGGCCCATCTCGGCTCGTGGGCCCGCGTGCCCGACGAGGGCAACCGCTACCTCACCTACAAGGAGCTGGGCGAACGGCTGATCCCCTACGTCACGGAGATGGGCTTCACCCATATCGAGTTGCTGCCGATCACGGAGTTCCCCTTCGACGGCTCCTGGGGCTACCAGCCCGTGTCGCTGTTCGCGCCCACCAGCCGCTTCGGCACGCCCGACGACTTCGCCGCCTTCGTGGACGCGGCCCACGAGGCCGGCATCGGCATCCTGCTCGACTGGGTGCCCGGCCACTTCCCGCTGGACGCCCATGGGCTGGGCCAGTTCGACGGCACGCATCTCTACGAGCATGCCGACCCGCGCCAGGGCTTCCACCAGGATTGGGGCACCTACATCTACAATTTCGGCCGCGCCGAGGTCTCGACCTTCCTGGCCGCCAACGCCCGGTTCTGGCTGGAGCACTACCATCTCGACGGCCTGCGCGTGGATGCGGTGGCCTCGATGCTCTACCTCGACTATTCGCGCCGGGCGGGCGAGTGGATTCCCAACCAGTACGGCGGCAACGAGAACCTCGACGCGATCAACTTCCTGCGCAAGACCAACGAGGCCACGTATTCGCACGCGCCCGGCACCATCACGGTGGCGGAGGAATCCACCTCGTGGCCCGGCGTCTCGCACCCGACCTATGCCGGGGGGCTGGGCTTCGGCTTCAAGTGGAACATGGGGTGGATGCACGACACCCTGCAGTTCATCGCGACCGATCCGATCCACCGGCGCTACCACCACCACGACCTGACCTTCGGCCTGCTCTACGCCTTCTCCGAGAACTTCGTGCTGCCGCTCTCCCACGACGAGGTCGTGCACGGGAAGGGCTCGCTGCTCGGCAAGATGCCGGGCGACCGCTGGCAGAAATTCGCCAACCTGCGTGCCTATTTCGGCTTCATGTGGGGGCATCCCGGCAAGAAGCTGCTGTTCATGGGCGGCGAGTTCGGCCAGGAGCGGGAGTGGAACCACAACCAGTCCCTCGACTGGCACCTGCTCGAGGACCCGCTGCACCGGGGCGTCAAGGACGCGGTCCGCGACCTCAACCGGCTCTATACCGGCACGCCGGCCCTCCACAGCCGCGACACGGAGGCCGCCGGCTTCCAGTGGCTGGTGGCTGACGACCAGGACAACAGCGTGATCGCCTGGGCCCGCCAGGGCCGCGAGCAGGGGGAGGTCGCCATCGTGGTCTCGAACTTCACGCCCGTACCCCGCGAGGGCTACCGCGTCGGCGTGCCGGAGGCGGGCTTCTACCGCGAGGCCTTCAACTCGGATGCCGGGATCTACGGCGGCTCGAACGTCGGCAACATGGGCGGCCTGCACGCCGAGGGCACGCAGAGCCACGGGCAGGGGCACTCCCTCTGCCTGACCCTGCCGCCGCTCGCGACGATGATCTTCGTGCGCGAGGGCTGAACGAGGATTCTGCCTGTCGATATGCCGTGACGCGGCGCGGGCGTTTCCCGCTCCCCTTTGCGGGACAGGGTGGCCCCCGCAGAGCTACCGTATTCACACATCTCGCGACACTAGGCGAAAAGGCGTGGGTCCCCTCTCCCGTACGGGAGAGGGGCAGGGTGAGGGATGCGACCTCTCCGGAGAGACCTGGGTCCCTCACCCCAACCCTCTCCCGCACGGGAGAGGGGGCCGCCCAGCGCTTCGAACGACCTCTCCGGTTACCCTGTGCAGATGTGTGAATCCGGTAACCCGCAGAGGGCGAGGGACTCGCACCGAACGATCTTCGTTCGATGCAGCGTCATGGTGCCCTTCGGATCGTTTTTGCCGACGGCGGCGCCAGAGTAAAAAAGGCCGGTCAGGCCATCCGAAGGCGCGACGGGCCGCCGTTGCCGAAGGCACGGGCGTAGAGGCTGCCGTAATTGGCCGCTGCCTCGTCCCAGCCGAAGGTGCGCGACATGGCGCGCCGGCGCATGGCGTTGAGGCGCTTCTTCTGGCCGAAGGCGTCGAGAGCCCGGCGCACGGCGCCCCCGAACCCCTTGGCCGAGGCGTCCGCGCAGGTGAAGCCGGTCACGCCGTCCTCGACCGTGTCGGCGAGCCCCCCGGTGCGGTGGACGATCGGCAGGGAGCCGAAGCGCTGGGCGTACATCTGCGCAAGGCCGCAGGGCTCGAAGCGCGAGGGCATCAGCAGGAAGTCGCTGCCGGCGAACATCCGGCGCGCATCCGTCTCCTCGAACCCGACATGGACGCCCACCGAATCCGGATGGCGCCGGGCGAGGCCCCGCAGCGCATTCTCGAAGCGGCTCTCGCCCTGGCCGATGGCGACGAGCTGTCCCCCCTCGGCCAGGATCGCCTCCGCCGCCTGGAGGCTGAGGTCGATGCCCTTCTGGTGCACGAGGCGCGAGACGATGGCGAAGAGCGGCCCGCGGGAGACGGACAGCCCGAACTGGCGGCGCACCGCCTCGGCGTTGGCGCGCTTGCCCTTCCAGTCGTCCGCCTCGAAGCGGGTGGCCAGGTGCGGGTCGGTGCGCGGGTCCCAGCTCTCGTCGATGCCGTTGAGGATGCCCGCGAGCCGCCCCTGCGCCGCGCGGGTACGCAGCAGCCCGTCGAGGCCGCAGCCCATCTCGGGCGTCAGGATCTCCTGGGCGTAGGTCTGGCTGACGGTCGTCACCTGCGAGGCGTAGTAGATGCCGGCCTTGAGGAAGGAGAGCTGGCCGTAGAACTCGACCCCGTTCATCTGGAAGGCCGTGTCCGGCACCCCGAGGCGGGCGAGGTTGTCGCGCGGGAACAGGCCCTGGTAGGCGAGGTTGTGGATCGTCAGCACGCTCGGCACGCGGGCGGCGCGCCAGGCGAGGTAGGCCGGCGCGAGCGCCGCCTGCCAGTCGTTCAGGTGGAGCAGGTCGGCGCTCCAGGCGGGGTCGGCCCCCTGCGCCAGTTCGGCCGCGGCGAGGCTGAGGCGGGCGAAGCGCAGGTCGTTGTCGGCGAAATCCCCGTTCGCGTCGCCGTAGGGCGTCCCGTCGCGCTCGTAGAGTTCGGCGCTGAGCAGGACGTAGACGCGCAACCCGTCCGCGGTCTCGGCCAGCCCCAGGTCGCAGGGCGGCACGTGGGCGAAGCCTTCGAGGCGGCCCACCACCGTGATGTCGGTGAGCGCGGCCAGCACCTGGCGGTAGCCGGGGATCAGCACCCGCACGTCGTAGTGGCGCCGAAGCGCGCGGGGCAGCGCACCGGCGACCTCGCCGAGACCGCCGGTCTTGACGAAGTCCGACATCTCGGGGGTCGCGTAGAGGATGCGCGGCTGGAGGGTGGTCCTGGCCTCGGCCGGGTTCGCCCTGGCCTTCGAGCGGCGCTCGGCCCCGGCCTCGCGGTGGTCGCACAGGACGGCATCGTCCGGACCGGGCGTCTCGCGGCGGGCAACCGGTCCGAGATGGCCGGCCTCGTCCGTCACGATCGTCGCCATGCTCATTGATGCCCCCGTGCGCCGCGGTTCGCGTTGCGACGCACAAATTAAGCCATCGCTATCGTTAAGCCCAGGTAATTTACGACGGCGCCGCAACAGATTTTCGATGCACCGCAACGCGTCAACGTCACGCACGCGAACCGTCACGCACGCAAATCGTCATGCACGCAAATCGTCACGCACGCAGGAGGATCAGCCCTTCCGCGGGCGCGAGGTCGACCGCGCCCGAGACCCGCGCGCCGCTGCGCCCGGCATGGCTCGACATCAGGATCGTCCAGGCGGAGGCGTCCGTCAGGGGGATCGTGTGGCCGGCATCGCCGAAGTTGAGGACGATGCGGAGCACCGTCCCGTCCTCGAACCGCTCGTAGGCGAAGATTTCAGGCAGGCCGAGGGGCACCGTGCGGTAGCCGCCGACAGCCAGAGCCGCGTGCTCCCGGCGCAGGCCGAGGAGGCGGCGGTGCAGGGTCAGCATCGAGGTCGCGGTGTCGCGCATCGCGTCGACGTTGCGGGTCGTGGCGTCCTCGGACAGCGGCAGCCAGGGCTCGGCGGTGGAGAAGCCCGCCTGCGGCCCCGCATCCCACTGCATCGGCGTGCGTTCCGGGTCGCGGCCGTGGCCGGGCTCGTTGCGCTCCCACGGGTCGCGCACCCGCTCGGGCGGAATGGGGACGTGGCCGAGGCCGAGTTCGTCGCCGTAATACAGGGTCGGCGTGCCCCGCAGGGTCAGGAGCAGCATCGCCGCGATCCGCGCCTGGAGCTCGCCGACACGGGCCGCGATCCGCGGCTGGTCGTGGTTGCCGAGCACCCAGTTCGGCCAGCCGCCCTCCGGCAGGCCGGCCTCGTAGTTCTCCACGAGTTCGCAGACCGCGTCCGCTCGCCAGGGCGTCTGGATGAGCTGGAAGTTGAACGGCATGTCGGCGCCCGTCAGGTCCGGGCCGTAATAGGCCATCAGCCGCTCCATCGGCAGGTAGATCTCGCCGATCAGCACCCGCTCGCCGTAGTCGCGCAGCACCGCGCGCATCCCGGCGATCACGTCGAGCACCTCGGGCCGGTCGGCGGAATAGACCTGGGCGAAGCGGTTGATCTCCGGCAGGTCGGCCGAGAAGTCCGGGTTCTCCGGGTTGTCGCGGAATCCTTCGTCCTTCATCAGGTGCCAGATCACGTCGACGCGGAAGCCGTCCACGCCCCGGTCGAGCCAGAACCGCAGGGCGTCGTGCATCGCCGCCCGCACGGCCGGGTTGCGCCAGTTGAGGTCGGGCTGCTCGGCCAGGAAGGCGTGGTAGTAGTATTGGCCGGTGGCCGGATCGAGGGTCCAGGCCGGGCCGCCGAAGTTGCTCAGCCAATTGTTGGGGGGGCCGCCGCCCGGGGCGGGATCGCGCCAGATGTACCAGTCCCGCCGCGGGCTCGCGCGCGAGGCCCGGCTGTCGGTAAACCAGGGATGCCGGATCGAGGAATGGTTCGGCACGAAGTCGAGGATGACCTTGAGCCGGCGCCGGTGGGCCTCGGCCACCAGTTCGTCGAAGTCGTCGAGCGTCCCGAAGAGCGGGTCGATGCCGCAATAATCGGCCACGTCGTAGCCGAAATCGGCCATGGGCGAGGGATAGACCGGCGAGATCCAGACCGCGTCGACCCCGAGCCAGGCGAGGTAGTCGAGCCGCTGGGTGATGCCGCGCAGGTCGCCGACGCCGTCGCCGTTCGTGTCCTGGAAGGATCGCGGATAGACCTGATAGACGGTGCCGCGCTTCCACCAGACCGTCTCAGGCATGCGTCGCTCCCGGGCGAATCGGTGCGACAGGGTTAGCCTGTGACCGCACGCGAGGCGACCCGTGAAACGGCGTGGTTCGACCTGCCCGGCATTCAGCTTTGCTTCAACCGGAGGTGCCAAAGTACCGGTCGGGTTGCGGCAGGAGGCTGTTGTGTCCACAATGACACGGATACGAGGCAGATCGATCGCAAGGGCCGCCGCAGGCCTTGACGCCTCGACAAGGCCGGAATGCGGCCGCAGGATCGTGGTCCCCGGAAGCGGGACCGATCACCGCCGCCAGACGCGTGTGACGCTCCAGAATCGCAGCTTCGCGCCGGTGGAACGAATGGGGGAATGCACGTGCTGAACGAAGCTCCGACCCTGCCCGTCACCGTGGACGACAAGGTCCACGAGATGCCCGCCGCACACGCCGCGACCGTCGCCGCCGCCAAGGCGCCCTGGACGAAGCCCGCGCTCCCCACGTCCGGCGACCCGGTGGTGGACATGCGCGAGGCGATCCGCGCCAAGCTCGCCTACGTCGTCGGCAAGACCCCCGCCACCGCTCGCGAGCGCGACTGGTTCGCCGCCACCGCCCTGGCCCTGCGCGACCGGATCGTCGACGCCTGCATGGCCTCGGACCAGAGCGTGCCGAACAAGCGCGTCTACTATCTCTCCCTCGAATTCCTGATCGGGCGCCTGCTCTCGGACGCCATGAACAACCTCGGCCTCGTGGAGACGACGCGGGCGGCGCTGGCCGACCTCGGCATCGACCTCGGCACGGTCGAGGGCGCCGAGCCCGACGCGGCGCTGGGCAACGGCGGCCTCGGGCGGCTGGCCGCCTGCTTCATGGAGAGCATGGCCAGCATCGGCCTGCCTGCGGTGGGCTACGGCATCCGCTACGACCACGGCCTGTTCCGGCAATCCTTCGAGGACGGCTGGCAGCGGGAAGCGCCGGAGACCTGGCTCGCGGAAGGAAATCCCTGGGAGTTCGTCCGGCCCGAGGCGACCTACGCGATCGGCTTCGGCGGCCACGTCACCATGGCGATGGTCTCCGAGGGCGTGATCCGCCGGAGCTGGCACCCGGCCGAGACGATCCGCGCGGTCGCCCACGACGTGCCGGTGGTCGGCTGGCGCGGGCGCAACGTCAACACCCTGCGCCTGTGGAAGGCGGAGGCCGACGCACCCGTGGACCTCGCCCGGTTCAACGGCGGCGACCATGTCGGCGCGGTGGCGAGCCGCGTGCGGGCCGAGGCGATCTCGCGGGTGCTCTACCCGAGCGATTCCTCCACCGACGGCCAGGAACTGCGCCTGCGCCAGGAATACTTCTTCACCTCGGCCTCGCTGCAGGACCTCGTGCGGCGGCACGTGACCGAGCGCGGGGACGTGCGCTCGCTCCACCACCACGCCGCGATCCAGCTCAACGACACCCACCCGGCCATCGCCGTGCCGGAGCTGATGCGCATCCTGCTGGAGGACCACGGCCTCCTCTGGGAGGACGCCTGGCACGTCACGACCAACACCCTCAACTACACCAACCACACCCTCCTGCCCGAGGCGCTGGAGACCTGGCCGGTGGAGCTGATGGAGCGGCTGCTGCCGCGCCACATGCAGATCATCTACCTGATCAACTGGATGCACCTGGAAGAGCAGGGCCGGCACGGGCGGCACGATGCGGCCCATCTCGCCTCCGTCTCCCTGATCGACGAATCGCACGGGCGCCGGGTGCGCATGGGCCATCTCGCCTTCCACGGCTCGCGCCGGGTGAACGGCGTCTCGGCGCTCCACACCGACCTGATGCGCTCCACCGTGTTCCGGGACCTGCACGCGCTCGATCCCGACAAGATCGTCAACAAGACCAACGGCATCACCTTCCGCCGCTGGCTGCACAACGCCAACCCCGCCCTGACCCGCCTCGCGGTGGAGGCGGTGGGCGAGGGCGTGCTCGACGATCCGGGCAAGCTCCGCGGCCTCGACGCCTTCGCGGAAGACCCCGCCTTCGTGGCGCGCTACGCCGGGATGCGGCGCGGGCGCAAGGAGGCGCTGGCCGCCATCATCACCGAGCGCACCGGCATCGCTGTCGATCCGGCGGCCCTGTTCGACGTGCAGATCAAGCGCATCCACGAATACAAGCGCCAGCTCCTCAACATCGTCGAGACGGTGGCCCTGTATCAGGCGATCAAGGCCGAACCGCACAAGGACTGGACGCCGCGGGTCAAGATCTTCGGCGGCAAGGCCGCGCCGAGCTACACCCAGGCCAAGCTCATCATCAAGCTCGCCGCCGACGTGGCGCGTGCCGTCAACGACGATCCCGAGGTGGCCGACCGGCTCAAGGTCGTGTTCCTGCCCAACTACTCGGTGAGCCTGGCCGAAGCGATCATCCCGGCGGCCGACCTCTCCGAGCAGATCTCCACCGCCGGCATGGAGGCGTCGGGCACCGGCAACATGAAGCTCGCGCTCAACGGCGCCCTGACGGTAGGCACCCTCGACGGCGCCAACATCGAGATCCGCGACCATGTGGGAGCGGAGAACATCTTCATCTTCGGCCTCGACGCCGCCGGCGTGCAGGCGCGCATCGCGGAGCCGAACTATCCGCGCGACGCCATCCTCGCCTCGCCGCGGCTGGCCGCCGCCCTCGACATGATCGCCTCCGGCCGGTTCTCGCCGGAGGAGCCGAACCGCTTCCGGCCGCTGACCGACGACCTGCGCCACCGCGACCAGTACCTCCTCACCGTGGATTTCGAGGATTACTGGCGGGCCCAGCGCGAGATCGACGTGGCCTGGCGCAATCCGGCCGGCTGGTGGGCCAAGGCGATCCGCAACACCGCCCGCATGGCGTGGTTCTCCTCGGACCGCGCGATGCGGGAATACGCGGACGAGATCTGGCGCGTGCGCCTCACCTGAGGACCGGCCGGGCGGCGCGGGACGTCGCGGCGCCCCTGTCCCGCCCGCCTATCGAGGCATGACGCGGACCCGGTCGTCAGGCCACCGCCGGGATCGCCGCGTCCGTAGCTGGCCCGACCGGGGCCGGCTGAGGGTCCGCCTCACCCGGCGCCTTGCGGGAGACGTAGTAGAGGTCGATCGCGCGCCAGAACGCGGTCTGCTCCTCGACCGTGCGCCGCGACAGGGACCTCTCGAGCAGGGTCATGGCCGCCCGCGCGGGCAGGTTGCGCTCGAGTTCGTCGAGAAGACTCGCGAGGGGGAGCATCGGCGACGCCTTCCGATCGAGGACGCGAACATCCGACAACGCTCAAGCTCGGCGATCGATCCACGCGGCCTCCGCCGTGAGCGAGGCCCGGTCCTGTCACGCGGGTCCGCGGCCCGCTCCTTGCCTCGTCCTGCGCCGGGCCTACCATCGCGAACGCCACAGAATCGAGGATTGCCGATGCTTCCAGTCTCAACCGGCCCGCGCGTCGCCCTCGCGGCGCTCGCCCTCGCGGTGCTGCCCCTCGTCGCGCCGGCGGCCGCTCGCGAGATGCCGGACGCCGCCGTCGAGGCCGCGATCCGCAAGCCGAACGTGGTGATCCTGGCCACCGGCGGCACCATCGCGGGCGCCGGGGCGGATGCGGCCAACAGCGCGACCTACAAGGCGGCCAAGGTCGGCGTCGAGCAGCTGATCGCCGCCGTGCCGGCGATGTCCACCATCGCCAACGTGCGCGGCGAGCAGGTCTTCCAGATCGCCTCCGAGAGCTTCACCGACGTTCAGCTTGTCCAGCTCGGCAAGCGGGTCTCGGCGCTCCTGAAGCAGGACGACGTGGACGGCGTGGTCATCACCCACGGCACCGATACCCTGGAGGAGACGGCCTTGTTCCTCGACCTCGTGGTCAGGAGCGACAAGCCCATCGTCGTGGTCGGCTCCATGCGCCCCTCCACCGCGATCTCGGCGGACGGCGCCCTGAACCTCCTCGACGCGGTCACGGTGGCCGCCAGCAAGGAGTCGGTCGGCAAGGGGGTGATGGTCACCCTGAACGACCAGATCCAGGCCGGGCGCGACGTGACCAAGCGCACGAACATCGTGCCCAGCGCCTTCTTCAGCCAATGGGGCCCGATGGGCATGGTGGTGGAGGGCAAGACCTACTTCTTCCGTGCCTCGACCAAGCGCCACAACGCCGGCTCCGAGTTCGACATCGACACGATCGACAGCCTGCCGCTGGTCGCCATCGTCTACGGCTCGGGCACCATGTACGCGGGCGCCTACAAGGCGGCGGTCGATGCCGGCGCCAAGGCGATCGTCAACGCGGGCACCGGCAACGGCTCGGTGCCGGGCTACCTCGTGGACACCCTCAAGGACATCCGCGCCAAGGGCACGCTGATCATCCGCTCGTCCCATGTCGGCGACGGGTTCGTGCTGCGGAACGCCGAACAGCCGGACGACACGTACGACTGGGTGGTGGCCCACGACTTCAACCCGCAGAAGGCCAAGATCCTGGCCGCCGTGGCCCTGACCAAGACCAGCGACACCAAGGAGCTGCAGCGCATCTTCTGGGAATACTGAGGGCGCACGCGCGCCCCGGCCGCTTCGCGAGGGTGGCCGGGGCGTCCAGGACCGTCTCTGTAAACGTTCACAGTTTGCGTTGCGAAGTCTAGAAGGGCTCGAAATCACGGGCGGGCGCGGATGCGCCGGTTTGAGCGGAGGGAACGAGCATGGCCGAGATCCATCCCGAGGTCGCCGCCGTCACGGCCCGCGTCGTGGCGCGCTCGCGGGACTCGCGCAGGGCCTATCTCGACCTGATCGAGCGGGAGCGCGAGTCCGGCGTGCACCGTCCGACTCTGGCCTGCGGCAACCTCGCCCACGGCTTCGCCGCCTCCGGCGAGGACAAGGCCGCGATCCGCTCGGGGCGGACGATGAACATCGGCATCGTCACCGCCTACAACGACATGCTCTCGGCCCATCAGCCCTATGCGCGCTATCCCGACCAGATCCGGGTTTTTGCCCGCGAGCGGGGCGCAACCGCGCAGGTGGCCGGTGGTACGCCGGCCATGTGCGACGGGGTCACGCAAGGGCAGCAGGGCATGGAGCTGTCCCTGTTCTCCCGCGACACCATCGCGCTCTCGGCCGCCGTGGGCCTGAGCCACGGCATGTTCGACGGGGCGGCGCTCCTCGGCATCTGCGACAAGATCGTGCCGGGCCTGCTCATCGGCGCGCTGCGCTTCGGCCACCTGCCGACGATCCTGATCCCGGCCGGCCCCATGCCCTCGGGGCTCGCCAACAAGGAGAAGCAGCGCATCCGCCAGCTCTATGCCGAGGGCAAGGTCGGCCGCGAGGAACTGCTCGAATCGGAATCCGCCTCGTATCACGGGGCCGGGACCTGCACCTTCTACGGCACGGCCAACTCCAACCAGATGATGATGGACGTGATGGGCCTGCACATGCCCGGCGCCTCCTTCATCAACCCCGGCACCAAGCTGCGGCAGGCCGTGACGCGGGCGGCGATCCACCGGCTGACCGAGATCGGGGCGTCCGGCAACGACTACCGGCCCCTCGGCCGCTGCATCGACGAGAAGGCCATAATCAACGCCCTCGTCGGGCTGCTCGCGACGGGCGGCTCCACCAACCACGCCATCCACCTGCCGGCCATCGCGCGCGCGGCCGGCATCGTCCTCGACTGGGAGGATTTCGACCAGCTCTCGGCCGTCGTCCCCCTCGTCGCCCGCGTCTACCCGAACGGGGCGGGCGACGTGAACCACTTCCACGCGGCCGGCGGCATGAGCTTCGTCATCGCCGCCCTGATCGATGGCGGGCTGCTGCACGACGACATCCTGACCGTCTCGGGCGCCTGCCTGCGCGACCACGCCCGCGACCCGAAGCTCTCGGGCGAGGACCTCGTCTTCGAGGACGCGGTGCCCGAGAGCCTGGACGACACCATGATCCGCAGGCCGGACCGGCCGTTCCAGCCGGATGGCGGCATGCGGCTGGTGAAGGGCAACCTCGGACGCGCCACCTTCAAGACCAGCGCCGTCGAGGAGAGCCGCCGCACGATCGAGGCGCCGGCCCGGGTCTTCTCCCACCAGGACGACGTGCTCAAGGCGTTCCAGGCCGGGGAACTCGAGAAGGACGTGATCGTGGTGGTGCGCTTCCAGGGGCCGCGCGCCAACGGCATGCCGGAATTGCACAAGCTCACCCCCCCGCTCGGCGTCCTCCAGGATCGCGGCCACCGGGTCGCCCTGGTGACGGACGGCCGCATGTCGGGGGCTTCCGGCAAGGTGCCGGCGGCGATCCACCTGACCCCGGAGGCGCTCGGCGGCGGCCTGATCGGCAAGATCCGCGACGGGGACGTCGTCCGCCTCAGCGCGGCGGAGGGCCTGCTCGAAGTCATGGTGGACGACGCGGAACTCGCGGCCCGCGAGGAGGCCGTGCCGCCGCTGCCGGCCTCGGGCACGGGGCGCGAACTGTTCGCCTTCATGCGCCACGGGGCCGACGGGGCCGAGAAGGGCGCCTCCGCCATGCTCGCCGCCGCGGGCCTATGAGCCGAGACAACAGGGATACCGCCATGACCAGCATCGACGCGCTGATGCGCTCCGTCGCCGTGATCCCGGTCCTCGTGATCGAGGATGCGGCCCATGCCGAGCCCATCGCCCGCGCCCTCGTGGAGGGCGGGCTCACCGCCCTGGAAGTCACCCTGCGCACGCCGGCGGCCCTCGACGTGATCCGCGAAATGTCGCGGGTGGAGGGCGCCGTGGTCGGGGCCGGCACGGTGCTGAACCCCCGCGACCTCGACGCGGCGCTGGGCGCCGGCGCGAAGTTCATCGTCAGCCCCGGCCTCACCGCGCCACTGACCGAGGCCGCGCAGGCCAACGGCGTGCCCTACCTGCCGGGGGTGGCGAACGCCGCCGACATCATGCGCGGCCTCGACCATGGGCTGGACCGCTTCAAGTTCTTCCCGGCCGAGGCCGCCGGCGGCCTCAAGGCCATCAAGGCGCTCGCCGCCCCCTTCGGCCAGGTCCGCCTCTGCCCGACCGGCGGCATCACCGAGGCCACCGCGCCGGACTGGCTGGCGCAGGATTGCGTCCTCTGCGTCGGCGGAAGCTGGGTTGTGAAGCCGGGAACGCCGGACGTGGCCGCCATCCGCAAGGCCGCCGAGGCGGCCTCCCTGCTCCGGAAACACTGAGCCCGAACGAAAAAGGCCCGCCGCGGCGTGAGCCGGGCGGGCCTTGAACGAAACTAAGCGCTAGATCAGCAGTCGTTGCCGCCCTTGGCTTCCTGGGTCGCGGTGGGCTTGCCTTCCGACTGGCGCTGCACGTCGCCGGGCGAGGTCGCCGTCGAGGCGGCGGAGCCCGCGTTGTTCATGGCGCCGACCGTGCCGGGGGACTCGGCCTTGGCGCCTGGGCTGGTGTTGCCCGTGGCCTTCGGATCGACGGTCGAACTCTTGTTCGTGTTCTTGTCGTTGCCGACGGTTGTGCCGGTCGAGCAGGGCGCGGCGAACGCGGCCGACGACATCAGCAGAACGGCGGCGGCACCGGCGAGGGTGGTGATCTTGGTCATACGTTCCTCCGGATTTTTGTGTCTCCGAAAGAACGGGCCCTGTCCAAATCGGTTCCTTAATATTTCCGATCGGCAAGCTTGACCGGAAAATCATCCCGACTGTACGAAATTATACGTTCGCGCGCCGGATCCGACCCCGAACCACTCACCCGGCGGGCATGGCGACCTGCAGCACCCGGGGCGTGAAGCGTCCGTCGCCGGGCTGCATCTCCACCCGCTGGTCGTGCAGGGCGTTGAGGGTGGAACGGTGGCCGATCGAGACGATGGTGGTGCCGGGCAGGCGCTCGCGCAGCATCCGGTAGATCGCCGCCTCGCTCGGCTCGTCGAGGGCCGCGGTCGACTCGTCCAGGAACAGCCAGGCGGGCTTGGCGAGCACGGCGCGGGCCAGCGCGAGGCGCTGCTGCTCGCCCCCCGACAGGCGCCGGTCCCAGGCATCGACCGTGTCGAGCTGGTCGGCGAGCTGCGGAAGCCGTACGGCGACCAGCGCGTCGCGGATCGCCTCGTCCGAGAACTGGTCCACCGTGTTCGGGTAGACCACGGCCCCGCGCAGCGTGCCCAGGGGAATGTAGGGCCGCTGCGGCAGCAGCAGCGCCGACTGGCCGGCGGGCACGTCGATGCGGCCCTTGCCGAAGGGCCAGATCCCGGCGATCGCGCGGAACAGGGTGGACTTGCCCGAGCCGGACGGCCCCGTGACCAGGGTGGCCGTGCCCTTGGCGAAGGCGAGGCGGTCGGCGACGACGATCTCGCGCCCGTCCGGCAGGGCGATCACCAGGTCGCGGGCCGTCACGTCGGCGCCGGTCTCGTTGCCCTGCGCCAGGCCGTAGCCGACGCTGGTGAGGGCCTCGGCCTTGGTCATCGCCCGCTTGAAGGAGCCCAGACGGATGGTGTTGGCCTTGTAGGCGGCCAGCGTGATGTAGGCGTTGATGAAGAAGGACAGGGAGGACTGGACGTTGCCGAAGGCGTCCGAGGTCTGCTGCAGGGCGCCGAGCGTGATCTTCTTGGCGAAGAACGAGGGGGCGGCGATGATGAGCGGGAAGATCGTGCTCGCCTGCCGGTAGCTGAAGGTGAAGGCGATCAGCTTGATGCGCCGGAAGATGATGCCGACGTAGTTGTCGATGATGGCGTGGAACAGCGTGTGCAGCCGGGACGCCTCCGCCCGCTCGCCGCGCAGCAGCGCGATCTGCTCCGAGTAGATGCGGTTGCGGGCCAGCGAGAAGCGGAAGTCCGCCTCCACCTGCTCCTGCCGGAAGTCGAGCCCGATCAAGGGCTTGCCGATGATGTGGGTCAGCCAGGTGCCGACCACCGCGTAGGCGATCACCAGCCAGACCAGGAAGCCGGGGATGACCTGGTCCGTGAAGGGCAGCACGAAGTCGCGCGAGAGCGCCCACAGGATCACGATGAAGGAGACGAGCTGCGCGGCCTGGGACAGCAGCCGGATCGAGAGGCTCGCGGTCTGCTGGATGAAGGCGTTGACGTCGGACTGGATGCGCTGGTCCGGGTTGTCGGCCGGCTCGTCCGTGAAGGGGATGCGGTAATGCGTGCCCTTGCCCAGCCAGCGCTCGTAGAGGCTGTGGGTCAGCCAGGTCCGCCAGCGGATGTGGAGGGAGGAATCCACGAACAGGTCGATCATGCCGATGGCGATGTTGAGGCAGGCCAGCGGGATGAAGATCCACAGCACCTGATACCAGAACGCGTCCGCGTTGTACTCCTGGAGGGTGTTGTACATGTCGCGGTAGAAGAAGTTGAACCGCAGGGTCAGGGCCACGTCGGCGAAGTTCACGAAGATCGAGAGCGCCACGAGCCGCTGGCCGATCTTGCCCTCGGTGTTGCCGAACCAGCGGAACAGGCCGATCTCCTTGGTCGGCGCGTCGCGGTTGGCGAAGTAGGGGTCGGCGATCAGGGTGATCTCGCGGATCGGCCGCAGGTAGGAGATGCCGAGCACGATGCCGGCGAAGACCACGGCGCCGGTGGCGGCGAAGGCCGGGGGCAGGAGGGCCGCGACCACCGCGGGCAGGGCGCCCATCGCGGCGAGCGTCTTGGAGCCGGCCAGCAGCAGGTAGCCGACCCCGTAGACCGAGACGAAGACCTTCAGGTAGGCGGAGATGTTGGCCGACGCCAGCAGGATGCCGGCCATGGCGAAGCCCGCCAGCGAGACGTAGAGGGGCGGGGAGGGGATGCCCGGCACCGCGATCAGGACGAGGGCGGCGAGCGCCGTCAGCACGGCCTGGACCCCGAGCCCGTTCCTGATTGCCGCCACGCGCTTCTCCCGACGCCTGAAATCCCGGCGGACCCGCCTACGAGGCCGCCGTGAGCGGCAGTGACGACGGGTCGTGGCGAGATCGTGGCGCGGGGGCGCCCGTGCCCCGTGAAACGTCCGTCATGCGGGGCAGGGCGGCCGCGGTGCGGGGATCAGTCCCAGTTCCAGTCGTCGAAACCCGGCTCCCGGCAGCGGTAGCCGATCGGGCATTGCGGGTTGTCGCGGGTGGGCACGAAGCGCAACTCGGCGATCTCGGACATCTCGCAGAAGCTGCGGTCGCGCACGAAGCGCTCCGGCTGCCCGGCGGCGGCGCCGAGCACGACCGCGCCCTCGCGCTTCACCAGGTCCATCGTCTCGGCGCAGGTCATGCGCTGCACGGTGGAGCGGCCCTGCGCGGGCGCGCGCGACTGGGGCGAGGCGGGTCCTGCGGCGAGCAGGCCGGCGAGGGACCCGACGAGGAGAGGGAAGGCGATGGATCTCATCGCAGGGGGCCGGACGCCTTCCGTGAGCACGCAGGAGTTGTCTACCGGGCCAAGCATGGCAGTTTCCGCGCCGGCCGGGAAGGGCCGGACTGTGCCTTCCGTGCCCCATCCGGGACCATTCGCCGTGCCGCCGCCGCAATCGGGCGATTTAGGGATTCTCACGCCCTCGCGAACGGTTAAGAATTCGTTGTTCTCGGACAGGAATCGGCCGTCCCCGATGCGAAAGCCCGACGTGCCTCCAGGGATCCGACCGATGTCCGCCACCTCGATCCTCGATATCGCCGCCGTGCGCGCCGCCCCGGTCACGCGGGAGCCCTACGCCTTCACCCTCGGCCACGACGTGCTGAAGCCCGAGACGATCGACGCGATCCGCCGCGACTTCCCCGACATCGCCAAGCCCGGCTACCTGACCGTGGACGAGGTCGCCCTGAAGGGCCGCTTCAAGGAGTTGATCGAGGAGCTGGAGAGCGACGCGTTCTCGAAGATCCTGGGCGACAAGTTCGGGATCGACCTCGTCTCCTGCCCGCGCCTGACCACGATCATGAAGCGCAGCCAGCCGAAATACGGCTCGATCCACACGGACGGCCCCTCCAAGGTTCTGACGCTCCTGGTCTACATGAACGACGCCTGGGACGCCCCGGCGGCCGGGCGGCTGCGCGTGCTCTACGACGGCAAGAACTATTCGCCCTTCGCCGTCGAGGTGCCGCCGACCATGGGCACGATGTTCGCCTTCCTGCGCGCCGACAATTCCTGGCACGGCCACGAGCCGTTCGAGGGCGAGCGCCGGGTGGTGCAGGTGGCCTGGCTCAAGGACGCGTCGGAGCTGGAGCGCAAGAAGAAGCGCAACCGCACGGCCCAGTTCCTGAAGGGGATCTTCGGGCGCTGACGGCGCCGGGCCGGGTCGGGAGGAGCGAGAGGGCATGATGGCGGCGGGGCTGGACCCGGGCCTGGCGGAGTTCGGCGGCGAGGTCCCGGGGGGGACGCGCCGGTGGTTCGCGGTCGTCCTCGCCCTGGCCGCCGGCTGGGGCGCGCTGTTTGCCTACAGCGCGATCTTCCTGGCCGAGGACCTGCCGTTCCGCCCGGCCCCGACGCAGTCCGAGGCCACGGCCTTCGACTTCCCCGCCTGGCCCGCCCAGCCGCCGGCCGCGCTGGGCCCGGTCGCCCGCAGCGTCGAGGCCGCACCGGCCGCGCGGACGCCTGTCGAGCCAAGGCCTGCTCCCGAGGCCAAGCCGGTCGTCGAGCCCAAGATCGTCGCGGACAAGATCGTCGCGGACACGAAGGCCGCCGCGGCGCGGCCGGCCGACGACGCGGCCCCGCCGCCGCGGGCGGAGTATGTCGGCCTCTGGGGGCCGAACCCGGCCGCGTGCGGTGCCCGCTCGCGCCGCCGCGGCTACATCCCGGCCATGATCTCCCAGGAGCGTGCCCAGGCCGGCCGCACGATCTGCAACTTCCACGACGGCCACCGCAGCGGCAACACCTGGGTCATGGCCGCCGAGTGCAGCGACCGCGGCCGCCGCTGGTCCTCCCAGGTCCGCCT
Source organism: Methylobacterium trifolii (assembly GCF_022179685.1). Classification (GTDB taxonomy): domain Bacteria; phylum Pseudomonadota; class Alphaproteobacteria; order Rhizobiales; family Beijerinckiaceae; genus Methylobacterium; species Methylobacterium trifolii. The sequence goes on from NZ_BPRB01000018.1 coordinate 47,306, forward strand.
CATGGTCGAGGGCGACCGCCTGACGTGGTCGAGCGCCAAGGGCTCCGCCTCCTACGTCCGCTGCAATCGCCGCGCCGGCTGAGCCCCATCGCTCCGCGATGCGGGATGCCGCTTGCCGGGGCACGCGCCGACTTTAGGTACCGTGCGGCGCTCCAGGGCGCTCACGCACGACCCGGTGCCGCAAACGTCCATGCCGACACCCGACCAGGGCAGCCTCGACGCCCGCATCCTCGCGCTGCTGCCGACGGACGGGACGCCGGTCCTCAACCGGGTGATGCGCGCGATGCTGGCCCGCGCCTGCGAGCGGCCGGTCTCGTCGGAGGCCTACTTCTCCGCCCGCGACCGCCTGCTCGCGGACCGGTCGATCGGCCGGTTGCGCGGGCAGGGCGGGCAGGTCTTCCTGGCCACCGAGGCGGAGGCCCTCCCGGCCCCGCCCGCCGACCGGTCCGCGGATGAGCCCGACGCCTGGCCCGAGGCCAAGTTGATGGGGCCGCTCCGGGCCTACCTGGAAGGCCCGTTCCGCGCCGGCCTCGACCTTTCGGACGCCCTCTGCCTCGTGCAGGACACCTCCACCATCGGCAGGGGCCAGTGGTCGCGGCCGGACTTCGTCCTGGTTACGGCGATGCGCTTCCGCCTGCTTCCCGGCGCGCAGGTGGACGTGCATTCCTTCGAGTTGAAGACCGAGGCGGGCGGCACGGTGCAGGCGGTGCACGAGGCCCTGGCCCAGACCCGGTTCACCCATTTCGGCCATCTGGTCTGGCACCTGCCCACCGGCTCGAAGGCCGAGACGCGGCTGGCCGAGATCGAAGCCCATTGCGACGCCCACGGGATCGGCCTGATCCGCCTGCGCGACCCGAAGCGGGCGGAGAGCGGCGAGATCCTGGTCGATCCCAAGCGCCGGGCGACGCTGCCCGCCGTGATCGACGGCTTCCTCGAATCGAGGCTGTCGGCGAAGCATCGGGCCGCCCTCGAAGCGGCGGTGAGGGGGGCACAGGCGTGACGGGCAAGCTGATCGCGGTCGCCAACATGAAGGGCGGCGTCGGCAAGACTACGACGGTGGTGATGCTGGCCGAGGCCCTGGCCGCGGGCGGGGCGCAGGTGCTCGTGGTCGACCTCGACCCGCAGGCCAGCGTCTCGGTGTGCCTGGCTGGCGACGCGCTGCTGGCCGAGATGATCGCGAAGGGGCGCACCCTCGAAGCCTACCTCGCCCTCAAGCTGATCCGGAAGGAGAAGCCGGTGCTCGCCGCCCGGGTGCACCGCCAAGTCAGCCTGACCACGCACCGGAACGAGCCGCTGGCGCTCTCCCTGCTGCCGTCCGGCCCGTACCTGCGCATGGTGGAGCGCGAGATCATCTACGAGCTCACGGCGCAGAAATATTCGATGCACGCCATCGAGGGGCGGCTGTGGAAGGTGTTCCAGGACGACTTCGTGCCGCTCGCGGAGGAGTTCGACTACATCCTCTTCGACTGCGCGCCGGGCATCTCGCCGATGACCGAGGTGGTGGTGCGCGGCGCCGACCTCGTGCTGGTCACCTCGATCCCCGACTTCCTCTCGACCTACGGCCTCAACGCCTTCGTCGAGACGATCTGGCGGCGCAGCGCCCGGCAGGGCAGCCGGGTCGGTCCCAAGAGCCCGCCCTACGTCCTGGTCACGCGCTTCCAGCAGCAGGTCCGCCAGCACCAGCAGACCCTGGAGCGCCTGCACGCGGAAGCGGACTCCGAGGATGCGGGGTTCCGGCTCCTGGAGACGCGGGTGCCGCAGGCCGCGGCCCTGGCGGATGCGCTGGTGCCCACCGAGGTGCCGCCGACCTTCTCGGCCAAGTACGGTGTCCATGTCTCGAACGTGCTGATTCCGCTCGTCGAGGAACTGAAGGGGATTCTCCATGGCTCTTGACGTCGACGGGTACGCCGTCCTGAAGGCGGTCGCGGCCGCGCCGGACGCGTTTCCCGACATCCGCGCCGACGTGGCCAAGGCCGGCCGCGCCCTGGTGGTCAAGCAGCTCAAGGCCAAGGCCCTGCCGCTGCCGGCCCTGCGCCGCATCCGCGACATCCTGGGCGCGGAGAGCTTCGCGCTGATCGTGGACGGGCTGACCGACGCCGAAGCCAAGGGGCTGGTGACGCGCCTCGACAAGCACCATCCCGACCTCAAGGCGGCCTCGGCCGCCTGGCATCGCCGCCGCATCGGCGCCCTGGCGGACAGGGAGGAGCCGGCCGGGAAGGCCAAGGCCGCCAAGAACGCGAAAGCGCCGGCTGCCGAGAAGGCGCCGAAGGCCGAGCGGGCGCTGGGCAGCCGCCCCTTCTCCGCGACCTGGGACGGCAAGGACCACGATGCGCCCCCGCCGAAGGGCCGGAAGAAGAAGGGGTGAGACCCGTGTCTGCTCGCTGAAGGTGGAGACGGCATACCGCCTCACTGAAGGAATCTCGGTCGGCGCGCGTCCCTGCCCCCACTGCGGGGGAGGGTGGGCC
>NZ_BPRB01000019.1 GCF_022179685.1 Methylobacterium trifolii
CGAGGCCGTGCGCATGGGCGCGGAGGTGTTCCACACCCTAAAATCCGCCCTGAAGAAGGCCGGCCACAACACCAACGTCGGCGACGAGGGGGGCTTTGCCCCGAACCTCCCCTCGGCCGAGGCCGGCCTCGACTTCGTGATGGAATCGATCCAGGCCGCCGGCTTCAAGCCCGGCACCGACATGGTCCTGGCCCTCGATTGCGCGGCCACCGAGTTCTTCAAGGACGGTGCGTACCATTACGAGGGCGAGGGCAAGACCCGCTCGATCGAGCAGCAGGTCGACTACCTGGCCGAACTCGTCGCCAAGTATCCGATCGTCTCGATCGAGGACGGCATGTCCGAGGACGACTGGGCCGGCTGGAAGCTGCTGACCGACAAGGTCGGCGCCCAATGCCAGCTGGTGGGCGACGACCTGTTCGTCACCAACGTCGAGCGCCTGGCCCGCGGCATCGCGGACTCCACCGCCAACTCCATCCTGGTCAAGGTGAACCAGATCGGCTCGCTGACCGAGACGCTCGCCGCCGTCGAGATGGCCCAGCGCGCGGGCTACACCGCGGTGATGTCCCACCGCTCGGGCGAGACCGAGGATTCCACCATCGCGGACCTGGCGGTCGCCACCAATTGCGGGCAGATCAAGACCGGGTCGCTGGCCCGCTCCGACAGACTGGCCAAGTACAACCAGCTCATCCGCATCGAGGAGGGCCTGGGCGCGCAGGGGCGCTACGCCGGCCGGGCCGCGATCCGGCAGCTCGCGCGGGTGTGAGGGCCGCCCGCGTCAACGCCTCCTTAACCCTGACCGGCGATGGTGCGGTCCATGGTCGTCCGTCGCCGCGTCAGAATGGTCGTGCTGCCGCTGGGTCTCTGGACCCTGTCGGCGCTTGTCGTCGGGTACTTCGTCTACCAGGCGGAGAACGGCAACCGCGGCCTTGAGGCCAAGCGTGCCCTCAAGATCCAGGCCTACGGGCTCTCGCAGGAACTGGCCGCCGCCAAGGCGGAGCGGGCGACCTGGGAGCACCGGGTCACGCTGCTGCGCAGCGAGCAGATCGACCGCGACCTCCTGGAGGAGCGCGCCCGCGTGGTGCTCGGCCGGGTACACGCCAACGACGTGGTCGTCATCGGGCCCTGAGGGCCGCGTTCATCCCAGCCAAAGCCTGACAACGGCCATGGCCTGTCAGAGCGCCGGGCCTCGCCTTATCTGACTCCCTGACCTACACCGTGCCCACGGTCGAGAGAGCGGGAGAGCGCCGATGGATGCTGCCACAGAGGCAGGGCAGCCCAGGGAAGCGGGGCAGGCCGAGGCCGAGGCCGGTTCGCCGCCGCCGGACGTCGCCAGGGCGCACGAGCCGGCGCCGAACCTGCCGCAATTCACCCGTGCGGAAGACCTCCACGCCTATCACGAGATGCTGCTGATCCGCCGCTTCGAGGAGAAGGCTGGGCAGCTCTACGGCATGGGCCTGATCGGCGGCTTCTGCCACCTCTACATCGGCCAGGAGGCCGTGGTGATCGGCATGCAGATGGCCTCGGTCGAGGGCGACCAGGTCATCACCGGCTACCGCGACCACGGCCACATGCTGGCCTGCGGCATGGACCCGAAGGGCGTCATGGCCGAGCTGACCGGCCGCCGCGGCGGCTACAGCCGCGGCAAGGGCGGCTCGATGCACATGTTCTCCCGCGAAAAGCAGTTCTTCGGCGGGCACGGGATCGTCGGCGCGCAGGTGTCGCTGGGCACGGGCCTGGGCTTTGCCGACGCCTACCGCAAGAACGGCAAGGTCAGCCTGACCTACATGGGCGACGGGGCGGCCAACCAGGGCCAGGTCTACGAGAGCTTCAACATGGCGCAGCTCTGGAAGCTGCCCGTGGTCTACGTGATCGAGAACAACCGCTACGCCATGGGCACCTCGGTGGCCCGTGCCTCGGCCCAGACCGACTTCTCCAGGCGCGGCATCTCGTTCGGGATACCGGGCGAGCAGGTCGACGGGATGGACGTGCGCACGGTGCGCGAGGCCGCCGGCCGGGCGATCGAACACGCCCGCTCGGGGGAGGGCCCCTACATCCTCGAGATGCAGACCTACCGCTATCGCGGCCACTCGATGTCCGACCCGGCCAAGTACCGGACCAAGGACGAGGTCTCGAAGATGCGCGACGAGCACGACCCGATCGAGATGGTGCGCAAGCGCCTGATCGAGCTGCACGGGGTGCCCGAGGCCGAGCTGAAGGCGACCGACGCCAAGGTGCGCGAGACCGTCAACGGCGCCGCCGAGTTCGCGACCCACGATCCCGAGCCCGATCCCAAGGAGCTCTGGACCGATATCCTGCTGGAGGCGCGCGCCTGAGCGCCGCTTCCCCAAGTGCGGTCCGGCGCAGCCGGGCCGTGTGAACGCAAGACAAGCCTTCAGGCCGCCCCGCCCGCCTCACCGACAGAGTACCCCATGGCGACCGACATCCTGATGCCTGCCCTCTCGCCCACCATGGAGGAGGGCAAGCTCGCCAAGTGGCTCAAGAAGGAGGGCGATCCGATCAAGTCCGGCGACGTGCTGGCCGAGATCGAGACCGACAAGGCCACGATGGAGGTCGAGGCCATCGACGAGGGCGTGCTGGCCAAGATCCTGGTCGCCGAGGGCACCGAGGGCGTGGCGGTCAACACTCCGATCGCGATCATCGCGGGCGAGGGCGAGGACGTCTCCGCGGCGGCCTCGGGGGGCGGCGGGCCGAAGCCGAACGGCAAGGATACGGGCACGGATGCCGGCGGCCAGCCCGCGCCGACCCCGACCGCGCAGGCCGAGGGCTTGGCCGACAGGCCGGCCGCCACCGCCAAGACCGCCGACGATGCGGCCAAAGCCCCCGCCGCGCCGGCGACCATCACCAACAAGGCGCCCGCGCCGGTGATGGACGAGTTCCCGGCCGACACGCCGATGGTAACGACGACCGTGCGCGAGGCCCTGCGCGACGCCATGGCGGAGGAGATGCGCCGGGACGGGGACGTGTTCGTGATGGGTGAGGAGGTCGCCGAGTACCAGGGCGCCTACAAGATCACGCAAGGGCTGCTGCAGGAGTTCGGCGCGCGGCGCGTGGTGGACACGCCGATCACCGAGCATGGCTTTGCCGGCATCGGCGTCGGCGCGGCGCTCTCCGGCCTGAAGCCGGTGGTCGAGTTCATGACCTTCAACTTCGCCATGCAGGCGATCGACCACATCATCAACTCGGCCGCCAAGACCCTCTACATGTCCGGCGGCCAGCTCGGCTGCCCCATCGTCTTCCGCGGTCCCAACGGGGCTGCCGCCCGCGTCGGCGCCCAGCACAGCCACGACTATTCCGCCTGGTACTCCAACGTGCCGGGCCTGAAGGTGATCGCCCCCTACACGGCCTCCGACGCCAAGGGCCTGCTCAAGGCCGCGATCCGCGACCCCAACCCGGTGATCTTCCTCGAGAACGAGATCCTCTACGGCCAGACCTTCCCGGTGCCCAAGCTCGACGACTTCGTGCTGCCCATCGGCAAGGCGCGGGTGCATCGCACCGGCTCGGACGTGACCATCGTGTCGTTCTCCATCGGCATGACCTACGCCCTCAAGGCGGCCCAGGTGCTGGCCGAGCAGGGCATCGAGGCGGAGGTGATCGACCTGCGCACCCTGCGCCCCATGGACACCGACACGGTGCTGGAATCGGTCAAGAAAACCGGCCGCTGCGTCACCGTCGAGGAGGGTTTCCCGCAGAGCGGCATCGGCGCCGAGATCTCGGCCCGGCTGATGGTCGACGCCTTCGACTACCTCGACGCGCCGGTGCTGCGCGTGACCGGCAAGGACGTGCCGATGCCCTATGCCGCCAACCTCGAGAAGCTGGCGCTGCCCAACGTCGCCGAGGTCGTCGAGGCGGCCAAGGCGGTCTGCTACAAGTGAGCCGATGCCTGCATGATGGCTCGTGACCCGCACACATCGCGCCTGTCCCATCCCCGACCTCATCCTGAGGTGC
>NZ_BPRB01000020.1 GCF_022179685.1 Methylobacterium trifolii
AGGTCGGCAGCAAGGCGGACCTCAGACGGAGCGTCGGCGCCGAGGGTCTGTTTTAGGGCGATGGCGAGGTCGGCCGCCTGTTCCAACGGATCGTCACTCGCGGCGGAGTTGCTGAGCACGTAGCGGTCACCGCCTTCGCGCAGTTCGGTGATGTCGATGAGGATGCCGTTCGATCGTAGCGGATGGCCGGTCGCATCCTGATAAGTTCGCCCCCGGCTGAGGAGCCAGCGCGTACCGCCGTCCCGCGTCATGACGCGATACTCGGACAGCATCAGGCCGCCCTTTCTCACGGCTTGCTGCACGTGCTCGATCAGCCAGTCTTGGTCGGCTGGATGGACGGCGGCCATGGCGGCGGGACCGCTGACTTCGCACTCCGTGAAATCCGGATCGCCCGTCAGAAGCCGAGCCGCGCCTTCATCGTAGACGACGACACCGCGGACGTGATCCCAATCCCAAACTCCGACGACGCAGGACGCTTCGAGGGCCGCATGCAGCCGCGTGCTGTCCTCGCTGAACCCATCAATGACGTTGATGCTCATGGATCCTGATCCTGCTCCTCCGGTGAAATCCTGTACCGAGAAATATTCTTATTCTATCCACAAGTTGCAATGATTCTAATAAATTCCCGTCTTGCGTGTAACAAAGCGTGCGGTTTGCGATTTAAAGGGGATGGTTTCCCATCCTGTCGCCGCATTGGGTCGAGTTCCGGAAATGAGCGATCACATGCCCCATGCGAACACCGTCGTGAGATCGAGCCATGTCTTGGCCCGCATCGCCGACGCCCTGGATGTGCCGGCCTCCGCCTTCCGCGAACCAGGTGTCGATAACGTTGGGGCGGAGCCGCTCGCGCTTAAGGCCGAGACGGCCCTGCTCGCTCTCGTGCAGGACCACCTGCGTAGAATCAATCCTGAAGGACGGACACGCTTCCTTGCGGCGGTGCAAGCGACAGTGGCCGCTATGGTGTGAACTGACGGACCTAGCAGTGCCGCAATCCGCGCCTGCCGATGCCCGCCGGAGCCGGGAGGGGGCCAGCCCAGCGAGGATCGTGCAAAGCGCGGACGGCCGGGAAACGCACTCGACCAGCCTAGATTACCCCCGCTTTGGGACTCTGGCATCCCTAAAAGGCGCGCTCACTCAGCCACTGCCTCCGCTGGCGCCTTGCGAGGCCGTCCCTTCTTTTTTGGCGCCTCCGACACCGTCTCGGCCGCAACAGAGGACTTTGCGGCACCTTTCCGGCGTTGTTGCCCAAAGCCGAAGGTGCGGGCCAGTTCGGAGCGCTGGGCCGAGTAGTTCGCCGAGGTCATTGGGTAGTCGCTGGGTAGGCCCCACTTCTTTCGGTAGGCCTCGGGTGACAGGCCACGCAGGGTCAGGTGCCGCCGCAAGGTCTTGTAGGTCTTGCCGTCCTCGAAGCTGACGAGGTGGTGGGGTGTGATCGACTTCTTGACCTGAGCGGGTGACGCCTTCTCCGGCCCCGCTTCAGCGGTCGCGCCTTTGTTCGAAAGGCCAGCCAGAGCCGTATGGATGTCCGTCGTCAGATGATT
>NZ_BPRB01000021.1 GCF_022179685.1 Methylobacterium trifolii
CGCCAGCAGGTCGGCGTAGAGGGCGGGATCCCAGTCCCAGGGCAGGCCGAGGGCGCGGAAGGCGCGGTTGAAGGCCTGCCGGTGCAGGTCCTCGGTCTCGGCCAGCGTCCCGTCGACGTCGAAGATCAGCGCCTTCAGCATGGGATGGTCTTGGCGGACCCGGCCGCGGTGCCGGCCGCCGCCCGGATCGCCGCGATCCGTTCGGCGTAATGCGCCGGGCCGCCCTTGAACACGGCGTTGCCGGCCACGAACGTGTCGGCCCCGGCACGGACTGCCGCGACCACGGTCTCCGCGTCGATGCCGCCGTCGACCTCGATGCGGATATCGCGGCCGGCACACATCGCCTTCACCCGCGCCACGGTCTCCAGGGCGCCGGCCAGGAAACTCTGGCCGCCGAAGCCGGGGTTGACCGTCATCACCAGCACGAGGTCCACCATGTCGAGCAGCGGCTCGACCATGGCGGCCGGCGTGCCGGGGTTGAGGGCCACGCCCGCCCGCTTGCCCAGGGCCCGGATCGTCTGGAGGGAGCGGTGGACGTGCGGGCCGGCCTCCACGTGCACGGTGATGCCGTCCGCCCCGGCCTCGGCGAAGGCGGCCAGATACGGGTCGGCGGGCGCGATCATCAGGTGCACGTCGAAGTACTTGTCGGTGTGCGGGCGCAGGGCCTTCACCACCGGCGGGCCGAAGGTGATGTTGGGCACGAAATGCCCGTCCATCACGTCGAGGTGAATCCAGTCGGCGCCGGCCTCGGCCACCGCGCGGGTCTCCTCGCCCAGCCGGGCGAAGTCGGCCGAGAGGATCGAGGGGGCGATGACGGGTGCTGCCATGGGCGTCTTTCGGGACGGGAAAGGTCTCTGCCATCGCGCGGCGGGATCACCATGCGCGCGGGGGCCGGGGACGGGAAGCCGGACTTGCGTACAGGGGGGCCGGTCCGTCAGGCCAGCCGGCGGCGGCGCTCGACGAGCTGCATGATGATCGGGGTGAGGATGAGCTGCATCGCCAGGTCGAGCTTCGAGCCGGGGATGACGATGGAGTTGGCCCGGCTCATGAAGCTGTCGTGGATCATGGAGACGAGGTAGGAGAAGTCGATGCCCTTCGGGTCCTTGAAGCGGATCACCACCATCGATTCGTCGGCCGTGGGAATCCAGCGGGCGATGAAGGGGTTGGAGGTGTCGACCGTCGGCACCCGCTGGAAGTTGATGTCGGTCCAGGAGAATTGCGGGCAGATCGTCTGCACGTAGTCGGGCATCCGGCGCAGGATCACGTCGGTGACGGCCTCGATCGAGTAGCCCCGCGTCGAGCGGTCCCGGTGGAGCTTCTGAATCCACTCCAGGTTGATCACCGGCACGACGCCGATCTTGAGGTCGGGATAGCGGGCGAGGTCCACGCTCTGGTCGACGACGCAGCCGTGCAGGCCCTCGTAGAACAGCAGGTCCGAGCCCGGCTCGAACGCCGTCCAGGCCGAGAACGCGCCCACCGGCGCCCCGTGCAGGGCGGAATCGGCCTCGTCGTGCACGTAGTGCCGGGTGCGGCCGGTCCCGGATTCGCTGTAGCTGCGGAACACCTCCTCCAGCTCCGGCAGCAGGTTGGCGCGGGGGGCGAAGTGGCTGAGGGTGGGCTCCTCGATCATCATCGCGCGCATGGTGTCGCGGTCGAAGGCGTGGAAGCCGTCGCCCTGGATGTAGTCCGCGCGCACGTCCTCCCGGCGGAAGATCTGCTCGAAGGTGTCGCGCACCGAGGTGGTGCCGGCCCCCGACGAGCCGGTCACCGAGATGATGGGATGGCGTGCCGACATGCCCGGCTACCCGGTGACCGCCGCCCTCACGAGCGGATCAGCCCGCGCTGGCCGAAGAGGGGGGAGCGGCCGGCGCTGTGGTTGCGCCCGTCGACGTACTTGGCGACGCAGGCCACCTCCTCCTGCGAGCCGAAGACCAGGGGCACGCGCTCGTGGATGCCGGTGGCCGCAATCTCCAGGATGCGGCGCCCGCCGTCCGTGGCCCCGGCACCGGCCTGCTCCATCAGCATGGCGATGGGGGCGGCCTCGTAGAGCAGGCGCAGCCGCCCCTGGGCATAGCCCTTGCGGCCGTCGCCCGGATACAGGAACACCCCGCCGCGCATCAGCACGCGCTGCGCGTCGGCCACCAGGGAGCCGAGCCAGCGCATGTTGAAGTCCTTGTCGCGGGGGCCGTCCGCCCCGCGCAGGCAATCCTCGATGAAGGCCTTGATCGGCCCGTCCCAATGCCGGGCGTTCGAGGCGTTGATGGCGTATTCCTTGGCGGAGACCGGCACGTCGAGCTCGGCATGGGTCAGGCGGAAGGCGCGCTCGGCGCGGTCCAGCACGTAGACCTGGGTGCCGTGGCCCAGGGTCAGCACCAGGGCGGTGGCCGGGCCGTAGGTGACGAAGCCGGCGGCGAGCTGCGCGGTGCCGGGCGTGGTGAAGCTCGCGATCGGGTTGGCCGGGTCCTGCACCGCGGGGCGGATGCCGAAGATGGTGCCGACCGCCATGTTGACGCCGATGTTGGACGAGCCGTCCAGCGGGTCGATCGCCACCGCCAGCGGCGCGCCGGGGTTGAGGTGCATCACCCCCTCCGCCTCCTCGGAGGCGACCTCGGCCACGGGCGCGCCCCGGAGCGCTTCCGTGACGCGCTGGTGGGCGATGACGTCCAGCGCCTTCTGCACGTCGCCGTCGCTATTGTGCGCGCCGGCCGCCGCCAGGTCGCCGCCCAGGGCCCCGCGCCCGATCACCTCGCTGATGTCGATGGCCGCAGCCGCGATCGCCGCGATCACGGCGGCGGTGTCGGCCAGCCCCGCATCGGCCGCCACGGCCTGCGCGAGGCAGGCGTCGAGCCCCGTCCCGACCGCCGGAGATCCTGTCGCCATCGGCTTGCCCTTCCCTGGAATTTCGAGACCCGCGCTGGAGCGCGCGGCATACACCGGGCGACCGACCGCGGCTATACCGCCCTGTTATCGTGCCGTGCCTGTGGACTGGCGGGAACCGGGGATGGCGCACCTCAGGAATTCTAAAATAACTTGCGGCAACATACAAAAAAACTAGAACCGAACCATGCGTAACCTCTCCCTCAAGCAGCTTCAGGCAGTCGCGGCGGTGGCCCGGCTCGGCACGATGACGCGGGCGGCGCAGGAACTCAACGTCACCTCGGCCGCCCTCTACGCCCGCATCCGCCAGTTGGAGGAGGAGGCGGGCCTGCTCCTGTTCGACCGCACCCCGACCGGCCTCAGGCCGACGGATGCGGGCCGCGAGATGCTGTGGGCGATCGACAGCATCAACACCACGCTGGAGACCTGCGCCGACCGGCTCCGGACCCTGAAGGGCGGGGCGGGCGGGCGCGTCACCATCGGCGTGGTCTCCACCGCCAAGTACTTCGCCCCGCAGGTGATCGCGGGCTTCATCCAGCGCTATCCCGGCGTCGAGATCAACCTCTCGGTGCGCAACCGCGGCAACACGGTGGAGGCCCTGCGCAACTACGAGATCGACTTCGCGATCATGGGCCGGCCGCCGCGCGACTTCGCCATCGAAGCCGAGATCTTCGGGCCGCACCCCCTCGTCCTCATCGCCGCCCCGAGCCATCCGCTGGCGCGCCGGGCCGGCCTGACGCGGGCCGACATCGCCGAGCAGTCCTTCCTGGTGCGCGAGGACGGGTCGGGCACCCGTACGGTGTTCGAGGAGTTCATGAGCGGCATCATCATCAAGCGGGCCAAGCTCGGGATCGATTCCGGCTCGAACGAGACGATCAAGCAGGCGGTGATGGCGGGCTTGGGGATCGCTCTGCTCTCCGCCCACACCGTGGCGGCCGAGGTCGAGAGCGGGCGCCTGGTGCAGCTCGACGTGCAGGGCCTGCCGATCCGGCGCGACTGGTACGCCGTGCGCCGGGCCGACAAGGTGCTCGGGCCGGCAGCCGGCGCCTTCTGGGAGTACCTGATGCGCGACGGCGCGCGTTGGCTGCCCGGCATCTCCATCCTCCAGGCAGCACCCCGCAGGAAGACCGCCGAGGCCGCCCGGTGACGGCAGGGCTCGTCACGGCAGGGCTCGTCGTCGTCGGCGCGGGCCAGGCCGGGTTCCAGGTCGCGGCCTCCTTACGCGAGGCGGGGTTTGCCGAGCCGATCACCCTGGTCGGCGACGAGCCGGACCTGCCCTACCAGCGCCCGCCCCTCTCCAAGGGTTACCTCGCCGGCAGGACCGACCGGCAGGGGCTGCACCTGCGCGCGGCCGGCTATTTCGCCGAGCACGGGATCGTCCACCGGGCCGAAACGCGCGCGGCGGGGATCGACCGCGACGGGACGCGGCTCCTGCTCGCGGACGGCGGCGTCCTGCCCTACGGCCACCTCGTCCTCGCCACCGGCGCGCGCAACCGGCCCCTGCCGGTGCCGGGCGCGGAGCTGGAGGGCGTGCGCCAACTCCGGGGCCTGTCCGACGCCGACGCCCTCAAGGGGGCGATCGAGGCGGCAAACCGCATCGTCGTGGTGGGGGCGGGCTTCATCGGGCTCGAATTCGCGGCGGTCGCCGCCGCCCGCGGCCTGTCCGTCACCGTGGTCGAGGCGGCCGGACGGCCGATGGCGCGGGCCGTCTCCGGGCAGACGAGCGAATTCTTCCGCCGTGCGCACGAGGCGCTCGGCGTCCGCTTCCTGTTCGAGGCCGGGGTGTCGGCGATCGAGGGCGCGGGCGGGCGGGTCTCGGGCGTACGGCTCTCGAACGGCGAGACCCTGCCGGCCGACCTCGTCCTCGTCGGCATCGGCGTGCTGCCGAACCAGGAACTGGCGGCGCAGGCGGGGCTCGCCGTCGCCGACGGCATCCGCGTGGATGCCTGGCTCGCCACCGCGGACCCGGCCGTCTCGGCCATCGGCGACTGCGCCCGGTTTCCCAGCCCCTTCGCGACAGGCGTGACCCCGGACGGCACCGTGCGGATCGAATCGGTGCAGAACGCCATCGACCAGGGCCGGTGCCTGGCCGCGCGCCTCGCCGGCCGGCCGGCCCCCTACGCGGCCCTGCCCTGGTTCTGGAGCGACCAGGGCCGGCACAAGCTCCAGATCGCGGGACTCGGTGCCCCTGCCGACGCGAGCGTGCCGCGCGGGACGGGGGACGCGTTCTCGGTGTTCCGCTTCCGCGACGGCCGGTTGAGCGCCGTCGAGTCGGTCGACCGGGCGGGCGACCACATGATCGCCCGGCGCCTGCTCGCGGCCGGCACGCCGCTGACCCCCGAGCAGGCGGCCGATCCGGGCTTCGACCTCAAGGCGCTGGCGATGGGGCGCCCCTGACGGGCGACCCTGCCCGCGATCATCGCCGGTTCATATCCTTTCCCGTACACCGGAGGGTATGTGGTCGACGGGCCAGCATCCCGAAGGCCCGCCGCTCCCGAGGCTCCCGCGCTTGCGGTGCGAATCGGGGGCGTGATAACCGCCGCGCTCCCTGTCCGGGCGCGGCGTTCCGCCCCTGTTCCCGCACCACCAGACCCGGCCTTCGCGTGAAGATCGCTCTCCTCGCACATCTGAAGTACCCGATCGGCCAGCCCTATGCCGGCGGCCTGGAGATGCACACCCATCTCCTCGCCCAGGTGCTGAAACGGCGCGGCCACGACGTCACGCTGTTCGCCAGCCACGGCTCCGACCCGGCCCTGAACCCGGTCCTGGTCTGCGCGCCGACGGGCGACGCCCTCCAGGACCCCGAGCGCGAGGCCGAGATCGACCGGGCCGAACTCGCGGCCTACCGCACCATGATGGACGCGGTCGCCAGGGGCGGCTTCGACCTGGTGCACAACAACAGCCTGCACGACCTGCCCTTGCGCGAGAGCGCCCGGCTCGACATGCCCTGGGTCACGGTGCTGCACACGCCGCCCTTCGAATCCCTGGCCGGCGGCGTCCGGGCGGCGGCCGCCGACATGACCTTCCTGGCCGTCTCCGCCACCCTGGCGCGGGAATGGCAGGACCTGGTGCCGGCCTCCGTCGTCGGCAACGGCATCGACCTCTCGACCTTCGCCTACAATTCCGAGCCGGACGCGCCGGCCTACGCCTTCTGGTCCGGCCGGATCGTGCCGGAGAAGGGCCTGCACCTGGCCATCGACGGCGCGCGGGCCTCCGGCCTGCCCCTGGTCTTCGCCGGGCCGCGCCTCAACCCCGCCTATTGGGAGGCCGAGATCGCGCCGCGCCTGGGGCCGGACCTGACCCATCTCGGCCATCTCTCCCACCGCGACCTCGCCCGCCATCTCGGCCGGGCGCGGGTGGCCATCGTCTCGCCCCGCTGGGAGGAGCCGTTCGGCCTCGTGGTCGCCGAGGCCCTGTCCTGCGGCACGCCGGTGGCCGCCTTCCATCGCGGCGCCATGCCCGACATCCTCGACCGGAGCTGCGGGCGGCTGGCCCGCCCCGACGACGCGGCCGACCTCGCCCGCGCCATCGGCGAGGCCGCCGGCCTCGACCGCCGGGCCTGCCGCGACCGGGCCGAGGCCCTGTTCGACGCCGAGGCGATGACCGCCCGCTACGAGGAGGTCTACGCTGAGGTCCTGGAGGCTGCGGCCCCGCCAATCCTGCGCCGGGCCGGCTGAGATGCCCCCGGCCATCGTCTGCGTCCCCGCCCGCGACGAGGCGGAACGGCTGCCCCGCCTGCTCCGCAGCCTCGACGGGCAGGCGGGCTTCTCGCCCGAAGAACGGCTGCGCGTCGTTGTCGTCGCCAACAATTGCAGCGACGGCACCGCCGACATCGTCCGCGCGCTGGAGGCGTCCGGTGCGATCCCCAACCTCGACCTGCGGCTGATCGAGGTCCAGGTCGCCGGCGCGGCGGCCCATGTCGGCACCGCCCGCCGCATGGCCCTGGAAGCCGGCGCCGACTGGTTCGCTGCGGACGGCATCCGCGACGGAATCCTCCTGACCACCGATGCGGACGTGCGCCCGCCGGCCGGCTGGGTCGCGGCCAACCTTCGGGCCCTTGCCGAGGCGGACGTGGTCGGGGGCCGCCTCGTCATCGATGCCGAGGACGAGGCGGCCGACCCCCTGCTCGCCGACCTGCACCTGCGGATCGAGCGCTACTGGGCCGGCGTGCGCACCCTGGAAGACATCTTCGACCCGCCGCCGCACGACCCGTCCCCGCGCCACGGCGACCACACCGCCGCGAGCCTCTCCGTGTCCGCAACGCTCTACCGGGCGGTCGGCGGCCTGCCGGCGATCCCCTGCGGCGAGGACAACGCCCTGGTGGGCAGGCTCCAGCAGGCCGGCGCCCGCGTGCGCCATTGCCCGGCCGTGTACGTCGACGTCTCGGGCCGGCGCCAGGGCCGGGTCACGGGCGGCATGGCCACCGAGATGAACCGGCGCGCCGAGGCGGTGCGGGCGGGCGCGTCCCCCTACCGGCTTCCGACAGCCGGCCACTGGCAGGCGCTGATCCTGCGCCGGGCGCGCCTGCGCCGGGCCTGGACCCTTACTGAAGCCGCCCGCGACGCGGTGCTGGCCGAACTCGGCCTCGGTCCGGAGGATCGCGCGGCCATCGCGCCGGAGACCTGCCCGAACGACATCGCCTTCGTGGAGCGGGCCAACCTCCGCCTGGAAGCGCGGGACGCGCCCGCGCCCTTCGTGGACCTCGACGCGGCGCTCTCCGACCTCGACGCCATCGCCCGCCTGCACCGGGCGGCGGCGTGAGGGCTATGGGTCGGCCGGTCGGCTACTACGTCCACCACCAGGGAATCGGCCACTGGCACCGGGCCTGCGCCATCGCCGCGGCGATGGACCGGCCCTGCACCCTGATCGGCACGTTTGCGGATGTCGATACGGCCGGCGCGCCGGGACCGGTCATCGACCTGCCCGACGACCGGCTCCCCGATGACCCGATTTCGGGCTTCGACGGGCTGGACGGGGAGGCGGACCGGCCGCAGGGGCTGCACTACGCCCCCTTGCGCCACCCCGGCATCCGCGCCCGCATGGCCCGCATCGCCGCCTGGGCCGCCGAGGCCGATCCGGTGCTGATGGTCGTGGACGTCTCGGTGGAGGTGGCGCTCTTCGCCCGCCTCCTGTCACTTCCGACGATCGTGGTCCGGCTCGCCGGCACGCGCACCGATCCGCCCCATCGCGAAGCGTTTCGCAGCGCGAGCCGCCTGCTGGCACCGTTTCCGGAAGCCCTGGATGGCGATCGCGTGCCGGACTGGGTCCGCGCCAAGACCGCCTACGCGGGGTTCCTCGGTCAGGGGCCGGCCTCGGGCCCGTCCTGCGAGGACGACGGGCGCATCGTCGTCGTGTTCGGCCGCGGCGGCGCGGGCGGTTCGCTGCCGGCGCTTGCTGCGGCGGCCCGGGCGGTGCCCGAGCGCCCCTGGCACGTCCTCGGTCCGGTCTCGGGGGAGGGGGCTGTTCCCCCAAACCTCCACCTGCACGGCTGGGTGGACGACGTGGACGCGCATCTCGGCTCTGCCGCCCTGGTGGTCGGCGGCGGCGGGGACGGGCTGGTCGCGGCGGTGGCCGCCCACGCCAAGCGCTTCGTCTGCCTGCCGGAGCCCCGCGCCTACGACGAGCAGCGGGACAAGGCGCTCGCCCTGCAACGGCTCGGCGCGGCCCTGGTCCATGAGGGCTGGCCCGACGCAGCCCTATGGCCCGACCTCGTCCGGACCGGCCTCGCCCTCGATCCCACGGCGATCGGCGCGCTCTCCGACCCGGATGCGGTGAGACGCTGTGCAGCCCTGATCGACACGATCGCGCAGGGCCTGGAATAGACCGCAGGCCGAGCGGACGGCCTGCGGTGAGGCCGTATCGCTAGGAAATCAGGTCCAGCTTGGCCGCCTCGATGCCGTTGGCACGGACCGTGTCCGGCAAGGCGGAGAAGTCCGGGTAGCCCGCCTCGCGCGCCATGGCGTCCAGGGCCGTCCGTTCGTCGGCCGCCGCGCCCGTCCAGAGGACCGCGCCGCTCTTCGTCTGCCTGATCTGGAAGATGCTCATGGGACGCCTCCCGCCCGTGCTATGGTTAATGGCGTTTTAACGTCTTCGCGGCAGCACGGTTGCACGGTTCGCGCGCCCGGGACCGCGCCCTGAGGGAGCGGCCCGTCGCCGCGCAGGAGGCAGTGCCATGAAATCGCCGACGTGCGCTGCAACAGGGGCGGCCCGGCGTTCCCGCGCCGCCAGCGAGGTGTTGTCCGTGCCGAGCCGTTGCCCGCACTCTCTCGGTCTCCCGCGCCTGCGCCGGCTCGCGCTCGCCGGCCTGCTGTCGGCGCTGGCCCTGCCGGCCGCCGCCGTGGAGCCGGCCGCCGTCCCCGATGCGGCCGCGATCGCGCCGGCCGTGACCGTGGTGGGCGCCGAGCGCCGCGAGATCGTCGAGCGCGCCATCGTCACCGGCACCCTGGTGCCCCGCGACGAGATCCTGGTCTCCCCCGAGATCGAGGGCTACCGCATCACCGAACTCCTCGTGGAGGAGGGCGACCGGGTCGCCAAGGGGCAGGTGCTCGCGCGCCTGTCGCTGGAGATGATCGCGACGCAGGAAGCCTCGAACGTGGCGGCCGTCGCCCGCGCCGAGGCCGCCATCGTCCAGGCCCGCAGCCAGATCGTCCAGGCCGAGGCGGCCCAGACCGAGGCGCGCCTGTCCCTGGAGCGGGCCCAGTCCCTGATCAAGACCGGCAACGCCACGGCCGCGGTGCTGGAGCAGCGCATCTCGGCAGCCCAAGGCGCTGACGGCAAGCTCGCCGCCAGCCGCGGCGGCCTGCAATCGGCCGAGGCGGATCTTGCCACCGCCAAGGCCGCGGGCACCGAGATCGCCCTGCGGCGCGCCCGCACCGACATCCGCGCTCCCGAATCCGGCATCGTCAACCGCCGCACCGCCCGCGTCGGCGCCACCGCCACGGCGGTGGGCGAACCCCTCTTCCGCCTGATTGCCCGCGGCGAGATCGAACTGGAGGGCGAGGTGCCCGAGACCTGGCTGCCGCGCCTGAAGCTGGGTGACGCGGCCAGCCTCGACCTGGAGGACGGGCGGCGCCTGGCCGGCAAGGTGCGCCGGGTCTACCCGGAGGTCGACCGCGCGACGCGGCTGGGCAAGGTCCGCGTCACCCTCCACGACGACCCGGCCCTGCGCATCGGCGCCTTCGCCCGCGGCACAGTCGAGGTGGCCCGGCGGGCGGGCGTCGCCGTGCCCGTCTCCAGCCTTCTGTTCACGGCCGACGGGCGCGCCGGCGTCCTCGTGGTCAAGGACGGGCGCGTCGAGGCCCGCGTGGTCAAGCCCGGCCTCTCGGCCGAGGGGTTTTCGGAGGTCCGCAGCGGGCTGTCCGAGGGCGAGAGCGTCGTCGCCCGCGCCGGCAGTTTTTTGCGTGACGGCGACCGGGTACGGCCCGTGGCGCCGGAGGGCCTGAAGCCCCTCGCCGATGCCGCCGTTCGCTGAGCGATAGGGCAAAAAAATGCGCCTGAACGTGTCCGCCTGGGCGATCCGCAAGCCCCTGCCGTCGATCGTGCTGTTCCTGGTGCTGATGCTGCTCGGGCTCGTCAGCTTCCGGTCCCTGCCGATCACGCGCTTTCCCAACATCGACATCCCGATCGTCTCGGTGACGATCACGCAGTCGGGCGCCGCGCCCGCCGAGTTGCAGACCCAGGTGACGAAGTGGGTCGAGGATTCGGTGGCCGGCGTGAAGGGCGTCAAGCACGTCCTCTCGACCATCACCGAGGGCATCTCCACCACCACGATCGAGTTCCGCCTGGAGGTGAACCAGGACCGCGCCGTCAACGACGTGAAGGACGCGATCTCGAAGATCCGCATCAACCTGCCCCGCACCATCGAGGAGCCGATCGTCAGCCGCGTCGAGATCGCGGGCCTGCCGATCATGGTCTACGGCGCCTCCGCGCCCGCGATGACGCCCGAGGACCTGTCCTGGTTCGTGGACGACGTGGTGGCCCGCGGCATCCAGGGGGTGAAGGGCGTCGGTGGCGTCGAACGCCTGGGGGGCGTGGCCCGCGAGGTCCGCGTCACCCTCAAGCCCGACCGGCTGCTGTCGCTCGGCATCACGGCTGCCGACGTGAACCGGCAGCTGCGCCTCACCTCCGCCGACATGGCGGGCGGGCGCGGCGAGGTCGGCGGCCTGGAGCAGTCGATCCGCACGCTGGCCGCATCCGCCAGCCTCGATACGCTGGCCGCCACCTCCATCGTCGTGCCCGGCAACCGCAAGGTCCGGCTGGACGAGCTGGCGACGCTGGCCGACACGGCCGAGGAGCCGCGCACCTTCGCCCGCTTCAACGGCGAGCCGGTGGTGGCCTTCGCGATCTCGCGCTCCTCCGGCGCCAGCGACGCGGACGTGTCCGTGGGGGTGGCCAAGAAGATCGACGAGCTGCACGCGTCCAATCCCGGCGTGCGCTTCGACCTGATCGACACCTCCGTCATCAACACCGTGGGCAACTACCACTCGGCGATGCTGGGGCTGCTCGAAGGCTCGGCGCTCGCCGTGATCGTGGTGCTGCTGTTCCTGCGGGACTGGCGCGCGACGCTGATCGCGGCCATCGCCCTGCCCCTCTCGGTGCTGCCGACCTTCTGGGTGATGAGCACGCTGGGCTTCTCCCTCAACGCCGTCAGCCTGCTGGCCATCACCCTGGTGACCGGCATCCTGGTGGACGACGCCATCGTCGAGATCGAGAACATCGTCCGGCACATGCGCATGGGCAAGACGCCTTATCGCGCAGCCCTTGAGGCGGCCGACGAGATCGGGCTCGCCGTCATCGCGATCACGGCGACCATCATCGCGATCTTCTCGCCCGTGTCGTTCATGGGCGGCATCGCCGGGCAGTACTTCAAGCAGTTCGGGCTCACGATCGCCGCGGCCGTGTTCATGTCGCTCCTGGTGGCGCGGCTGATCACGCCGCTCCTGGCCGCCTACTTCCTGCGCGACCACGGGCCCGACCTCACCCGCGACGGCCCCGTGATGCGCGGCTACACCCGCCTCGTGGCGTGGTCGGTGCGGCACAAGTTCATCACGCTGGTGGCCGGCATCGCCTGCTTCGTCGGCTCCATCATGTCCACGGGCCTGCTGCCGGCGGGCTTCCTGCCGGCGGAGGACGCCGCGCGCACCCTGTTCGTGCTCGAATTGGCCCCTGGTGCCCGGCTCTCGGACACCACCCGCGTCACGGACCGGCTGGTGGAGAAGATCCGGGCGCTGCCCGAGGTGCGCAGCGTCTTCGTGGACGGCGGTCGGCAGCTGCCCGGCAAGAAGGAGGTGCGGCTGGCCAGCCTCACCATCAACCTGACGCCGAAGAACACCCGCCACCGCACCCAGAAGCAGGTCGACGTGGAGGTCGGCTCGATCCTGCGCGAGGAGCCCGACATCCGGTTCTGGGCGCTGCGGGAGGGCGGCCAGCGCGACCTCGCGCTCATCATCGCCGGCCCCGACAAGACGGTGGTGGCGGACGTGGCCGCCCGCCTCCAGCGCGAGGCGGCGGCCGTGCCCCACCTCGTCAACGTGATGTCGACGGCGCCGCTGGACCGCACCGAGATCCGCATCCGCCCCAAGGCCGGGGTGGCGGCCGACCTCGGCGTCTCGACCGACCTGATCGCCGAGACGGTGCGGGTCGGCACCATCGGCGACATCGGCGCCAACCTCGCCAAGTTCAACGCCAAGGACCGGCAGGTGCCGATCCGGGTGCAGCTCCCCGAGCGCCTGCGCGGCGACCTGTCCGAGCTGGAGACCCTGAAGGTCCCGGTGAAGGGCGGCGCGGCGGTGCCGCTCTCGACGGTGGCCGACATCAGCCTCGGCCAGGGCCCGACGGCGATCGACCGCTACGACCGCTCGGTGCGCGTGGCGATCGAGGCCGACATGCAGGGCTCGGACGCGCTGGGTTCCCTGATCCAGGCCGTGCTCGACCTGCCGGCGGCCAAGAACCTGCCGCCCGGCGTCACCATCAGCCAGACGGGCGACGCCGAGGTGATGGGCGAGGTCTTCTCCGGCTTCGCCCTGGCGATGGGCGCCGGCCTCATGATGGTGCTCGGCGTCCTGATCCTGCTCTTCGGCAACTTCCTGCAGCCCCTGACCATCCTGTTCTCGCTGCCGCTCTCCATCGGCGGCGCGATCCTCGGCCTGCTGATCTGCAACATGCCGATCTCGATGCCCGTGGTCATCGGCATCCTGATGCTGATGGGCGTGGTGACGAAGAACGCGATCATGCTCGTGGACTTCGCCGTGGAGGAGATGGCCCGCGGCGTCGACCGGGCGACCGCCATCGTCGATGCCGGCCGCAAGCGGGCGCGGCCCATCGTGATGACCACCATCGCCATGGCCGCCGGCATGGTGCCCTCGGCGATGGCGCTCGGCATCGGCGGCGAGTTCCGCGCGCCGATGGCGGTGGCGGTGATCGGCGGCCTGATCGTCTCGACCATCCTGTCGCTGGTCTTTGTCCCGGCGATCTTCGTCCTGATGGACGACCTCTCGCGGCTGTTCGTGCGCGGCTTCGGCCGCTTCATCGGCGAGCGCGACGACCCGATGGACCAGCCGGGCTACGAGGCCCCGGCGGGTGCGGCCAACGACGGGCGGCATTTCCCGCCGCGGGTGGCGGCGGAGTAGGCGGGCTCAGAAAGGGGTCCGGGCGAGGTCGCGTCGCCCGTCCACGACGGTGACGATCTCGACCGAGGCGATCGGGCCGTCGTCCGTGTCGGGCACCGCCTCGTAGAGGATCAGGTACGGCGCCTCGACCAGGACCCGCACGGCGGGCCGGATGTCCGGCCGGCGGGGGCCCATGCGGGGATGGTCGGCAAGGTGCCCCGTCCGCTCCTCGATACGATCATAGATGCGTTCGGCAGCGGCCGAATTCTCCAGGCCGATCGTCACGTAGATGTCGAGCAGTTCTTGGCGGGCAAGCCTGGACCAGACGATCTCAACCGCCATGTCCGGCGTCGTCCTTCGCAGCCGTCAGCCGTGCACGGGCTTCCCGGCGGAGATCGGCGAAGTCGACGGGACCGTGCGTACCGCTGGCCTTGCCCGCGTCCCAGGCCCGACGCAGCCTGTCCGACTCGTGCGCGCGCAATGCCTGACGGCCGGACCAAAGCTGGACCGCATCCTGAACCGCTTCGCTCGGTGAAGCGTATTCCCCGGCCTCGACGGCGGCACGTATCTGCGCGGCCATCGGCTGGGGAATGACTACGGTCATGCGCTCGATATCCGCCACGCTCGATCTCCCTGTGCCCTAGCTTGGGAGCGCTGTGGGCAAAACACAACGCTCCCGATCGGCCGACCGGAGTGGTGACCGCTCCGCATTCACCCCGTCACCCGCCCGTCCAGCGGAAACACCTTGGCCGGGTTCATCAGCCAGCCGGGGTCGAACACGTTCTTCACCCGCATCTGCTGGTCGAGGTCGACCGGGGCGTACTGGAAGCGCATCAGCTCGCGCTTCTCGATGCCGACGCCGTGCTCGCCGGTGAGGCAGCCGCCGACCTCGACGCAGAGCTTGAGGATCTCGTCGCCGGCAGCCTCCGCCTTCTGCAGCTCCCCCGGCTTGTTGATGTCGAACAGGATCAGCGGGTGCAGGTTGCCGTCGCCCGCGTGGAAGACGTTGGCCACGCGCAGGCCCTGGCCGGCGCAGATCGCGCCGATGCGCTCCAGCACCGGCCCGAGCTGGCCGGTGGGGATGGTGCCGTCCATGCAGATGTAGTCGGAGATGCGGCCCGTCGCCCCGAAGGCGGATTTCCGGCCCTTCCAGATCGCGGCCGACTCGGCTTCCGACTTCGAGACCCGCAGGCTCGTGGGGCGGAAGTCCTTCGCGATGGCCTCGATGCGCGCGAGCATGGCCCCGCACTCGGTGTCCGAGCCCTCGACCTCGATGATCAGCATCGCCTCCGCGTCGCGCGGGTAGCCGGCCTGGGCGAAGTCCTCGGTGATCAGGATCGCCTCGCGGTCCATGTACTCGATCGCCACGGGGATGATGCCGGCCGCGATGATGGCCGCGACGCAGTCGCCCGCATCCTCGACCTTCGAGAAGCCGACCAGCACCGGCCGCGCGCCTTCCGCGGCGCGCAGGATGCGCACGGTGGCCTCGGTGACGATGCCGAGCTGCCCCTCCGAGCCGCAGATCAGCCCGAGCAGGTCGTATCCGCCGGAATCGAGGTGGCCGCCGCCGATCTCGACCACGGTGCCGTCGTTCATCACCAGGGTCACGCCCAGCAGGTTGTTGGTGGTCACGCCGTATTTCAGGCAGTGGGCCCCGCCCGAGTTCATGGCGATGTTGCCCGCGATGGTGCAGGCGAGCTGGCTCGACGGGTCGGGGGCGTAGAAGAAGCCCTCGTGGCCGACCGCGCCCGAGATGGCGAGGTTGGTGATCCCGCTCTGGACGCGGGCCGTGCGGTCGGCGAAGTCGACGTCGACCACCCGGGTCATCTTGCCGACGCCGAGGATGATCGCGTCCTCCTGCGCGATGGCCCCGCCGGCCAGCGACG
Organism: Methylobacterium trifolii; assembly: GCF_022179685.1. Taxonomy (GTDB): domain Bacteria; phylum Pseudomonadota; class Alphaproteobacteria; order Rhizobiales; family Beijerinckiaceae; genus Methylobacterium; species Methylobacterium trifolii. The sequence goes on from NZ_BPRB01000021.1 coordinate 15,371, forward strand.
TGCCGGCGCCCCGCGGCACCACCCGCACGCCGTTGGCGTGGCAATAGGCCATCACGGCCGAGACCTCCGCCGTGGTGGAGGGCAGCACCACGGCCAGCGGCATCTTGCGGTAGGCGGTGAGCCCGTCCGTCTCGAAGGCCCGGCGCTCGTCCTCCGTCGTCACCAGGGCCTCGGGGGCCACCAGGGGCCGCAGGCCCTCGATGATGGCATCGCGCCGGGCGAGGATGTCCGGGTCGGGGTCGGGAAAGCGGATCGACATGGCGTTGGCCCTCCTTCTGCGGCGCGTCCGGCTGAAGGGCCCCTGAGGGCGTGCTTCAGCCTGCGCTCAGCCGCCCTCCGTCAACGATCGAAGGGGTCCGAGCGGCGGTCCGGCTCGGTCCCGGTCTAGCCGAAACGCGCGCCTCCCGCACCCTGCGGCATCGTACCGGATGCCCTGCCGCAGGGATCGAATCCAGAGTGTGTGAGTTTGTACCCTCGACCTGTTCTAAGTCCAAAAGCTCTGCCATAAGCCCAGCGGCTGATGCCGTTACAATGGAGGAAACTTGATGCGTCATCTGATCCTCGGCGCCGCTTTCGCGCTGATCCTGCCCGTCGCCGCCCAGGCGGAAGGCGATGCGGCGGCCGGCGAGAAGGCGTTCGCGCCCTGCAAGGCGTGCCACAACTTCGAGAAGAACGGCGTCGGGCCGACCCTCAAGGGCGTGGTCGGCTCCAAGGCGGGCGAGGGCGCCGACGGCTATGCCTTCTCCGACGCGATGAAGAAGTCCGGGATCACCTGGGACGAGGCGAACCTGAAGGAGTGGCTCACGGACCCCAAGAAGAAGGTCCCGGGCACCAAGATGGTCTTCCCCGGCCTCAAGGACCCCAAGAAGGTCGACGACGTGATCGCCTACCTCAAGACCAAGACCTGATCCGCGCCGTACGGCGTCCTGCCTGACACGTCCCGAGGCCGTCTCCGCACCCGCGGGGGCGGCCTTTTCGTATGGCGCGGTCCCGCCGCTCTCAGGTGCCGGCGCCGTCGTGCAGGCCGGCGCGCAGGTTGACGAGGTGGTCGAGGAGAGCGCGCCGGCCCTCCAGGTCGAAGCCCGTCATGCCGCCGGCCCGGTCCGGGATGCAGGCGAGTTCCTCGCGCAGCGCCTGGCCGCCCTCCGTCAGGAAGATGCTGACCTGGCGCTCGTCCACCCTGTCGCGGGCCCGGCGCACCCGGCCCGAGGCTTCCAGCCGCTTCAGGAGCGGCGTGAGCGTTCCCGAATCGAGGAACAGCCGCGTGCCGATCTCCTTCACCGTCAGCCCGTCCTCCTCCCAGAGGACCAGCAGGACGAGGTATTGCGGATAGGTGAGGTCGTGGTGGCCGAGCAGGCTGCGATAGGCCCGGCCGAAGGCGTGCGCCGCCGCGTAGACGGCAAAGCACAGCTGGTTGTCGAGGCGCTGCGCGTCGGCGGCGTCCCGCTCCGGCCGCCCGTCGTCCGGCAACGCGATCTTCCTCGGCGCCCGCACCTGCGGGATGGGCCGGCCTGACATACGATCGACTCCTGACCGCGGCCCGAGTCGGCCCGCGTGACGGTGAGGTCAAGCAATAGTGTAGCCAAGCGCCCGCCTCCGCACAACGAATTCGCCCCCGGACGATCGCGCGACCGCGCCCGGACCTCGCGGGAGCGGCGTCGGACGATCACCCCGGAGTCCGGCCCCGCGCGCATATCAATTGTGCGCAATAGGAAATTGTATGCGCGTGCGGGATCGGGTATTGGCTTGCACGCCGGTGCGAGGCATCCCGCCCGCGCCCGAACCTGTACCCGGAGGACATCATGCAGGCTCTCTACACCGCCCACGCCCACGCCACCGGCGGCCGCGAAGGCTCCGCCGGCTCGAACGACGACCGGCTCTCCGTCGGCCTCGCCACCCCGAAGGAACTCGGCGGCAACGGCGGCCCCGGCACCAATCCCGAACAGCTGTTCGCCGCCGGCTACGCGGCCTGCTTCCTCGGCGCGATCAAGTTCGTCGCCAGCCAGGACAAGGTGAAGATCGCCGAGGATTCCAAGGTCGAGGCCACGGTCGGCATCGGCAAGCGCGACGACGGCACCGGCTTCGGCCTCACCGTGGGCCTCAAGGCCAGCCTGCCGGGCCTCGACCACGCCCAGGCCGCCGACATCGTGAAGCGCGCCGACGTGGTCTGCCCCTACTCGCACGCCACCCGCGGCAACATCCACGTGGACGTCGCCGCCGTCTGATTCTTTGTTTCAGGATCGTGCGCCGCCCGCCTCGGCGGGCGGCGCGCGGGCCGTTACTCGTCCATCAGCGGGTGCAGGTCGCGGACCATGCCCTTCAGGCGCTCGTCGAGGACGTGGGTGTAGATCTGGGTCGTGGAGATGTCGGCGTGGCCGAGCAGTTCCTGCACGATGCGCAGGTCCGCGCCGTTCTGGAGGAGGTGGCTGGCGAAGGCGTGGCGCAGGACGTGCGGGCTGACCCGGTCGGCGCGGAGATCCGCCGCGATCGCCGCCGCCTTCAGGTCGCGGGCGAAGGCCTGCCGGGTGAGGTGGCCGCTCTCGCTGTCGGCCGGAAACAGCCACGCGGCGTCGTCGGGCACCCCGGAGAGGTGCTCGCGCATCGCCGCACGCGCCATCTCGGTCAGGGGCACGAGGCGCTCGCGCCCGCCCTTGCCCCGCACCATCAGGTAGCGCTCCCGGCCGGTGGCGGCCGAGCGGGGCAGTGCCATCAGCTCCGAGACGCGCAGGCCCGTGGCGTAGAGGAGTTCGAGCAGGCAGACCATGCGCCGGGCCCGGCGGGCCTCGCCCGGTTCCGCGTCCGCCGCGCCGGCCCGTTCGTGGGCGACCGCGAGGAGCCGGTCGACCTCCGCCACCGAGAGCACCTTCGGCAGGGTCCGGCCCCGGCGCGGGCCGGAGACCGGCGCGCTCGGGTCGCCCTCGGCCAGACCCTCGGCGTAGAGGAACTTGTGGAAGCCGCGGATGCAGGAGAGGCGGCGGGCGGCCGAGGCCGCCTTGAGTCCGCGGCTCTCCAGCCCGGCGACGTAGGCGCGCAGGGTCCCGGCCTCGACCTCGGCCGGGTCGATCCCCGCCGCGCCGAGATGGGCGAGGTAGTCGGACAGGTCGCGCCGGTAGGCGGAGAGCGTGTTGGCGGCAGCCCCCCGCTCGGCCGCCAGCATGTCGAGATAGGCCGCGACTTCGGGCGCGGCCTCGGCCGGCCGGCCGGCCTCCGTCACCGCGCGCCCGGCTGGAGCTTGGAGGCCGGGATCGTCACGCTCATCTCCCGCGGCGTCGGCTGGACGAAGGTCGCCAGCGCGAACATGCCGGCAAAGACCAGGCCCGCCAGGATCGCGAGGGTTGCGAAGAAACGGAACAGGGTCGGCACGTCGGGCGAACCTCGATCGGGCAGGGCGCGGGCAGGGCGCAGGAAAATCGGGGTGCGGCGAGGCCGGCACGGCCAAGTTGTGTGGGCGAGATGGTTTCCACCATGCCATCAAGGCGATGGCAAGGCCGGCGATGCCACAGGCGCCCGCTTCCCGCTTGCCGGTGGACCGGAGATATGTGCGTTTCACGCGAACGGGGAAACGCGTTAAGACCCTCCCATGCCGCGCGCCGCGCCGTCGATGCCCGCGCCGCGACCACTTCGTCGTGGGAACGCGCGAGAGACCAAGAGGAGAGAGCCGGGCTCCGATCCGACCGGATCGGGGCACGGCCCTGAGACACGTCCGATGACCGAGCCTGAGTCAGGCGAACCGATCGAAGCGCGCCTGCGCCGGGCCCTGGGAGCCCGGTCGATCGTCCTCGTCGGCCTGATGGGGGCGGGCAAGAGCACCGTGGGCCGGCGCCTCGCCAGCCGCCTCGGGTTGATCTTCAAGGACGCCGACATCGAGATCGAGGCGGCGGCCGGGCTGACCATCCCCGACATCTTCGCCATCTACGGCGAGCCGAGCTTTCGCGATGGGGAGGAGCGCGTCATCTCCCGCCTGCTGCGGGCCGGACCCCTGGTGCTCGCGACCGGCGGGGGCGCCTTCATGCGCGAGTCGACCCGCGCCCGCGTCGGGGAGGCCGGCGTCTCGGTCTGGCTCAAGGCCGAGCTCGACGTGCTGATGCGGCGGGTGCGCAAGCGCGGCAACCGCCCCTTGCTCGAAACCCAGGACCCGGAGGCGACCATGCGCGGCCTGATTGAGGCCCGGCACCCGACCTACGGACTGGCCGACGTGGTGGTGCTCTCCCGCGACGTCTCCCACGACCGCGTGGTGCAGGACGTGCTCGAAGCCCTCGACCGGCACTTCGAGCCGCCGGCCCCCCACGCGGTCGCAGCCCAATGATCCGGCACTCCATGTCCCACCTCACCGTCCACGTGCCCCTGGACCAGGGCCGCGCCTACGACATCCTGATCGGGCGCGGCCTGATCGACAGGGCCGGCGCGCGGGTGGCCGCCCTCGGCGCCAGGGCCGCGGTGATCGTCACCGACGAGACCGTGGCCGGACTCTACGGCGCGCGGCTGCGCGAGGCCCTGGAGGCGGCGGGCCTGCGCTCGGGCGTGGTCGCGGTGGCGCCGGGCGAGGCCTCGAAATCCTACGCGACCTACGCCGCGGTCTGCGACGGGCTGCTCGCCCACAAGGTGGAGCGGGGCGACCTCGTCGTGGCAGCCGGCGGCGGGGTGGTCGGCGACCTCGCCGGCTTCGCGGCGGCCACCCTCCGGCGGGGCGTGCGCTTCGTGCAGGTGCCCACCACCCTGCTGGCCCAGGTCGATTCCTCGGTCGGCGGCAAGACCGGGATCAACTCGCCCCACGGCAAGAACCTGATCGGCGCCTTCCACCAGCCCCGCCTCGTGCTCGCCGACACGAGCACCCTCGACACCCTCTCGGCGCGCGAGATGCGGGCGGGCTACGCGGAGGTGGCCAAGTACGGCCTCATCGACGATGCCGGCTTCTTCGACTGGTGCGAGGCGAACTGGCGCGGCATCTTCGACGGGGGGGCCGCGCGCGACGACGCGGTGGCCGCCTGCTGCCGGGCCAAGGCCGGCGTGGTGGTGCGCGACGAGCGCGAGGACGGCGAGCGGGCGCTCCTGAACCTCGGCCACACCTTCGGCCACGCCCTGGAGCGCCTGACGGCCTACGATTCCGCCCGCCTCGTCCACGGCGAGGGCGTCGCCATCGGCCTAGCCCTTGCCTTCCGCTTCTCGGCCCGGCTCGGCCTCTGCGCCGGCCAGGATGCGGGCCGCGTCGCCAACCACCTGGCGATGGTCGGCCTGCCCACGACCCTGCAGGCCGTGCCGGGCGGCTGCGGCAGTGCGGAGGCCCTCCTCGAGGCCATGAGCCAGGACAAGAAGGTGAAGGACGGCGCGCTGACCTTCATCCTCGCCCGCGGCATCGGCCAGAGCTTCATCGCACCCGGCATCGACGGGGCCGAGGTCCGGGCCTTTCTGGAGGACGAACTGCGCGCGGGCTGAGGCCCGAGGGATTGCGGGGCGGCTGCGTTAACCGCCTCGGAACCGGGCCGGCCTATCCTCAAGGCTTGCGGGTTCCCTCGAAGGTCTTGTCCATGGGCGCGTCATCGGGTCCGGCCGCGCGTCCCGCTTCCCTCTGGGCGGACCTGTCGGACATGCTGGGCAGCGACGCCCGGCTGCTGCGCCTCGCGCGGCTGGCCGCCCTCTGGCTCGTGCCGCTGACCCTGGGGATCGTGTTCGTGGTCTTCGGCACCGGGCCGGAGCCGCAGCGCAACTGGCTGGGCGACATGCTCGGCAGCGACTTCACCCAGGTCTGGGTCGCAGGCACCAGCGCCCTCCAGGGCCGGGCGGGCGAGCCCTACGACCTGCCGGTGCACCTCGAAAACCTCAAGGCCGCCTTCGGGCCCGATTGCCGCTTCGCCTGGCATTACCCGCCGGTGTTCCTGCTGCCGGCCGCCGCCATGGCGCTCCTGCCGCCGCAAGGAGCGTTCCTGCTCTGGACGGCCCTCTCGCTGGGGCTCTTCGCCCTGACCCTGCGCCTCGCCTCCGGCCGGGGCGACGCGGTGATGATCGGGCTCGCCCACCCCCTGGTGTTCTGCAACCTCACCTACGGCCAGAACGGCCTGTTCACCGCGAGCCTGCTGACCCTCGGCGCCTTGCTGGTCGATCGTCGGCCGTGGCTCGCCGGCCTCTGCTTCGGCCTCGTCGCCTACAAGCCGCAGCTCGCGGGCCTCGCCCCGCTCCTGCTCCTCGTCACCGGGCGCCGGCAGGCGCTGGCGGCCTGCATCGTGACGGTGCTCGCCCTCTGCCTCGCCTCGCTCGCGGCCTTCGGCTGGGCGCCCTGGCAGGGCTTCCTCGACACCCTGGCCCAGACCAACCGCATCATCCTCCGGAACGCCGCAGCCGGCCTCGACATCAACGCCAGCGCCTTCGGTGCGGTGCGGCTCGCCGGCGGCTCGATGGAGGCGGCCTGGGCCCTCCAGGTCGCCGTGAGCGGGCTCGCGATCTGGTTCGCCTGGCGGGCCTGGACGGTCTGCGCCGACCCGGCGCTGCGCACCGCCGCGCTGCTCTCCGCCGCGCCGATGATCTCGCCCTACGTCCCCCTCTACGACCTCGCGCCCCTGGTGCCGGCCACGATGCTGCTCGCGATCGCCGCCCACCGGGCCGGCGGCCTGCGCGCCTACGAGCGCTGGCTGCTGATCGCCGCCCCCGCCACCGCCCTGCTGCGGCCGGCGATGGGCGCCACCGGCTTCTCCTTCGGCCTCGTCCTCGGCCTCGCCACCCTGGCCTGCGTCGCCGCCCGCGCGCTGCCGGGCCTCGCCGGGCGGTCGGCCCGCGCCGAGGTCGAGGCCGCCTGAAGCGGCAAACGATCGACGGCAAAAAAAGACGCCGCCCCGGAGGTCCGGGGCGGCGTCTTGGTTCTTGCGGCGTTGCGGGCCTCTATTCGGTGCTGTCGGCCGGAGCCTTCTCGGCCCCACCCTCGGGCGCACCCTCCACGCCCTCGAAGCGCGGACGGCGGCGGCGGCGGGGCTTGGGGGCGGGCGCCTCGGCCTCGGCCTCCGGTGCCGCGGCGGCCGCCTTCGGCGCGGCGGGTGCCGGCACCTCGGGGGCGGCCTCGGCCACGGGGGCCGTGCGGACCGGCGTCATCAGGAAGGCCGGGAGGGCGGCCGTCTCCTCGGCGACGGGCTGTGCGCTGTCCTCGCGGCGGCCGCGGCGGGACGTGCCCTCGGTCTGGCGCGGCGGGGCCTCCGCGCGGAACTCCGGCCGGCGCTCGGCCCGCGGCTCGCTGCGCGGCGGCTCGGCGCGCCCGTTCTCGTAGCGGTTCTCGCGGCCGTAATCGGCCCGCGGCTGCTCGGCCCGCTGATCCTGGCGGGGGACGTAGTCCTGCCGGCCGTAATCCTGCCGCGGACCGTCCTGGCGTGCGTTATCCTGGCGCGGATTGTCCTGGCGCTGGCCGTCCTGTCGCGGGTTATCCTGGCGCGGATTGTCCTGCCGCGGATTGTCCTGCCGCGGGCCGTCCTGGCGCTGGTAGTCCTGCCGCCCGTATTCGGGCCGGCCCTGGTCCTGACGCACTTGGTCCTGACGCACTTGGTCTTGGCGTCCCTGGTCCTGGCGCCCCTGGTTGTCGAAGCGCTGGTTGTTGTCGAAGCGGGGGCGGTCGTTCCGGTTCTGGAACCGGTCGCGCCGCTGCTGGTCCCGGCCCTGGCGCGGGTCCTGCTGCTGGCGCACGTCCTGCTGGGCGTCGGGGCGGGAATCGTAGGGCTGGGGCTGCTGGGCCGGGTCGCCCTGGTGATCCGCGTAGCCGTTGTAGCCCTGGCCGTCCTGGCCGTCGTCGTCCCCGTCGTCCATGTCGTCGTCGAAGCCGGAGCGGGCGTAGGTGCCGCCCTGCGGACGGTTCTGCTCCTGCGCGCCGGAGATGATGCGGAAATAATGCTCGCCGTGCTGGAAGTAGTTCTCGGCCGCGACCGGGTCGCCCGCCGCCTGCGCGTCGCGTGCGAGCTGCGCGTACTTGTCGGCGATGTGCTGGGCGGTGCCGCGGATTTTGACGTCGGGGCCGTTCGATTCGTAGGAACGGGTCAGGGGATTGGGGCCTTTCGGCCGGTTGCGGCCGCGCATCCGTCGATTCTGGTTTGGTCTCATCGGTCTTGAATGACCCTCGTTCGCGCTGCCTGCGCGTCTGGTGATGCGACGGGCGTTCGGAGCGATCCTCCGTCGGTCTTCGCGGCAGGACGTGTCCCGGCGAGTGGCCGTGGCCGATCCGCAGCGATGATCTCGGCGATGTGCCCGCCTGCCGGCTGCCTGTCCCGATCCCTCGGGGCTCACGCTCGCGTCCAGGACGCCAGTCGATTGTCAGGTTCGAGTGTCACCGGATCGCCGCGTAGGCCGTGGGAGACGCGCTTGCCCGGTGGTGAGGAAGTCGGCGAACGTCTCGGCGAAGGTGATCGTTGCCGACCTTATAGCCGCCCGTGTTAAAGGAACGTCCGCGATCTTCAAGCCGACGTTAGCGGTTCGGGGCCGGCTCAACAAGCATTTTCTCCAGGTGATGCATCCGCGGCACGCACGGGCGCCCGTGCGAGCGCCACGACGCGGGCATGGCCCGCCAGATCCCGCGTGATGCCCCCTGGCGCAAGTCCGGAGGCGCGCCCGAGCCCGGCCACGGCCTCGGCCTGGTCGAAGCCGACCTCGAACAGCAGGCGCCCCCCGTCCGTGAGCAGGCCGCGGCCGAGGCCCGTGAGGATGCGGCGATAGGCGTCGAGCCCGTCCGCCCCCCCGTCGAGGGCGGCCATGGGGTCGTGCGCGCGCACCTCGCGGGCAAGCCCCGCGATCACGGCGCTCGCGATGTAGGGCGGGTTCGAGACCACGAGGTCGAAGGGCCTGCCCAGCGGCGCGCACCAATCGCCCGCCACGAAGCCGGCGCGCGCAGCCACGCCGTTGGCGCGGGCGTTGGCGCGGGCGGTGTCCAGGGCGTCCGCCGAGCGGTCGAGGCCGAGGCCGTAGGCCCGCGGCAACTCGCTCAGGAGCGCGACCAGGATGCAGCCGGAGCCGGTGCCGAGGTCGAGGATGCGCAAGGGGGCGTTCCGGTCGGGGATCGTGCGGAGCGCGGCCTCGACCACGGTCTCCGTGTCCGGGCGCGGCACCAGGGTCGCGGGGGAGAGCCGGAACGGCAGCCCCCAGAACTCCCATTCCCCGAGGATGCGGGCGACGGGCTCGCCGGAGAGCCGCCGCCGCAGGGCATCCGTCAGCGCGGCCGCGCCCGGCGCGCCGATGGCGGCGTCGCTCGCGAGGGCGAGGTCGACCGCGCGCAGGCCGAGCGCTCCGAGGACGAGGAAGCGGGCGTCGCCGGCCCCCTCCACCCCGCCCGCGCGCAGGATCGCGACTGCGCGGTCGAGGGCGGCCCGGCGCGACAGGCCGGCGTCGAAGTCAGGCGGCACGCGGCCTCACGCCATGCCCTCGGCCGCGAGCAGTTCCGCCTGGTGCTCGGTGACGAGGGCGTCGACCAGTTCGTCGAGGGCGGTGCCGGCCAGCACCTCCTCCAGCTTGTAGAGGGTGAGGTTGATGCGGTGGTCGGTCACCCGCGCCTGGGGGAAGTTGTAGGTGCGGATGCGCTCCGAGCGGTCGCCCGATCCGACCTGTGCCTTCCGGTCGGCGGCGCGCACGGCGTCCTTGCTGCTCCGCTCGGCGTCGTAGAGCTTGGCCCGCAGCAGCGTCATGGCGCGGGCCCGGTTCTTGTGCTGCGAGCGCTCCTCCTGGACGAACACCACGATGCCCGAGGGCAGGTGGGTGATGCGGATGGCCGATTCCGTCTTGTTGACGTGCTGGCCGCCGGCGCCCTGCGCCCGCATGGTGTCGATCTTCAGGTCGGCATCGTTGACGACGATGTCCACCTCCTCGGCCTCGGGCAGCACCGCCACGGTGGCCGCCGAGGTGTGGATGCGCCCCTGCGTCTCGGTGTCGGGCACCCGCTGGACCCGGTGGGCGCCGCTCTCGAACTTCAGCCGGGCGAAGACGCCGCGGCCCTTCACCTCGGCCACGACCTCGCGATAGCCGCCGACCGTGCCCTCGCTCTCCGAGATCACCTCGACGCGCCAGCCCTTGGACTCGGCGTACTTGGCGTACATCCGGAACAGGTCGCCCGCGAACAGGGCGGCCTCGTCCCCGCCGGTGCCGGCGCGGACTTCGAGGATGGCGCTCTTCTCGTCGGCCGCGTCCTTGGGCAGCAGCATGAGCTGCAGGTCGCGGTGGGCGCGCTCCAGGGCGGCCTCGGCCTCGGGCTTCTCCTCGGCGGCGAGCGCCCGCATCTCCGGGTCGCCGCCCGGCTCGTCGATCAGCGCCTCCACGTCCGCCAAGTTGCCGGCCGCCGCCCGGTAGGCGCGGATTCCGGCGACGACGGGATCGAGGTCCGACAGCTCGCGCGAGAGCTGCACCACGGTCTCGGCGTCGATCGAGGGCGCGCCAAGCGTCGCGGTGACGATGTCGTGGCGCACCAGGATGGCGTCGAGGCGATCGGGAGGAAATGGGATCATCGCGCGGGTGATACTCTGAAACGCTGGCGCAGGCGCGCACTCTCTCGGGGCGGCAGACAATGGGGCGGCCCGGCCGCCCGCCGGTATCAGATCGGCACGCCCTGCGCCTTGGCGAAGGCCGTCAGCGCCGGGCGCAGGCTCACCCCGTCGCTCGCCCGCGCCATCTCGGTCTCGATCAGCTCCGTGATCGCGGCCACGTCGAGGCTCAGGACCATCGCCTTGACCGGGCCGATGGAGGCGGGCGACATCGAGAGGTCGCGAAACCCCATCCCGATCAGCGCCATGGCCTCCAGCGGCCGTCCGCCGATCTCGCCGCAGACGGTCACCGGGCAGCCGGCGGCGTTGGCGCGCTCGGCGATCAGGCGGAAGGCCCGGACGGCGGCGGCGCACAGGGGGTCGAAGCGGTCGGCCACGCGCCGGTTCTCCCGGTCCACGGCGAACAGGAACTGCATCAGGTCGTTCGAGCCGACCGAGAGGAAGTCGGCGACTTGGGCGATCTCGTCGATCTGGAACAGGAGCGAGGGCACCTCGATCATCGCCCCGAGGCGGCACTCGCTCGGCAGGGGATGGTTGTGGCGGCGCAGGTGCGCCTTCTCGCGGTCGACGATGGCCTTGGCCCGGACGAACTCGTCCACGGTCGCCACCATCGGGAACATGATCTTGAGGGGGTGGCCGCCGGCGGCCTTCAGCAGGGCGCGCAGCTGCACCCGCAGCAGGGCCGGGCGGTCGAGGCCGATCCGGATCGCGCGCCAGCCCAGCGCCGGGTTCTCCTCCTCCAGCTTGCGCATGTAGGGGAGGATCTTGTCGCCGCCGATGTCGAGCGTGCGGATCGTGACCGGCTTGTCGCCGGTCGCGGCGAACACGGCCCGGTAGAGGGCCTGCTGCTCGGCCGCCGACGGCATGCGCTGGGCCACCATGAACTGCAGTTCGGTCCGGAACAGGCCGATGCCCTCCGCCCCCGTCTCCTGCAGGTGCGTGAGGTCGACGAGCAGCCCCGCATTGAGGTGCAGGCCGATGCGCACCCCGTCGCGGGTCGTCGCCGGCACGTCGCGCAGGGCCCGGTACTGCTCCTGCCGGCGGGCGCGCAGGCGCACCATCTCGGCATAGGCCGCCTCGATCTCGGGGCCGGGCCGGATCTGGATCTCGCCCCCGACGCCGTCCACGATGATGGCGTCGCCCGCATCGCACAGGGCGGTGGCGTTCTCGACCTCGCCGACGGCGGGGATGCCGAGCGCCCGGGCGACGATGGCGATGTGGCTGGTGGGGCCGCCTTCCTCAAGCACGACGCCGCGCAGCTGCGTGTGGTCGTAGTCGAGGAGCGCCGCCGGCCCCATCGAGCGCGCCACCAGGATCGCGTTCTCCGGCAGGCCGCCGCCGCCCGCGGCCTCGTGGCCGATGAGCTGGCGCAGCAGGCGGTTGGCGAGGTCGTCGAGGTCGTGCAGGCGGTCGCGCAGGTACGGGTCGCTCTGGCGCATCATCCGGGCGCGGTTGTCGGACTGCACCCGCTCCACGGCGGCCTCGGCCGTCAGCCCGGAGACCACGGCCTCCCGCATCCGCCGCAGCCAGCCCTTGTCGTGGGCGAACATGCGGACCGTCTCCAGCACCTCGCGCGACTCGCTGGTGCCGATCTTGTCGCCCCGCTCCACCAGGTCGTCGATGGCCGAGCGCACGTGCTCGATGGCCGCCTCCAGC
>NZ_BPRB01000022.1 GCF_022179685.1 Methylobacterium trifolii
CATCCCTCGCTCCTTCGGGCTTGACCCGAAGGAGCGAGGGATGCGCTTGGTCACCACCTCGATCAGCTTGGCGACGCCGACGTCGGGGTCGTCGATCTCGATCATGTAGAAATCGGCCTTCTCGCCCGGCTGCGGCCGCTCCGGCATCTGGCCCTGGTTGATGCGGTGGGCGTTGACGATGATCCGGCTCTCGGCCGCCTGCCGGAACACCTCGGTCAACCGCGCCACCGGCACGCGCTCGGAGGCGATGACGTCAGCTAGCACCTGGCCTGGGCCGACCGAGGGAAGCTGGTCGACGTCGCCGACGAGCAGGAGCCCCGCCGACTCCGGCACGGCCTTCAGCAGGGCGTTCATCAGCGGCACGTCGATCATCGAGCACTCGTCGAGCACAAGCAGGTCGCAATCGAGCGGGTTCTCCTCATTGCGCGAAAAGCCGCCACGCTTCGGGTCAATCTCCAGGAGCCGGTGAATGGTCTTAGCCTCGAGCCGGGTCTGCTCCGTCATCCGCTTGGCGGCACGACCTGTCGGTGCCGCAAGCAGCACCTTCACGCCTTTGGCAGTCAGGATGCGCAGCAGCGAATCCAAGGTGCTGGTTTTGCCGACTCCGGGACCTCCGGTGATGACGCAGAGCTTCGAGCCCAACATCAGGCGGATGGCCTCGCCCTGAGATTGCGACAGCGTCTTGCCTGTTTTTCCCTCGACCCAGGGCAGCGCCTTGTCGAGGTCGATGCTGGGCCAGGGCGGCGAGCCGCGAGCCCGGATGATGAGCCGCTCGGCGATCGCCCGCTCGGCGGCGTGCAGGCCCTTCAGGAAGACGCAGGGCTCGGCCTCAACCTTGTCGGCGATAATCTCCTCGCCACGCGCTAATTTATCGGCGACAGCGGTGCGGACGAGGGCGACGTCGACCTCGAGGAGCTTCTGGGCGAGCACGATCAGCCGCTCGATCGGTAGGCCGCAATGCCCCTCGTCCATGGCGGTCTGCAGGGCGAACGACACACCCGCACGGAGCCGCTGCGGCGCTTCCTTCGTCAGCCCGAGGCGCATCGCGATCGCGTCTGCAGTGCGGAAACCGATTCCGCGGATGTCACGAGCTAGTCGGTAGGGATCCTCTGTCATGACGACGATCGAGTCGTGGCCGTAAGTCTTGAAAATCCGCACAGCCCGAGCCGTGCCGACGCCGTGAGCGTGCAGGAAGATCATGATTTCGCGCACGGCCTTTTGCTCGGCCCAACCGGACACGATGCGAGCCGAACGCTTCGGACCGATCCCACCCACCTCCGTGAGGCGATCGGGATCGGCTTCGATTATCTCGAAGGTAGACTCGCCGAACAGCGCCACGATACGCTTGGCCATGGCCGGCCCGATGCCGCGCATGTAGCCCGAGGCCAGATAGCGCTCGATCCCGTCGACTCCGGTCGGGGGCGTGGCTTTGAGCGTGTCGGCCTTGAACTGAAGCCCATGCTGCCGGTCGGTAAACCAGATCCCAGTCGCTGTGATCCACTCGCCGGCGGCGATCGCCGGTGCGTGTCCGATGACGGGCACCAAATCACGCTTGCCCCGCGCCTGGACCTTCAGCACGCAGAAGCCGGTCTCAGCGTTGTGGAAGGTGACGCGCTCGATCGTGCCCGCAAGCGTTTCGATTGGAGCGCCGCGGTCGAACTGGTTCGCCGTTGGGTTCTGGCTCATCTCACCCGCTCAGAGGCTCCTCAGGCCGATCGTCGTCTCAGATGCAGGAGCCAGCCGAAAGGGCGTAGCTGTTCGCGATCTGGAAGTCCCTTAGCGACCGCATCAAGGCCGGTGCATGAGCTTCTTTACGCGCGCGGGCATAGCCTTTACGCGAAATCGCGATCAGCCATTTTTTCTGTTATGGCCCAAGGGCATGTTCCAAAACCAGGTGAGCCCAGGATCCAAGACCCTGGAGGATTGCTCATTCATCTGGGACTTCACGCCCCCTGTAGGCTGGTGTAACGAAAGAGCGAAATCGTCTTCTTTGAGGAGAGGCGTTGCTTCCCAACACATGCGATAGCGATCGCCCGAACAGTGACCATGGGTAGCTATGAGCGACGGCATCTTCATCATCAAAGACGACAATAACCTCATAGAGATGCGCTCCACCGCGTTCGAGAGCGAGGACCTGCTCCAGGAGCTCCTCGCGACGCACCCAAGCCTGATTGCCGGCGACGCCGTTGATCCCATAAATCCGCGCCGTTGGCTTCTGATTGCGCGGGAGCAGGCTGTGCCGGGTGAGGAGGGCGGATCGGGCCGCTGGTCGCTCGATCATCTCTTCGTCGACCAGGACGGCGTGCCGACCCTGGTTGAGGTTAAGCGCGCTAACGACCTCCGAGGTCGACGCGAAGTCGTGGCCCAGATGCTCGACTACGCCGCGAACGGGGTCGTCTACTGGCCCATGGAGGCCATCAGGCAGCAATTCGAGCGCACGTGCGCCTTGACCGCGCGCGATGCGGATCAGGCGCTGCGTGAGCACCTGGGGCGCCCCGATGCCGATTTCGATGAGTTCTGGCGGGGTGTTGACGTGAACCTGCGGGCCGGTCGGATTCGCATGGTTTTCGTCGCGGACGTCATCTACCCGGAGCTGAAGCGAATTGTTGAGTTTCTGAACGCTCAGATGAGCCCGGCAGAGGTTATCGCTCTCGAGATCAAGCACTACACCGGCCAGGGGCTGCGCACGTTAGTGCCGCGGCTAATCGGACGCACCGCGGAAGCTGAGCGCCGTAAGGGAAGCAGCGGCGCAACGAGCGTTACTAAGCCACAGCTCTCAATTGAAGAGTGGTTTACCTGGTTGAACGCCGAACGTGGTGCTAAGGAAGCAGCAATCGCCAGATCAGTTTACAACTGGTGGATAGCCCAAGGTTGCGAAATCACTGTCACTAAGTCGCAGAAGCCAGCCCTTATAGTGAAGCTCACACACGGCAAAGGGCATTGTTGGCCAGCGGTAATCAAATCCAACGGCCGTGTTTCGACTGCACTGTGCTACGTTTTGACGACACGCCCTTTCGATTCTATCGAGGCTCGGCGCGAGATCGTTAGTGAACTTGAGCGCACGTTTGGGCAACGCTACAACGAGCGCGCAGTCGACGGCGAGCCCTACGTGCCATTTGCGCTATTGCAAGAGCCTGCTGCGCTAGAGAAGCTGTTTGCGATCTGGCAGTCGTTCGTCAACCGTATCCGTGTCGGTTCGTGATCTCGACGGAGCACACGAGCATGAAAACGGAAAAGCTCGAGCCTTCTGGGCAACCCGTTGCGGCCCTTTTGCACCGTTACACGACTTCTCGACATGCTACAGGCCAACCACTTCAGCTAACTTATTGCTGGGATTGGCTCTATCGACCACACTGAAGAGCTGGGTCCTCCGCCTTCGGAGGGCAACGCTCTATCCAGCTGAGCTACGGGTGCTGACCGTGCCCGTTGAGTAACCCAAGGCGGTCCTTCGTGCAACGGTCGGCGTGGCAAGATCCTGGGCGATCGCTTGAGGCGAAGATCGTTCCCGCTTTCCCGGGTTTCGGGGTCACGTCGGTTCGGTGGAACATCCGCGTTTGGGCTGCTCGGCGGCGGCGCGTTTCGAGGTCGACCTGCCATGCGGGTCGCTGAGCTGTCCCGATGGCGGCATTCGGGACGTCGCGCCGATGGGCACTGGGGAGGCTGCCCGTCGGTGCAGGATATCGGCTGGTTCGAGACATTTCGGCGAAATAAATCAAACAGGAACAAGGTTTCGCAGGCCCATGAGCGGGCCGGTCTATAGATGTTTCAGCCCGTAGCTCCTGAGTAGGGGCAGCAGTTCGTCGCGCGCGCGGATGCGATGGCGGCGCATGGCGTCGAGCGCCTCGACCGGCTCGCCCGCGCGGATGGCCTGGGCGATTTGCCGGTGCTCCGCGATCGACGCTTCGAGGCCACGGCGCAGGTTGAGCGTTAGCATCCGTGCCCGGTGCGACTGGTCGTTGACCGCCTGGATCACCCGGCTCATCCGCCCGTTTCGCGCGTGCGCGATCAGCGCGGCATGGAACCGCCCGTCGGCCTCGCCCCAGGCCGGCAGGGCGGCGGCGGCATGTGACTCCGCCATCGCATCCGTGTGGGCGTCCAAGTCCCGCGCGGCAGCGAGGCGCTCGACCTTCGGCAGGGCGGCGACGAGTTCGGCCGCACGACCCTCGATCGCGATGAGCACGTCGTAGATCTCGCGCACGTCGTCGGGGGCGAGCGCCAGGATCAGGATACCCTTGCGCGGCAGCACCCGTACGAGGCCGTCCTCCTGAAGGCGTATGGCGGCCTCGTGGACCGGCGTGCGACTCATCCCGAGCCGCAGGGCGATCTCCTGCTCCGAGGCCTGATAGCCCGGCGCGAAGCTGGCGTCGCGGATCGCCGTGCGCATCGCGTCGTAGGCGTCGTCGACGAGCGACGTCTTCTTCTCGCCCTCCTCGGCGCCTGGTACCCCGTCCGCTCGTCTGGGCCGCGCCCGCGCCATTCTATGCCTCCCGCGACGGGTCATGCCTACCATCTTCCATGCCTGCTGGGAAACAGGACTTGACACCACATCCGCAGACTCCTATCGAGATGCCATCTTGCATGGAAGATAGCGCTCAAGAATCAATGGAGCGTCCCGGCAGGCCGTAGGAGGAAACGATGGTTGGCTCCCTAGAGCAGGCCACCATGCGCAAGGTCGCATGGCGCCTGGTCCCGTTCATCTGCCTTCTCTACTTCATCGCCTTCATCGACCGCGTGAACATCGGTTTCGCGGCTCTGACGATGAACAAGGATCTCGGCTTCTCGTCGTCGGTCTTCGGCTTCGGGGCCGGCGTGTTCTTCTTCGGGTACTTCCTGTTCGAGGTGCCCTCGAACTACATCCTCGACAAGGTCGGCGCCCGTCTGTGGATCGCACGGGTGATGATCACCTGGGGGATGCTGTCCGGCGCCTTCGCCTTCATCCAGGGCGAGACGAGCTTCTACGTCCTGCGGTTCCTGCTCGGCGCGGCGGAGGCCGGTTTCTTCCCCGGCATCATCCTCTACCTGACCTACTGGTTCCCGGCCCGCTACCGCGCAGGCGTCGTCTCGCTGTTCATGGCGGCCGCCCCGATCTCGGTGCTCCTAGGTTCGCCGCTCTCGAGCGCCTTGCTCGAGATGGAAGGCATCCTCGGCCTGCACGGCTGGCAGTGGATGTTCATCGTCGAGGCCGTCCCCGCCGTCATTCTTGGCGTGGTGGTGCTGTTCTACATGACCGACCGGCCGGAGAAGGCGACGTGGCTTGCCGACGATCAGCGGGCCTGGCTCGTCGCGGAGATGAACGAGGAGCGGTCCCGCAAGCAGGTGCACGCCAAGCACAGCCTCCTCGGCGGAATGACCGACATCCGCGTCCTGGCGCTCGCGCTGATCTATTTCGGCACCTCCGCTGGTCTCTACACCCTCGGCATCTGGGCGCCGCAGATCATCAAGAGCTTCGGTCTCTCCACCTTCGCGGTCGGCTTCCTGAACGCCGTGCCGCCGACCGTCGCCGTGATCGCGATGATCCTGTGGGCGCGCCATTCCGACAGGACGGGCGAGCGCACCTGGCACGTGGTCATCGCCTGCCTCGTCGCGGCGGCAGGCCTGCTGCTGGCCGGCGGCGCAGCCTCGACCGTCGCGGTCGTCGCCGCCCTCAGCCTCGTCAACATCGGCATCTCTTCGGCCAAGCCCCCGCTCTGGGCCATGCCGACGATGTTCCTGTCCGGCTCGGCGGCGGCGGTGGGCATCGCCACGATCAACTCGATCGGCAACCTCGGCGGCTTCGTCGGCCCCTGGGCGATCGGGTGGATCAAGGACAAGACGGGCAGCTTCACCGGCGGCCTGATCTTCGTGGCGGCGCTCCTCGTCCTTTCCGCAATCGTCACCCTCGTCGTCGCCCGCGCAGGACGGCGCGCCGAGCCCGCGAGCACCGTCGCGCGCTGAACCCTCCCGCGTTCTCATCCCCCGACCTCAGTCACGGAGATACACCATGAAGACCTACACCATCGCCGCCATCCCCGCCGACGGCATCGGCATCGAGGTCATCGCCGCCGGCATCGAAGTGCTCGACGTGCTGGCCGAGAAGAACGGCGCGTTCACCTTCAAGTTCGATCACTTCGACTGGGGCTCGGACTACTACAAGAAGCACGGCGTGATGATGCCCGCCGACGGGCGCGACCAGATCCGCAACCACGACGCGATCTTCTTCGGCGCGGTGGGCGCGCCGGACGTGCCGGACCACATTACCCTCTGGGGCCTGCGGCTCGCGATCTGCCAGCCCTTCGACCAGTACGCCAACGTCCGCCCGACCCGCATCCTGCCGGGGATCACCAGCCCGCTGCGCCACGTCTCGGGGCCTGAACTCGACTGGGTGATCGTACGCGAGAACTCCGAGGGCGAGTATGCCGGCGTCGGCGGCCGCGTCCACCAGGGCCACGAGAACGAGGTCGCCACCGACGTGTCGATGATGACCCGTTCGGGCGTCCAGCGCATCATCCGCTACGCCTTCAAGCTGGCGCAGTCCCGCCCGCGCAAGCTCCTGACCGTGGTGACGAAGTCGAACGCCCAGCGCCACGCCATGGTGATGTGGGACGAGATCGCCGCCGAGGTGGCCCAGGAATTCCCCGACGTGACCTGGGACAAGATGCTGGTCGACGCCATGACCATGCGCATGACGATGAAGCCGCAGACGCTGGACACCATCGTCGCGACGAACCTGCACGCCGACATCCTGTCGGATCTGGCCGCCGCGCTCGCGGGGTCGCTCGGCATCGCGCCGACCGCCAACATCAACCCGGAGCGCAAGTTCCCCTCGATGTTCGAGCCGATCCACGGCTCGGCCTTCGACATCACGGGCAAGGGCATCGCCAACCCGGTGGCCACGTTCTGGACGGCCTGCCAGATGCTGGAGCACCTCGGTGAGAAGCCGGCCGCCGACCGGCTGATGCGCGCGGTGGAGCGCGTCACCGCCGACCCGAACCTCCACACCCCGGACCTCGGCGGCAAGGCTACGACCCGTCAGGTCACGGACGCGGTCATCGCCGCGATCCAGGGCGACAACGAGTAGCGAGGGACCCGGGCCCGGCCGGTTCCCGGGTCGTCCGGCGGCCGATCCGGGCTTCGGTGCTATCCTGATCCACCGATTCGAACCCGAGGAGGCGGCCGTTTGCGGCCGAGCCCAGCATGCGCCGTCACCGCTACGCCAAGGTCGTCGCCACCGTCGGCCCCGCCAGTTCGTCGCCGGAGATGCTCCGGGCCCTGTTCCTGGCGGGCGTGGACACCTTCCGCCTCAACTTCAGCCATGGGGTGCAGGCCGACCACGCCAAGGTGCACGCCGCGATCCGCGGCCTGGAGCGGGAGGTCGGCCGGCCGATCGGCATCCTCCAGGACCTGCAAGGGCCCAAGATCCGCATCGGAACGCTTAAGGACGGTCGCCTCGACCTCGTGGCCGGCGAGCGGGTGCGTTTCGTGCTCGATGGCAGCGAGGGCGACAGACAGTCGATCCCCCTGCACCATCCCGAGATCTTCGCCGCCGTCGTGCCGGGCCAGGACCTGCTCATCGACGACGGCCGCATCCGGGTCCGGGTGGTCGGCCTGGAGACGGCCGAGATCGTGGCCGAGGTGGTCAATGGAGGAACGATCTCCAACCGCAAGGGCGTCAACCTGCCGGGCACCCTGCTGGACCTCTCGCCGCTGACGGAGAAGGACCGGGCCGACCTCGCCTTCGGCCTCGACCTCGGGGTGGACTGGGTCGCCCTGTCCTTCGTCCAAAAACCCTCCGACGTGATCGAGGCGCGCGCCCTGATCGGGGACCGGGCCGGCATCATGTCGAAGATCGAGAAGCCCCAGGCCCTGGAGCGGATCGAAGACATCATCCGGCTGTCCGACGCGGTGATGGTCGCCCGCGGGGACCTCGGCGTCGAGATCCCGCACGAGGACGTGCCCGGCCGGCAGAAGGAGTTGATCCGCGCCTGCCGGCTGGCGGTGAAACCCGTGGTGGTGGCGACGCAGATGCTCGACTCGATGGTCAACGCGCCGGCACCCACGAGGGCGGAAGCCTCCGACGTGGCCACCGCGATCTACGACGGGGCGGACGCGGTGATGCTCTCGGCCGAATCCGCCACCGGCAAATACCCGGTCGAGGCGGTGTCGATGATGGACCGGATCATCCGGAGCGTGGAGGGACACAAGCTCTACCACTCGATCGTGGCGGCTTCCGAGCCGGGCGAGGAGGAGACCCCGCCGCATGCGGTGGCCACTGCCACCGCAACCCTGGCCGAGGCCGTCCACGCGCGCGCGATCGTGGCCTACACCACCAGCGGGACGACCGCCGCGCGGGTGGCCCGCAAGCGGCCGGCGGTGCCGATCCTGGCCCTGACCCCGAGTCTTTCCACCTCGCGGCGCCTGTCTCTCATGTGGGGGGCCCACAGCGTCCACACCGAGGACGTGGACAGCTACGAGGAGATGACGGCCAAGGCCGCCCACTACGCGCAGGAAGAAGGCTTCGCCAAGCCCAACGACATCGTCGTGGCCACCGCCGGCATCCCCTTTCACACGACGGGCAACACCAACAACATCCGCCTCATCCAGATCTGACCGCCATCGGGAGCAGGCATCGTTCTGCTCCCGACCAGGCGGCTGCCCACGATGCCCGAGGCAGGGATGGCGGGAGTCACGCGGCCTGTCGGACGCCGTCGGCATATCGGTCCAGGGCCTCCATCGTCCGCACGAACACGGCGCCGACCGCACCCATCGCGCCGGCATCCGGACAGGCTGCGGCCTCGCGCGCGTCCTGCTCGATGCGGCCGAGGTCTGTCGCCAGGGCAGCGGCTCCGATGTTCAGGCTCATGGACTTGAGACTGTGGGCTGAGGAGGCCACCGCCAGCGGGTCCGCATCGACCGCAGCCCGGTCCAGGGCGGCGAGGGCAGCCGGGGCCTGCTCGGTGTAGAGCTGGACCACGCGGGCGAAGAAGGCCGCATCGCCCATCTCGGAGAGCGACCCGAGGGTCTGAAGATCGAGCAGGCCGTCCGCCACCGCCTCGTCCGCCGTTGCAGGATCGTCCGGCCTTGGGGCCTGTGGCTCGGCCATCGACGCTACCGGTTCGGCCTCCGCCGCCAAGCGTGTCAGGAACGTCGCCAGGACCTGCCCGAGCTGGACCAGGGTGAAGGGCTTGGCGAGCACGCCGTCCATGCCGGCGGCCTGCCAGGCGGTCGCGCCCTGCCCCAGGACGTGGGCGGTGAGCGCCACGATCGGCAGATGCGGCCCCCCTGTCGCCGCCTCGCGGCGCCGGATCGCCCGGGCGGCCTCGAAGCCGTCGAGGACGGGCATGCTGCCGTCCATGAGCACCAGGTCGAAGCGGCCTGCGCTGGCCGCCGCGACGGCCTGCGCCCCGTCCTCCACGGTGACCACGTCCGTGACGCCGCAGCGCGACAGCGCCTCGATGGCGACCTCGCGGTTGACGGCGCTGTCGTCGGCGACCAGCACCCGCGCCGCGGCGAAGCGGGGGAGGTCGTCGGCCGCAGCGGCCGGGCCGGTCTGAGTGTCCACAAAGGGCAACCCGGCCGCGAGCGCGGCCAGCGCCGGGGCCCATTCCGCCTGCGCCAGGGGCCAGCGCAGCAACGCGTCGGCGAGCCCCGCCCGGATCGCCTGCGTGCCGGTCGGGTCGCCCATCGGGCAGAGCGCCAGCACCTGCCCGGCGCCTGCCGGGCGCGAGCGCGTGCCGACGAGTTCCGCCGCACTGACGATCCGATGCGCGCCCGCTTGCTCACCGTCGAGGACGAATCCGGCCGCCGTCAGGCTCGCGGCCAGCGCCTCCCGCGTCGCGCCACCGAGGGCGCCCAGCACCACGCCCGGCGCCACGGCGTCCGCGCGGAGCACGGGCAGGGATGCGGCCTCGGATTCCATGGGGATGCGCGCCCAGAACGTCGAACCGATTCCGATCCGGCTCTCCACGCCGACGGTCCCGCCCATCGCCTCGATCAGGCGCTGGGCGATCGAGAGGCCTAGGCCGGTGCCGCCGAAGCGGCGGGTGGTGGACTGGTCGGCCTGGGAGAAGGCGGAGAAGATGCTGCCGAGCTTGTCCTGGGGGATGCCGATGCCGGTATCGCTCACGCGGATCAGCAGGAACCGATCGTCCTCCGGGCAGGGCTCGATCCGAACCAGGACGTGGCCGGCTTCCGTGAACTTCAGGGCGTTCGAGACGAAGTTGCTCACCACCTGCCCCAGGCGAACGGGGTCGCCGAGGATGGTGCGTGGCACGTCGGCTGCGACGTAGGCCGCCAGATCCAGCCCGGCCGACCGCGCGCGCTCGCCGAACAGCGTCACCACCGTGTCGGCGATCTCGGCGGGGCTGACCGCGACGCGCTCCAGATCGAGCTTGCCGGCCTCCACCTTGGCGAAGTCCAGGATGTCGTTGATGATCGCCAGCAGGCTCTGGCCGGAGCGGGCGATCACCTCGGCGTAGCGGCGCTGGCGCGGTGGCAGGTCGGCGCCGGCGAGCAGTTCGGCCATCACCAGCATGCCGTTCATCGGCGTGCGGATCTCGTGGCTCATGGTCGCCAGGAACGACGACTTGGCGGTGTTGGCCGCCTCGGCCGCCAGCATGGCCTCGCTCAGGTCGCAGGTGCGAATGCGGACCTCCTCCTCCAGGTGCGCCCCGTGCTCGGCGAGCTTCCGGTCGCGCTCGTTGACCGCACCCAGCAGGTCGTTGAAGGTTCCCGCCAGCGTGCCGACCTCGTCGTCGGCGGTGATCGCGGCGCGCTGCGTGTAGTCATGGCGCAGGCGCACCGCGTCCATGGTTCGGGCGAGCGACGCCAGCGGCTGGGTGACGGCCCGGTGCAGGCGCAGCGCCACCACGAGCCCGACGCCGATGGCCAGGAGGCCCGCGAGCGCGGCGTTGAGGGCGACGCCCGCGATGCGCTCGGCCAGATCGCCGGTCTCGGCCACGAGGACGATGCGGCCGATCTCGCGGGCGTTGGAGACGACCGGCACTGCGACCCGCACGGTGCGCGTGAAGACCAGGGCGAAGAGCGAAATGTCGCCCTCGGCGTCGAGATCGATGTCCTCGGTCAGGCGCAGGCCGAGGCCCTGCTCGCTCACCACGGCGCCGTCCGGGCGCTCCAGGGCCGCGTAGACGATGGCCCGCTGCCGGGCGATCGCGCGGAGCGTCGCGTCGGCGGCATCCGCATCGCCGGCGGTCGCGGCCGGCACGATCGCGTAGGCGAAGACCTGGGCCACCGCGCGCAGGGCCTCGCGCTTGTCGGCGGCGTAGCGGTCGACCTCGCGCCAGACCGAGAGGCCGGTCGCCACCACCAGGGCGATCGTCACCGCGCCGATGACCGCCCAGGCGAGGCGCCCGGCGAGCGACCGCTGCGGGTTGAGCGAACCGAGACGCATCGGCTTCCCTGTCTCCGTGCCGGGCCGCGCCTTCAGGCGGCGGCCAGTTGCCGGCAATGCCGCTCCACCTCGCTCCAGCCGGCCAGGAAGGCCGCGACGCAGCGCGGATCGAAGTGCTGGCCCGCGTTGTCCGTCAGGAAGGCCCTCGCCGCGTCGAGGGACCACGCCTTCTTGTAGGGGCGCTCCGAGACGAGGGCGTCGAACACGTCCGCCACCGCCACGATGCGGCCGGGCAGCGGGATCGCCCCCCCCGCGAGACGGTTCGGATAGCCGGTCCCGTCCCAGCGCTCGTGGTGGCTGGCCGCGATCTCGGCGGCCAGTCGCACCACGTCGGAGGTGCTGCCCTCCAGGATCTTGCGGCCGCGCTCGGCGTGCCGCTCCATCTCGCTGCGCTCGTCGGGGGCGAGCGGCCCCTGCTTGAGCAGGATCGCGTCCGGCACGCCGATCTTGCCCACGTCGTGCATGGTGGAGGCGAGGCTCAGGAGGTTGCAGTAGGCCGGGTCGAAGCCGAGATTCTTCGCGATGATGCCGGCATAGGCCGCGACGCGGGCGACGTGGTTGCCCGTGTCGGTGTCGCGGTGCTCGGCCGCACGCATCAGGAGCGCGATGATCTCCCGTTCCCGCGCCTCGATCACCGAGACCGCCGCGGCCACCTCCCGCGCCAGCCAGGCGTTGCGGTCCTGCTCCTGGCGGTAGGCCTGGCTGATCTTCATCAGGTTCGTCACCCGCGCCCGAATCTCAAACGGGTCGCAGGGCTTGCCGAGAAAATCGGTGGCGCCGAGGCCGAGCGCCTGGCGGCGCAGGCTCTGCTGGTCCAGGCTCGTCACCATCACGATGGGGACGTGCGCGAAACCCTCGACGGCGCGGGCGGCCGCGATGAATTCGAGGCCGGTCATCCCCGGCATGTCGAAATCCGTGATCGCGATGCCGATCCGGTCGACGTTGGCGCGCAGGAAATCCAGGGCCTTCAGCGGGCAGGTGAAGTCGACCGTCTCGCAATCGGGTACGGGCTTCAGGGCCTGCATCAGCAGCAGGTTGTTCATCTCGGAATCGTCGAGGATCAAGGCGAGCATCGCTCTCCCTCCAACGCCTGCCGCACGTCGCCGCGGCCCGCGTCCATCCCGGTCATTGGCTCAGGAGCAGCCGGCCCGCGACCGGCCCGACCCCCTTGGGCACGGGCACGCTGGTGCCGTTGTAGTTCGCGTTGAGATAGAGGTTCGGCCC
The DNA here is from genome assembly GCF_022179685.1 of Methylobacterium trifolii. Classification (GTDB taxonomy): domain Bacteria; phylum Pseudomonadota; class Alphaproteobacteria; order Rhizobiales; family Beijerinckiaceae; genus Methylobacterium; species Methylobacterium trifolii. The sequence continues at coordinate 12,611 of NZ_BPRB01000022.1, forward strand.
CTCGTAGAGGTTCACCTGCTGGGCCACGACGACCGTGTAGGCCGACTGGTCGGCCACCGGCTTGCTCGCGTCGATCACGAGGCGCCCGCTCGGCAGGTAGATCGTCCCCAGCATGGTGCGGGCGTTGTCGCTGATGATGCGGTAGATCCGCACCGGCTTGGTCAGGCTCAAGGCAGGCGGCGTCGGGCTGATCAGGTCGCCCAGGAGCGTCTCGACCAGGGCCGTCGGATCGATCGGGAGCGTCACCGCCCGTTCCTCCGACATCAGGAGGCCCGCCATGACGCCGCTGGTCGGCGCCGTCAGGCTGATGGTGGTCTTCTTGTCGAAGACCAGGCCGCCCTTGTTGCCGGTGAAGTAGAAGGCCACGTCGACCCCGCTCAAGCTGGCCTTCTTGTCCACGACCAGGGGGCCGTCCTTCATCACGTAGATGCCGGGCTTGAGGGAAACGACGGCATTCTTGGTGATGTGGAGGCCACCGCAATAGGTGCCCGGCTCCAGGGTGACGCTGGTCTCGATCTTCTTGATGCTGAGCACGTCGAGCAGGTTCAGGGGAAACGGCAGGCTCGCGCAGTTCCCGATCGGCGGCGCAGGGCGGTCGCGCAGCGGGTCCTCGATCACCGGACAGCCGGTCTGCGGCGTCGGCGAGAAGTTCGCCCGCACGCCGAGATAGCCGCCGGCCGAGCAGATGGTCTGCGCCTGCGCGATGGCGTCCGCCTGGCCGACCATCCCGAGGGGGTTGGCGGAATTCGAGTAGAGCGAGCACTCGTTGGCCGTGACCTGGGCCTTCTTCTGGAGGTTGAAGGCGCCGGCCGCGAGCGAATCCAGCGTGAGCATGCACAGCCGCATCTTGCCGACGACGCTGGCCCGCGCCTTGGCCGTGATCTTCGCGTTGCCGACGCCGAGAAGGCTGCCGAAGGCCAGCCGGAAGGTCTCCTCGGCGTAGGCCGAGACGCTGGTCTTGTCCTCGGCCACAGTGACCTGGACCGTCAGCGGCCGGTCGGAGGGGGATGTCACCCCGGCGCGGATCGTCTGCTCGGTGACACCGGCGATGGACGCGGTGTTGGGCATGGCGAGCTTCAGGGCGTTGCCGCCGGCCAAGGCCCCGGCATCCACCGCCCGCTGCAACTGGTTGCGGCGGGAGGCGAGGCGGCCGTAATCGATCCCGCCGCCCACGAGGCCGACCAGGACGGTCGCGCCCAGGCCGAAGACCACGGCGACCGTGCCCTTTCGGTCGCTCCCCAGGGCGCGCAGGGCGCCGG
>NZ_BPRB01000023.1 GCF_022179685.1 Methylobacterium trifolii
GGGGAGCGCGTTGTCCGGAAATGTCGCTCCCCTCTCCCGACCCGCTTCGCGGGCCACCCTCCCCCGCAGAGGGGAGAGGGAAGCGCTCGCGCCAAATCGTGGGCTATCGGGACCTTCATATCCCGTCCCCCCCCTCCGGGCGGGGACGGATGGGCCCCCCGCCCGATGATCCGCTCCATCCTCTCCGTCGGCGGCTGGACCCTGGTCTCCCGCGTCACGGGTTTCGCCCGCGACGTGGTGATGGCCGCCGTGATGGGTGCCGGGCCGGTGGCCGACGCCTTCGTCGTCGCCTTCCGCCTGCCGAACCACTTCCGCGCGATCTTCGGGGAGGGCGCCTTCAACACCGCCTTCGTGCCGGCCTATGCCGGGCTGGAGGAGGCGGGCGCGGCAGGGGAGGCCCGGCGATTCGCCGACCGCATCTTCACCCTGATGCTGATCGTGCAGCTCGTGCTGCTCAACCTCGCCCTGCCGGCGATGCCCTGGGTGGTGCGCGGCCTCGCGCCGGGCTTCTCCGAGGACCCGCAGCGCTTCGACCTCGCGGTCGCGCTCACCCGCATCACCTTCCCCTACCTGCTGTTCATGACCCTGGTGACGCTGCTCTCGGGCGTCCTCAACGCGCATCGCCGCTTCGCGGTGGCCGCCGGCGCGCCGGTGCTGCTCAACCTCGCGATGCTGGCGGCCCTGTCGCTGGCCTTCCTGTTCCCGAACGCGGCCTATGCGGCCGCCTGGGGCGTGGCCGCCTCCGGGGTGCTCCAGTTCGGGCTGCTGTGGTGGGGCTGCCGGCGCATGGGCGTGGCCCCCCGCCTCGTGGCGCCCACCTTGCGCGATCCGGCGATGACGCGGTTCTTCAAGGTGCTGGGACCGGCGGTGATCGGCTCGGCCGGCTTCCAGATCGCGGCCTTCGCCGACACCATCATCGCGAGCCTGCTGCCCACCGGCGCGGTCTCGGCCCTCTACTATGCCGACCGGCTCTACCAGCTCCCCTTCGGCGTCATCGCCATCGCGGCCGGCACGGTGCTGCTGCCCGAGATGAGCCGCAGGATCGCGGCAGGCGACGTGGCAGGCGCGCACGCCGCCCAGAACCGGGCGGCCGGCTTTTCCCTGGCCCTGTCGGCGCCCTTCACGGTCGCCTTCCTGACCCTGCCGGGCCTGATCATGGCGGCCCTGTTCCAGCGCGGCGCCTTCGATGCCGGGGACGCGGCCCGCGCGGCCTCCGTGCTCGCGGCCTACGGGCTGGCGCTGCCCGCCGTGGTGCTGGTGCGCAGCGCGGTGGCGAGCTTCTACGCGCGCCAGGACACCACGACGCCCCTCTGGGCCTCCCTGAGCGCGATCGGGGTGAACGTCGCGCTCAAGCTCTGGCTCACCGGCCCCTATGGCGTCACCGGGCTGGCGATGGCCACCGCCGTGAGCCAGTGGGTGAACCTCGCCCTCCTGGTCGGCCTCGCCTGGCGCCGGGGCTGGACGGCGCCGGGCCGGACGCTCGGCCTGACCGTGCTCGGGGTCGTGCTCGGTTGCGCGGCGCTGGCGGGGGTGGCCGTCTACGGCCTGCCGCTGGCCGAGGGCGTGGTGCCGGCCCTGCCCCACGGCCGCGAGATCGCGGTGCTGGCCTGCCTCGGCCTGACGGGGGCCGTGGTCTATGGCGGCGTCCTCGTGGGCCTGCTCCACCTCTTCGGCCTGCGCCTGCGGCGGGCCTGACGCAACCGGAGACGCCAGCCATGCCGGAATCCATCCTCGCAGGAACGCAGGCCGTCGTCTTCGACGCCTACGGCACCCTGTTCGACGTGCACTCGGCCGTGCAGCGCCACGCGGATGCGGTCGGCCCGGATGCCGGCCGCCTGTCGGAGGTCTGGCGGGCTAAGCAGCTCGAATACAGCTGGGTCCTGTCGCTCGCCGGGCGCTATCGCAGCTTCTGGTCGCTGACGGAGGCGGCCCTCGACCATGCCCTGGCCCTGCACCCGGCCGTCGACGCAAGCCTGCGTGCAAAACTCCTCGACGCCTATCGCGACCTCGACGCCTACCCGGAGGTGGCGACCACCCTGGCGGCGCTGCGGGGCAGGGGCCTGCGCTGCGCGATCCTCTCGAACGGGGACACGGGGATGCTGGAGCGGGCGGTGGCCTCGGCCGGCCTCGGCGACCACCTCGACGCGGTGTTCTCCGTCGATGGGGCGAGGGTGTTCAAGACGCACCCGGCGGCCTACGCGCTCGCCCTCGACGGGCTCGGCGTGGCGGCCGGGCAGGTACTGTTCTGCTCCTCGAACCGCTGGGACGTGGCGGGTGCGGTTGCCTTCGGCCTGAAGGCCGCGTGGATCAACCGCAGGGGCCTGCCGGACGAGTACCCGGACCTGCCCCCGGCGACGGTGATCCGGTCGCTGGACGCGCTGCTCTGAACGGGGCCTTCTCCGATCAGGGCCTGCCGCGCAGGGAGGCCGGCCGGCCCGGCAGGTCGAGGCGGAACCCGGTCTCGCGGATCGTGTCGCCCTCCACCGCGTAGACCCCGAGCGTCCGGTCGCTGTAATTGCCGATGTAGACGTAGCGGCCGGACGGGTCGAAGACGATGCCCTGCGTCACGGCCCCGGCCGGCGCCTCGGACGCGTAGCGCAGCCGGCCGCCGGGTTCGATCGTGACGAGCACCGCCGCGCCGCCCGGCGTGTAGCTCGGGCTCGCATGGGGGGCGGCCGCACCCTTCACCACCGAGACCGCGGCGTGGCGCCCGTCCGGTGCGATCGCCAGGGTCTCGGCGGTGTCGCCGACCCCGACATGGTCGAGCACCACCGGCCGCGCCCCCGTCGCCCGGATCAGGCTGACGACGTCCGCATGGCCGTCGCTGGGGCTCGCGCCCGCATTGCCCGAGAGGACGAAGGCGCCGTCCGGCGTCACCTCCAGGCCGTAGGTGCCGGGCCCGACCGGCATGTCGCGGGCGGGATCGTAGGTCACCTGCGTGCCGTCGATCTCGAGCACGCCGACCGTGCCGGCCTTGTTCTTGGCGACAAAAGCCCGGCGCCCGTCCGGCGCGATCGCGATGGAGGCCGCCTCGCCGCCCACGTCGACGCTGGCGACCGGCCTGACCTCGGTGCCGCGGATGGTCAGCACCGTGACGCTGCGCCCCTCGCGCTCGGCCACCAGGGCGAGGGTGCCGGCGCGGCCGATCGCGAGGCCGGAGGGCTGGCGCCCGACCCGGATCGTCTCCACCAGCCGCGGCGGTTCGGCCGCGAGGTCGACCACGTGGAGCCGGTCGTCGGCCTGCGCGTACCAGGCCTCGCCCTCCTGCCGCATCGTCACCGGGCTCGCGAGCAGCCCGAGGCGGCCGTCCGGCGTGATCTGCAGGTTGGTCGGCGGGCCGTAGACGGAGTTGTCCAGGGGCAGGACGTGGGCGAGACGGGGCCGGGCCGGGTCGCCGATATCCACGATGGCCAGGGCGTCGTGCCCGTCCGGCCCGTTCTTCGAGCCCTCGGGGGCGAAGACCGTCTTGCCGTCGAGGCCGACCAGGAGGAACGGCCGCCCGCCGTCGGCAAGCGCCATCGATCCCATCAGGCAGAGGGCCGCAGCGAGCCAGATCATCCGCATCCGCATGCCGTCAAGATGCTCCCCGCCGGCCCGGTATCCAACGCGTTCGTGAACGGGGCATTGGCGGATTCTTAAACATCCCGGTGTTGGATTTGGCCCAACACGAACGGGAGATTTTGAGCGTGCGCGCGAACGGTTCCTTCGCCATGACCCACGGGGTCCGGGCCGCCCTGATCGGCGCCCTACTCATCGGCACCGTCGCGCCGGGCCTCGCCCGCGACGGCCGCAACGCCGCCCTGCTCGGCGGCGTCGCAGCCGGCGTCCTCGGCGGCGTCGCCGCCGGCGCCCTCATCAACGGCGCGAACCAGCCCCCGCCGCCCCCGCCGGAATACCGCCCGCGCCGGGTGCTCGTGGAGGAGGAGCCCGTGGAGACCGTGGTGGTGCGCGAGCGCCGCGGCCCGGTCTGCCACTACGAGCGCCGCAAGGTCTGGCTCAGCGACGAGGACTTCACCTACAAGCGGGTCGAAGTCTGCGATTGAGACGCGTCCGGTTCATTTGACCAGCAGCCAGTCCTCCACCACGAGGGCGTCGAGCCCCGTGGTGTAGAACATCAGGATCGCGTCCTCCGCGCTGTGGAGGATCGGCTTGCCCATCACGTTGAAGCTGGTGTTGAGCAGGATCGGCACGCCGGTCAGGTCGCGAAACGCCGCGATCAGCCCGGCGTAAGTCGGGTTGCGCTCGGGCGTGACGCTCTGGAGCCGGCCGGTTCCGTCCGCGTGCACCACGGCCGGGACACTGTCGCGGACGGATTCCCGCCAGACCAGGGTGCGCTCCATGTAGGGGCTGTCGGCGTAGTCCTCGAACCAGTCCGGCCCGGCCTCGGCCAGGATCGAGGGGGCGAAGGGCCGGAACGCCTCGCGGTACTTCACCTTGGCGTTCAGCGCGTCCTTGGCACCCTCGGGGCGCGGGTCGGCCAGGATCGAGCGGTTGCCCAGCGCCCGCGGCCCGAATTCGGCCCGGCCCTGGACCCAGCCGACCAGCCCCCCATCCGCCAGGATACCGGCCGCGGCCCGCGTCACGCCCGCGTGCCCGAGGCGCCTGGCCCTCGGCTCCCACTCGGCCATGCGCTCCAGGGGCTCGGTCGAGACGCGCGAGCCGAGATAGGGCGAGAGCGGACGTGAGGCCTGCTCCGGCCCGGTCCAGTCGGGATGGTCGGCGGAATAGGCCAGCCACGCGGCGCCGATGGCGTTGCCGTCGTCGCCCGGCGCCGAGGGCACGTGCAGATGCGAGAAGCCGGAGCGGGCGAGGACCCGACCGTTATAGGAGGAGTTGAGGCCGCAGCCGCCCGCGATCACGAGGTTCTCGTGCGGGGCCAGCGCCCACGCCTCGGCCACCAGCGCGTCCATGAGTTCGCAGAACACGTCCTGGCCGCTGCGGGCGAGGTCCGCCCAGCCGGTCTCGGCCGCGTCCGCGGGCCGGCGCGCGAGGATGTCGGCGGCGACCGCGCGCACGGTGGCGTCGTCGGAGAACTTCAGCCGGCCGGACTCGACGCTGTAGAGGCGGCGCAGCTGCGGGATCAGCTCGGGGTCGGGGCGGCCGTAGGGGGCGAGCCCCATGATCTTCCATTCCTCGCCCTTGACCTGATCGAAGCCGGCCAGATCCGTGACGAGGCCGTAGAGGAAGCCGACCGAGCCGCGCCCGCGGTGGCGGCGCACCTCCTCGATCCGGCCGTCGCGCATCCGGTAGATCGCCGCCGCCCCGGTCTCGCCCATGCCGTCGACGACGAGCGCCGTGGCGTCCCGGAACGGGCTGCCCCAGAGGGCGTAGGCGGCGTGGCTGAGGTGATGGGGATGGCGCGTCTGCGCCACGATCTCGGCCCGCGGGCTCGCCCCCGTGCCGCGGGCCTCCTGGTTCAGGGCCATCAGGGTGCCGTAGCCGGCGCGCATCTGCGCCAGGTTCAGCTCGGCGATGAAGATGCGCTCGGCCCGCTCGGGCACGAAGGAGCGGTTGAGATGGGTGGGGAGAGTCGCCAGCGTCGTGAGGTCGAAGGCGCCGCTGCCCGCCTGCCCGCGCAGGAACTCGGTGAATTGCTGGCCCCAACTGGAGGCCACCACGATCTCCGAGCCGCGCGGCACGTAGGTCTCAAGCAGGCCGATCATGCGGCCGGCCGGGTCCGGCTCGCAGTTCGGCGCGCGCTTGTATTGCAGGATGCGCTCGGCCCCTTCCGCGAACAGGACGCCGCCGTCCGGCCCGATCAGGGCAAGCGCAGGGTCGTGGAAGGTGGTGGCGAGGCCGAGATAATACCGCATCGCCCAGGCAGTTAGTCCGGCATGCGGCCCGCGGCAACGCGGCGGGGCGCCAGCACGAGGATCAGCGCACCCAGCAGGCCCGATGCCACCGAGCCGGCCAGCACCCCGAGCTTGGTCTCGGTGGCAAGCTCGGGGGTGTCGAAGGCGAGGCCGCCGATGAACAGGCTCATGGTGAAGCCGATGCCGCAGAGCACGGCCACGCCGTAGACCTGCCCCCAGCCCGCCCCCGCCGGCCGCGTCGCGAGACCCAGCGCCACGGCAATGCGCACGCTGGCGAACACGCCGACCTGCTTGCCGAGGAACAGGCCGAGGGCCACGCCCACGCTCACGGGGTGCAGCAGCGCGCTCGCCGACAGGCCGACCAGGGTCACGCCCGCGTTGGCGAAGCCGAAGACCGGGACGACGGCGTAGGTCACCCAGGGCGTCAGGGCGTGTTCCAGCCGATGCAGGGGCGAGGCCGCGTCCTCGGGCCTGCCGGGGCTCGGGCGGATCGGGATGGTCATGGCGAGCAGGACGCCCGCCACCGTGGCATGGATGCCGGAGCGCAGGACGAAGACCCAGAGGGCGAGGCCGAGCAGCAGGTAGGGGGAGAGGGCGCGCACGCCCGCGCGGTTCAGGCCGGCCAGGAGCGCGAGGGTGCCGGCGGCGAGCCCCAGCATCGGTAGGTCGAGGCCCCCGGTGTAGAACAGGGCGATGATGAGGACCGCGCCGAGGTCGTCCACGATCGCCACGGCGCTCAGGAAGATTTTCAGGGAGACCGGCGCCCGCCGGCCCAGCAGGGCCAGCACGCCCAGGGCGAAGGCGATGTCGGTGGCCGCCGGGATCGCCCAGCCGCGGACGGTGCCGCCGCCGCCGTTGAAGGCGAGGTAGACCAGGGCCGGCACCACCATGCCGCCGAGCGCCGCCAGACCCGGCAGGGTCCGGTCGGGCCAGGTGCGCAAGCCCCCGTCCAGGGCCTCGCGCTTGATCTCCAGGCCGACCAGCAGGAAGAACAGGGCCATCAGGCCGTCGTTGACCCAATGCAGCAGACTCATCGGCCCGAGGCTCACATGGAGCGCGTGCTCGTAGGCGCCGGCAAGCCCGGTATTGGCCACCACCAGGGCGGCCGCGGCCGCGGCCATCAGGACGAGGCCGCCCCCCGCCTCGCCGGTCAGCGCGGTGCGGAGGGCGGAGAGCGGGCGGGGCTGACTCATCCCAAGGGGGGTGCCCGGCTTCCCGCGCCGGTTCAAGCCCATGGCATCACGCCGGCCTCGCGATCCTCGAACGCCTCGGGCGATTCGTCGGGCTGGCCTTGTGTGACAGCAGATCCTAAAATGCGCACATCGACAGGCGCGAGACAGGTTCCATGACCTCCCGATCCGCATCCCAGACGAAGCCGAAGGGGCGTGCCGACAGGGCACGCCCCCGATCCGCTGCGGAGTCGGCGGCCCTGGCGCCGCAGCCGATCCCGGCCCATGCCGCCGCCTTGGAAGAGGCCAGGCGCGCCGGCCTGTTCGACGGCGACAAGACCGAACATGTCAGCTTTCGGGCGCCCCCGGCGCTGGTCGAGGCCGCCAAGCGCGAGGCCGGCCTCAGCTCGACCACCGAACTCGGCATGCTGGCCCTGGCGATGCTGGCGCGGCCCGATCCGCTGGCGGCCTTCTTCCGGCGGACCGAAGGGCGGCTGGGTCCCGAGCACGACCTTGAGTATTGACCTGCGCGGCGCCGTCCGGCGGCGCAAGCCGGACAAGCGCAGGGCACGCCTCGCCACACGGCCACGGCACGAACTCGTGGATTGGACCGCCCTGTCCGGCACCGGACCGACGGTGATGCTCCTCGACACCAGCGTCTACATCCATCGCGCGGCCGGCCGCCTGCCGGTGCCCCTGCGCGATGCCATCGACCGGGCGCTGCTGTTCCACTGCGCGGTCGCCCTGGCTGAACTCGCGGTCGGCGTGGCCAACGCAGACCCGGCCCGGCCGGGATGGGTGGCGCTGCGCGACCATTACGCCGAGCTCTTCGCGCAAGTTCCGGAGACGCGGATACTCACGCCCAACCCGCAGACCTGGACCGAGGCCGGCCTCGTCGCCGGCACGCTGGCGCGGGTCCAGGGGTATCAGCCGCATCAGCGCAAGGCGTGTCTCAACGATGCCCTGATCTACCTGACAGCAGCCAGAGCGGGGCTGCCCGTGCTGACGGCCAACCGGGACGAATTCGACCTGATCCAGCAGATCGCCCCCGAGGGCCGGTTCGTCCATTACTGACCGGGTCCGCCCGTCTTCAGGACCCCGCCCCGAGCGCCGCCTCGATCAGGCGCAGGCCGTCCGCGCCCGACCACTCGGCCGGCCCTTTCATCACGCCGATGGTGCAGCCCTGCGCGTCGATCAGCAGCGTCGTCGGCAGGCCGGTGGAGCCGGTGTCGCGCTGGATCGCGGGCAGCACCCGGCCGCCGGGATCGGCATAGTAGGCGAGCCGGCCGATGCCGTTCTGTTTCAGCCAGTCCGGTGGCTTGTCGAGGTTGCGCGTGTCGACGTTGATCGCGACCACCGAGAAATCCTTGCCGCCGCGCGCGGCCTGGAGCCGGTCGAGGGCCGGCATCTCGGCCTTGCACGGGGCGCACCACGTCGCCCAGAGGTTGACCAGCAAGAGCCGGCCCTTGAGGTCGGACAGCCGCGTCTCGGCCCCGTCCGGCCCCTTGAAGGCGATCTCCGGAGCCGGCCGGGGCGTCAGGGGCGCCTGCATCGCCGCGACCTCGCCGCGGGAGGCGGCCGCGACCCGGGCCATCGCCCCGGCCGAGCCGGCGCAGGGGCCGGCGCCCCCGTTGCCGCCGGGCGAGCCGGTCCCGTATAGGGCAAGGCCGCCGGCCAGCGCGGTGACGAGGCCGGCGCCGATGGCGAGCCCTGTGAAGCGACCGGGCATCATCGTTGCGTGGCCGGATCTTCGAGGCGGGGCGGAAGGGTCTGTGAGAGCATGAGCAACCGGATGTGGGGCGGGCGCTTCGCGAGCGGCCCCGCCGAGATCATGGAGGAGATCAACGCCTCCATCGGGTTCGACAAGCGCCTCGCGCCCCAGGATATCCGCGGCTCGCTGGCGCATGTGGCGATGCTGGGCGCCGCCGGCATCCTGCCGCCCGACGATGTGGCCGCGATCGAAGCCGGGCTCAAGGGCGTGCGGGACGAGATCGAATCCGGCCGCTTCGTGTTCCGGCGCGAGCTCGAGGACATCCACATGTCCGTGGAGAGCCGGCTCACCGAGATCGTCGGCCCGGCCGCCGGGCGGCTGCACACGGCCCGCTCGCGCAACGACCAGGTCGCCACCGACATGAAGCTGTGGGTGCGCGACACCCTCGATTCTCTGGACGCGCAGGCCGCCGACCTCCAGCGGGCGCTGGCCGACAAGGCGCTGGCGCATGCCGGCACGGTGATGCCGGGCTTCACCCACCTGCAATCGGCCCAGCCCGTCACCTTCGGGCACCATTGCCTCGCCTATGTCGAGATGCTGGCCCGCGACCGCGGCCGGTTTCGCGATGCCCGCGCCCGGCTGAACGAGTGCCCGCTGGGGGCGGCGGCCCTTGCCGGCACCTCCTTCCCGATCGACCGGCACGCCACCGCCGCCGCGCTCGGTTTCGACCGGCCGACCGCCAACTCCCTCGATTCCGTGGCCGACCGCGACTTCGCGCTCGAATCCCTCGCGGCCGCCTCGATCTGCGCGATCCACCTCTCGCGTTTCGCCGAGGAACTGGTGGTCTGGACCTCGGCGCAGTTCAACTTCGTCAGGCTGTCGGACGGCTACACCACCGGCTCCTCGATCATGCCGCAGAAGCGCAACCCGGACGCGGCGGAGCTGGTGCGGGCCAAGTCCGGCCGGATCGTCGGCGCGCTCACCGGCCTGCTCGTGGTGATGAAGGGCCTGCCGCTCGCCTATTCGAAGGACATGCAGGAGGACAAGGAAGGCACCTTCGACGCCCTCCAGGCCCTGTCCCTGTGCCTGGCCGCGATGACCGGCATGGTCCGCGACCTGGAGCCGAACCCCGAGGTCCTGAGCCGCGCCGCGGGCTCCGGCTATTCCACCGCCACGGACCTGGCCGACTGGCTGGTGCGGGAACTCGGGCTGCCCTTCCGGCAGGCGCACCACGTCACCGGCCGCCTCGTCGGCGCGGCCTCCGCCCGGGGCGTCGGGCTGGAGGCGCTGTCGCTCTCCGAGATGCAGGAGGCCGAGCCGCGCATCACAGATGCCGTCTACGCGGTGCTCGGCGTCGAGAACTCGGTGGGCAGCCGCACCAGCTTCGGGGGCACCGCGCCGGACAACGTGCGGGGGCAGGCGCGGGACTGGATCGCGCGGCTGTCTGGGGAGAAGTCTTGAAAATGGTGCATGGCAACTTAGCGGGCGCAGGCGCGTTCACCGTCTAGCTAGGTAGCCGTCGCTACAAGCCCCGTGCGAGCGTATCCGGAGACCGCAGCATGCCGCTTGAGAGTTGGACCGACCCCGAGGAGGCCCCCGCCCTGGCGGCCACCGCGACCGCGATGATCGACGCGGCCCTCGTCGGCAGCGGCCTCACCCGCGAGGACTATTGGGCGGCGGTCCTCAAGGGCTACAACACCCCCTACAACGACCCGCAGCCGCGCGTGCGCCAGACCGCGGCGGCACCGGAGGCGGCCCGGCCGGCGTCCATCGAGGCGCCGCACGAAATGCCGCCTCTGCCGGTCGCGGCGATGGCGGCCATCGCGGCCGAGGCCCGCGCCGGCTGAGGCCGGCGGACGCGCGATGCCGGGACAAACACACGTCCCGGTCCGGTCGCCATCTTGCCGACGTGAAGTCCAAGCTTCACTAATCCTGAAACCCGCCGCGGCTGCCTCTCGAGGGCGCCGCGCGAACCCGGCCGTGATGCCGGACGACGCCTTCAGGACGTGACGATGCGCCGTGCCCTCTGCCTGCTCCCCGTCGGAGCGCTGACCCTGCTGACCCCCGGACTCGGCGCGGGCCTCGGATCGGCGGCCCTCGGGCTCACCGCCACCGCCGCCTTCGCCCAGGAGGCCGAAGAGGCTCCCGCGCGCGGCAGCCGCCGCCGCAATGGGCGCGACCGCAGCCGGAAGACGGCCACGCCCCCCGGCATGCAGCAGGCGACGCCGGTGGCGATCTTCGGCGACTGGAACGTGTTCGTGAACGGCGAGGGCCGTACCCGGCTGTGCTACGCCATCGCCCAGCCGCAGGCCCGCCAGCCCAGCAGCTTGAAGCGCGATACCGCCTACCTGTTCGTGACCGTGCGCAAGGGCGAGAACGTCCAGAACGAGGTCGCGGTGATGCTGGGCTTCCCCTCCAAGCCCGCCGCCGCCCAGGTGAAGCCGGGCTCGGCCGCAGCTCCGAGCGACCCGACCCTGAACCTCGGCAGCGCCCGCTACGGCCTCGTGGTCAAGGACGGCAACGCCTGGCTCCAGAACCCGGCCGAGGAGGCCCGCGTCGTGACCGAGATGGGCGGCCGCAACCCGAAGCTCACGATCAGGACCACGTCGCTGCGCGGAAACCCCACGAGCGACGAGTATGCGCTGGCCGGTTTCGGCGAGGCGATGAAGCGCACCCGCGAGGAGTGCAAGTAGGGATTCACATCCCGCTGCCTGAAGTAAATCCGGCTCTGGCGCTTCCCTCTCCCACAGAGGGGCTACCGGCTTCGCACATCTGCGCAGATGAACGGAGAGGACGATCGAAGGGCCGGGCGGCCCCCTCTCCCGT
>NZ_BPRB01000024.1 GCF_022179685.1 Methylobacterium trifolii
GCGTCGGGCTCGATCGCCACGGTGCCCGCCCAGATCTTGTGGGCGCCGACGCGGGCGTGGTTGATCGCCGCCTGCCGGAACATGCCCGGCGTCTGCGCGGTGTTGGAATCGAGCCTGTCGCCGGGGATCACCCGGATGCCGTCGTGCTTCCAGCGCCCGGCACCGGCGCCCGGCGCGGCGGCGTCGTGAGACCGATCGTGCGGATGGTCGTCGTCGTGATCGTGCATCGCGCCAATCCTGGTCGTCGGCCGGTCGCCTCTCACCACAACGCGGTGTCCGGCCGGCCGGTGCCGTGGGCGCAGCGATCGGCCATGCGGCGTCGCATCATGTGGCGTCGCATCCCGGGGCCGATCATCCGGCCAGAAGCGCCGCGGCCGACGGTCGGTGGCAGGCGGGCCGCTCGAGGTCGAAATGCTCCCGCAATGTCGTGCCGGAATACGCGGTGCGGAACAGTCCGCGTTTCTGCAGGATTGGCACCACGGCGTCGACGAAGGTCTCCAGGCCATCGGGCAGCACGTCGGGCATCAGGTTGAAGCCGTCGGCGGCGCCGGCCCTGAACCAGGCCTCGATGTCGTCGGCGACCGTCTCCGGCGTGCCGACGACAATGCGGTGGCCGACGCCGCCGCCGAGCGCCCGCAGCAGTTGGCGCACGGTGAGGTTGTCCCGGCGCGCCAGAGCGACGGTTCCCTGGAACATGGTGTGGTTGGCGTTGGGCGGCAGCGGCAGCGGGTCCGGCAGGGGCTTGTCGAGGTCGAGCCGCTCCGGCGCGATCTGGAGGGTGCCGGCCAGCCGCGCGAGGCTGTATTCGATCGGCACGAGGTCCCACAATTCGTCCTGCCGGCGGCGCGCCTCGGCCTCCGTGCTGCCGATCACCGTGGCGAGGCCCGGCAGGATCACGATCGCGTTCGCCGGCCGCCCGAAGGCGGCGGCCCGGGCCCGCAGGTCGCGCGCATAGGCGACGCCGTCGGGGATGGTCTGCGACAGGGTGAAGACCGCATCCGCGGTCGCGGCTGCCAGATCGCGGCCGTCCTGCGAGCCGCCGGCCTGCACGGTGACCGGCCGCCCCTGCGGCGCGCGCGGCAGGTTCAGGGGCCCCTCGACCGCGTAATGCGGGCCGCGGTGGCGGATCGGATGCACCTTCGCGGTGTCGACGAAGCGGCCCGTCGCCTTGTCGCCGACGAAGGCGTCGTCCTCCCAGCTGTCCCAGAGCTTGTGGACGACCGCGACGAACTCGTGCGCGCGCTCGTAGCGCGTCCGGTGCTCGACGGCGGCGGCGAGTCCGAAGTTGCGGCCGGCCGCGGCATCGGCCGTCGTGACCACGTTCCACCCCGCGCGGCCGCCGCTGACGTGATCGAGGCTCGCGAAGCGGCGGGCGAGGTTGAACGGCTCGTTGTAGGTGGTCGAGGCCGTGGCGATCAGCCCGATCCGCGTCGTGGCGGCGGCGAGGCTCGCGAGCACGATAGTCGGCTCCAGGGCGTTGAGCGGCCGGTAGTCGATCCGGTCCGAGATCGACGGCGTGTCGGCCAGGAAGATCGCGTCGAACTTGCCGCGCTCGGCGATCTGCGCGACCCGCACGAAATGGCCGATGTCGATGAAGGCATCAGGCCGGCTCGCCGGCAGCCGCCAGGCCGACGGATACACGCCGGAATGCAGCAGGTTCACGTTGAGATGCAGCTGGCGTCGGCTCATCGGGAGGGTCATCCGTCGATCGCGAGGGTGAAGCCGGCGTCGGCGTCCGGCGGGGCGTGACCGGGGGAGGATCGCGTCTCCCGAAACACCCCGGCGCGAAGCTTTCGTCTCCGTGCCTACGGATCGGCGCCGTAAAGTTTCCAAAGATCTCTGCGCGATCGAAGCCTCGGCCATTCCGAGTTGATTTTGGTCTACCTAGCGTCTTAGATCGCAGTGCAACAACTATCCCGATCGAACGCCGAGATGAAGGCGAAATCTCTCCCACCCGACATTAGGGAAGATTTTGTCGCCGGCGATCGGAACGGCAGACTGCTTTCATTCCGAGCCGAGATCGATGCGAAAATTCGTTCCGTTGCTTGCGTTGGCCGTGCTCTCCACGGCCGGCCTCGTCGAGATGGCGCAATCCGCAGACGCAGAGCCCCGATCGGGCGGATCGATCACCTGGGGCGTGACGACGGAGCCGTCCTGCTTCGATCCGCATCGCTCGTCGCAGCAGGCCGCCTTCTTCGTGGCGCGCAACTACATCGACTCGCTGGTGGGCAAGCGGGCGGACGGCAGCTTCGCGCCCTGGCTCGCCAGTGCCTGGACGATCTCGCCGGACGGGACGGACTACACCTTCACCCTGCGTGAGGACGTCGTCTTCCACGACGGCGAACGGTTCGACGCGGCGGCGGTCAAGGCCAACTTCGACTTCGTCAAGAACCCCGAGAACGCGGCCAATGCCGTCGCCCTGCTCGAAGCCTTCAGCACTGCGGAGGTGGTCTCGCCGTCG
>NZ_BPRB01000025.1 GCF_022179685.1 Methylobacterium trifolii
CCGCCTCCAGGACGGCCCCGCCGCGCAGCCGCGCGAAGGGGCCGTCCTGGAGGCGGGCGCCTATATCGGCAACTTCGTGGAGCTCAAGAACGCGCGGATGGGGGCGGGCGCCAAGGCCTCGCACCTGACCTATCTGGGCGATGCCGGGATCGGCGCGGGCGCCAACATCGGGGCCGGCACGATCACCTGCAACTACGACGGCGTGAACAAGCACCGCACCACGATCGGGGCCGGCGCCTTCGTCGGCTCGAACTCGGCCCTGGTGGCCCCGGTCAGCATCGGGGCGGGCGCCTACGTCGCCTCGGGCTCTGTCATCACCGCGGACGTGCCGGACGGGGCGCTCGCCGTCGCCCGCGGCCGTCAGTCCCTGAAGCCCGGCTGGGCGGAAGCCAAGCGGGCTGCCCTCAACGCCGAGAAGGACGCCCGCGCCAGGAAATCTTAAGCCTGTTCGGAGTTTGCAGGGAGCACCTCAAGCATCCGGTGAGGTTTGCAGGCCGATCCTCGATCGGGAACGGCCGGTGCTGGAGCGGGGCAGGGCTGGCCCTTGCCCGTCCCGATCCGGTACAACCCGGCCCCTTGCCGCACTGCAACGGGCCGGCGCGGTCCTTGCGCCAGGGCAGGGCGGGCCGAGACCGAGCCGCGATGAGGACGACTCATCGAGGTTCTTCCCCCGCCAACGCGGGGCGGCGGCCGTCCGCCGGGCCTCACGGGTCGTAACCCGTGAGACGAGGCAATGAGGGGAAGACAGGCATCATGTGCGGCATCGTCGGCATCGTCGGGCGCGAGGCGGTCGCGGATCAGGTGATCGAGGCCCTGCGGCGGCTGGAATACCGCGGCTACGACTCGGCCGGCATCGCCACCCTGGAGCACGGGCGGCTGGAGCGCCGGCGGGCCGAGGGCAAGCTCGCCAACCTGCGGGCCAAGCTTGAGCGCGCTCCGCTCTCGGGCAGCATCGGCATCGGCCACACCCGCTGGGCGACGCACGGACGCCCGAACGAGACCAACGCCCACCCGCACGCCACCGCGCGGCTGGCCGTGGTCCACAACGGCATCATCGAGAACTTTCGCGAGCTGAAGCGCGAACTGGAGGCGGACGGGGTCCGCTTCGAGACCGAGACCGACACCGAGGTGGTGGCCCAGCTGGTCAGCCGGAACATGGACCGGGGCCTCGGTCCCGTGGATGCCGTGGCCGAGGCCCTGCCGCGCCTGCGCGGCGCCTTCGCCCTCGGCTTCCTGTTCGCGGGCGAGCCGGACCTGCTGATCGGCGCCCGCCACGGGGCGCCGCTGGCCATCGGCTTCGGGGCGGGCGAGACCTATCTCGGCTCGGACGCCCTGGCGCTCGCCCCCTTCACCGACGCGATCACCTACCTGGAGGAGGGCGACTGGGCGATCCTGACGCGGGAGGGCGCGCAGATCCGCGACATCCACGGCGCGCCGGTCGAGCGCCCCCGCCAGAAGATCGCCACGCAGGCCTACCGGGTGGACAAGGGCAACCACCGCCACTTCATGGCCAAGGAGATCCACGAGCAGCCGGAGGTGGTGGGCAGGACGCTCGCCCACTACGTCGACCTCGCCGCCGGCCGCGTCGTCCTGCCCGAGCCCCTGCCCTTCGACTTCGCGCGGCTGTCGCGCCTGTCGATCACCGCCTGCGGCACGGCCTATTACGCCGGGCTCGTGGCCCGCTACTGGTTCGAGCAGATCGCGCGCCTGCCCGTCGAGATCGACGTGGCCTCCGAGGCCCGCTACCGCGAGGCGCCCCTGGAGCGCGACGGGCTGACGCTGGTCATCTCGCAATCGGGCGAGACCGCCGACACCCTGGCCTCGATGCGCTACGCCAAGTCCCAGGGCCAGCACACCCTGTCCGTCGTCAACGTGCCGACCTCGACCATCGCGCGGGAATCCTCCGTGGTGATGCCGACGCTGGCCGGCCCCGAGATCGGGGTCGCCTCCACCAAGGCGTTCTCCTGCCAGCTGACCGTGCTGCTGTGCCTGGCCATCGCCGCGGGCCGGGCGCGGGGCACGATCGACGCCGCCGAGGAGCGCCGCCTGGTCGACGCCCTGATCACGGTGCCGGGCCTGATGGCCGAGGCGCTGACCCGCGAGGGCGAGATCGAGATCCTGGCCCGCGAGGTCTCCAAGGCCCGCGACGTGCTTTATCTCGGCCGCGGCACCAGCTACCCGATGGCGCTTGAGGGCGCCCTGAAGCTGAAGGAGATCAGCTACATCCACGCCGAAGGCTACGCGGCGGGCGAGCTGAAGCACGGCCCCATCGCGCTCATCGACGAGAGCGTGCCGGTGATCGTGATCGCCCCCCACGACGCGGTGTTCGAGAAGACGGTCTCGAACATGCAGGAGGTCGCCGCCCGCGGGGGCCGGATCGTGCTGATCGGCGATTCCAAGGGCGCGGCCGAGCACGGCCTCGATACGCTGGCCACCGTGACCATGCCGGACCTCGACGCGACGGTGGCGCCGATCGTCTACGCCGTGCCGATCCAGCTGGTCGCCTACCACACGGCCGTCTTCATGGGGAAGGACGTGGACCAGCCGCGCAACCTCGCCAAGTCGGTGACGGTGGAGTAACCGCGCGGCCGGGCGCGGGTCATTTCACCAGGGGGCAGCCGCCCTCTTCGAGGGGGCGGAACACGTCCTTGCCGGGGTTGGTGGCGACGAGCTTGTAGAGGTCCCACTCGCCCGTCGACTCGGCCGGCGCCTTGACCTCGAACAGGTACATGTCGTGGATCTTGCGCCCGTCGGCGCGGATCGTGCCCTTGCCGAAGAGCGGGTCGTCGGTGGGCATCTCCTTCATCTTGGCCACCACCTGCGCGCCGTCGTTGGCCGCGTGCAGGGCGGCCACGGCCTTGAGGTAGTGCAGCAGGCCGCCGTAGACGCCGGCCTGGTAGGCGGTCGGCTTCTTGCCGTTGCTGAGCCTGGCGAACCGCTCCGAGAAGGCGCGGGTGCCGTCGTTGAGGTCCCAGTAGAAGGCCTCCGTCAGGGTCAGCCCCTGGGCGATCGTGGTGCCGAGCGCGTGGATGTCGGTCGACGAGATCAGCAGGGCGGCCAGCGCCTGCCCGCCCTGGCGGATGCCGAACTCGTGGGCCTGCTTGATGGCGTTGGCGGCGTCCCCCCCGGCATTGGCGAGCCCGATCACCTTGGCGCCCGAGCCTTGGGCCTGGATCAGGAACGAGGAGAAGTCGGCAGAGGGGAAGGGCGTCTTGACCGTGCCGAGCACCGTGCCGCCGTTCTTGAGCACGACGGCGCGGGTGTCGCGCTCCAGGGCCAGGCCGAAGGCGTAGTCGGCCGCCAGGAAGAACCAGGTGTCGCCCCCGCGCTTGAGCATGGCCTTGCCGTTGCTGTTGGCCAGCGCCACGGTGTCGTAGGTCCAGTGCACGGTGTTGGGGGTGCATTGCGCGCCGGTGAGGTCCGGCGTGCCGCCGCCGGAATTGACGAAGACCTTGTTGCGCTCCTTCGTGATCTGGTTGACGGCCAGGGCCACCGAGGAGGTCGGCACGTCGAAGACCGCGTCGACCCCGTCCCGGTCGTACCATTGCCGGGTGACGGCGGCGCCCACGTCCGGCTTGTTCTGGTGGTCGGCGGAGACGATCTCGACGGAGAGCCCGTGCTCGGCCGGCCTGAAATCCTCCAGCGCCAGCCGGGCCGCGACCACGGCGCCCTCGCCGGTGGAGTCGAAATAGACGCCCGAGCGGTCGTTGAGCACGCCGACCTTGACGGGAACGAGAGCCTTGTCCTCGGCTGACGCGGCCTGCGCGCCGGCAAGCCAGAGGGCGGCGGCGACGAGATGGCGGATCGGCATTGGAGCGTCTCTCCCGTGTCCGTTGGCGTCGGCGGGCGTTGGTCGCCGCTCGACGGAACGCGCCCGGACGGCAGGGCGCGCGGCGCCATTGAGCGCGCAAATCCGGGGCGTGTCAGCCGGCCGGGGTGGCTGAACGGGATCGCTGTCACCGGGACCGCCGGTCAGGCGCTCTCCGGGGCGTGGGGAGCGCGCCCGATCCCGAAGATCGCCCGCGCCTCGTCCGGGGTGGCCGGGGCGCAGTCGAGGTGGGCCAGCAGGCTCACCGCCTTCTCGACCAGCGCCGCGTTGCTCGGGGCGAGGGTGCCGCGGGCGAGGTAGAGGTTGTCCTCCAGGCCGACCCGGACGTTGCCGCCCATGGTGGCGGCGAGCGCCAGGATCGGGAACTCGGCCCGCCCGATGCCGAAGGCCGACCAGACCGCGTCCGCCGGCAGCCGGGCCCGCATCTGGACCAGGGCCTCGGGTGTCGCCGGCGCGCCCCAGGGGATGCCGAGGCAGATCTGGAACAGGGGCGGGGCGGCGAGGTGCCCTTCTGCGATCAGGTGCCGGGCGAGTTCGATGTGGCCGAGGTCGAACACCTCGATCTCCGGCCGCGTGCCTGCCGCCGCGATCGCCTGCGCCATCGCCCGCAGGTGGGCGGGGGTGTTGAGGAACAGGTGCTCGCCGAAGTTCATCGTGGCGACGTCCAGGGTGCAGATCTCCGGCCGCAGCGCCGTGACGTGGCGGGTGCGAACCTCGGGCGAGGCGAAGAGGGTGCCGGGGCCGGCGAGCGCCGGGTCGTCCTCCCCCGGCACGAAGCGCCCGCCCGCCCCCGTGGTCAGGTTGAGGATCACATCCTCGTTCCGATCGCGGATGCGCGCGACGGTCTCGCGATAGTGGGCAAGCTCCATGCTCGGCCGCGCCGTCCCGGGGTCGCGCACGTGGATGTGGACCACGGCGGCCCCGGCGGCGGCCGCCTCGACCGCCGACGCCGCGATGGCCTTCGGGCTCACCGGCACGGCGGGGTTCTTGGAGGGCGTGTCGAAGGAGCCCGTCAGGGCGCAGGTGACGACCGTCTTGACCGACATCTGTGGTGCCTCCCGTTCACATCGTCCCGCCGTCCACGGTCAGGGTCTCGCCGGTGACGTAGGCGGCCCCTGCCGCCAGGAAGAGCATGGCCTCGGCGATATCTTCGGGGCTCGCCATCCGCCCCAGCAGGGTGCGCGAGACGGTGGCGGCCTTGCGCGCCTCGGGCCAGCCCTCCGTCCAGGGGGTGGCGACGAGGCCGGGCGCGACGGCGTTGACCCGCACCTCCGGCGCGAGCGCGCGGGCGAGGCTACGGGTCAGGTTGATCAGGCCGGCCTTGCTCGCCGCGTAGGCGATGCTGGAGCCCCGCCGGCCGAGGCCGGCCACCGAGGCGGTGTTGACGATGGCCCCGCGGGCGGCCTTCAGGGCGGGCGCCGCGGCCCGCGCGCAGCGATAGGGCCCGACGAGGTTCGTGGCCAGGATCGTGCCCCAGAATTCCTCCGTCATCGCGTCGAGGTCGGCGAACTCGATCGGCGCCGTGGTGCCCGAGGTGCCGGCGTTGTTGATCAGCACGTCGAGGCCGCCGAGTTCGTCGATCCCGCGGCCCACCATCGCCTCCGCCTCGCCCGGCCGCGACACGTCGCCGGGCAGCGCGTGAACGGCAAGGCCCTCCGCGGCGAGATGCGCGACGGCCTCGGGGCCGCGGGCATCCCCGGCGAGGTGGTTGAGGGCGACGCGGGCGCCGCAGCGGGCAAACAGCGCCACGGCAGCGAGCCCGATGCCGGAGGCGGCACCGGTGACGAGGACCCGCCGGCCCGAGAGATCGGCCTGGATCATGTGAGTCCAGGGCAATCGCTCGAGCGCGCTTGCCCTACCTTCTCCCTGGCCTCGGTCGCCGGCGCCCGCATCCGCGGGCTCAGGCTTTCACG
>NZ_BPRB01000026.1 GCF_022179685.1 Methylobacterium trifolii
AAGGGCCTGGGTAATTACGACGCTTTCATAGGCTCGATCATACTGTTCGGCGGCAATTACGCCCCCCGGGGCTGGGCGCTCTGCAACGGACAACTGATGAACATCAATCAATACGCGGCCCTATACGCGATTCTCGGAACAACCTATGGTGGCAACGGCACTACGACCTTCGGCCTCCCGAACCTGCAGGGGCGCGTCCCCGTCCATGCCGGCAGCGGCGCGGGCCTGAGCTCCTACGCGCTCGGGCAGATGTCCGGGACCGAGACCGTCACCCTGAACACCACGCAGATTCCGGCGCACAGCCATCTGCTCGCCGGCAACGCCGACAGCGGCAACAGCGATTCCCCCGGCAACGCCTATTTCGCCCAGACCTACGACGCGAACGGGGCGACGACGTTTCAGACCTATGGGAGTTCGCCGTCGAACCCGGTCACCCTGAATCCCGGCGTCGTGAAGAATGCGGGCGGCTCCCAGCCGCATCCGAACCTGCAGCCGTACCTGGCGCTGAACTTCATCATCTGCCTGGAGGGCATCTTCCCGTCGCGCAACTGACGGGGGTCGGGAGATGGCATGCCCGGACATGGCAGGCCATCCTGCCGCCGGCGCCGGCGCCGGCCCGCCGCCCGGCGACGCGGCCGCCGGTTCGCCGCAGGACGGCGCGGCGGACCGGGAGACCGGAGCCGCGCTTCGCGGCCGCAGTCCCGGAGGCGGCGCCGGCCTGCGGCCGGAGGCGGAGGCGGACGGGGCGTTCCTGTTCGCGCTCTTCGCCGCAGTGCAGGGCGGCGCCTTTGCCGGCGTCGATCCCGGACTCGCGGCGCTGCTGCTGCGCCAGGGGTTCGCCGGGCAGGCGGCGGGCTACCGGGCGCGCTACCCGCGGGGCCGGTTCGCGATCGTGGAACACGCCGGCGCGCCGGCCGGGCGGCTCGTGACCGACCGGGGGGCGGAGGCGATCACGATCGTCGACCTGGCGCTGATGCCGGAGAGCCAGGGCCGGGGGCTCGGCACGGCCCTCGTCCGGGCGGTCCTGGACGAGGCGCGCGCGGCCGGGCTGCCCGTGCGCCTGTCGGTCCTGGCCGGCAACCCTGCGGCACGCCGCCTCTACGAGCGCCTGGGCTTTACCACCGTGGCGACCTCGGACCTGCACCACGACCTCGCATGGACGCCCACCCCGTGAGACCGCCCCCCCAGGCGCGTGGTGATCGGAAGCTTCTTGACGTGCACGACGCCACGCCGATGACGGCCATCCCCGACCGGCTCCGCCTGCCCCTGCGCTTCGACGCGGAGGTGCTGGCGGCCGAATGCGCGGCCCTCGGCGACACGGCGTGGATCGCCCACTTCGTCACGCGCAACTACGCGGGCGACTGGGACGTGATCCCCCTGCGCGCCCAGGCCGGCGCGACGCACCCGGTGATGATGATCCACTCCGATCCCGGTTGCCGCGACTACGCCGACACGCCCTTCTTCGCGGCCTGCCCGGCGCTGCGGGCGGCGCTGGCGCAGTTCCGCTGCCCGCTGGAGGCGGTGCGGCTGATGCGCCTCGGGCCGGACTCCACGATCCGCGAGCACCGCGACCACGACCTCGCCTTCGAGGAAGGCATGGTGCGCATCCACGTGCCGATCCTCACCCATCCGGGCGTGGTCTTCACCCTGAACCGGCGCCGCGTGGTGATGGAGGCGGGCTCGGCCTGGTACCTGCGCCTGTCGGAGCCGCACGCCGTCGAGAATCCCGGTCCGGGGGCGCGGGTGCACCTCGTCGTCGACGCGCGGGTCGATCCCTGGATCGCGGTGCTGTTCGCGGCGGCGCTCGCGGAGGCGGCATGACGGCCCCGGCCGAGGCGGGTGGCGGCTTCCCGGCCTTCGCACGGCGGGTGGCCGAGGATGCGGACCTCGCCGCCCGGCTCCGGCCGATCCCGGACCGGCAGGCGCTGGCCGCCGCCGCGGTGGCGGAGGGCGCGGCCCTGGGCTTGCGCTTCACGGCCGAGGCGGTCGAGGCCGCGATGGCGGAGAACCGCCACGGCTGGCTGATGCATCCCGCGCCGATGCCGCCCCCGGGGGCCGCGTCGTGAGCCGGCTCCGGGGCTGGACGCCGTTCCGGGCCGGCTGGGTCGACGGCGCGATGAGCGTGGACTGGTGCCATCTCGGGGAGCGGCGCCTCACGGACCCGTTCTTCTACGAGACGGTGGCCCTGGCCATCGGCCACCCCTTCAACGCCGCCTTCCGGCAGCGGATTCCGGCCGACGACCTCCGGCACCTCTCGGCCGGGCTCGCGCCCACGGGTTTCGTCTTCCACACGGCACGCTGCGGCTCGACGCTGTGCGCGCAAACCCTGGCCGCCGACCCCGCCAACGTCGTGGTGTCGGAGGGGATGCCGGTGCGCGCGATGCTGGAGGCCCCGCGCCAGGTCCCCGTGGCGCAGGACCGCGCCGATTCGTGGCTCATGGGCATCCTGAACGCGCTCGCACGGCCGCGCTTTCCGGGGGAGGCGCGCTTCTTCGTGAAGTTCATGGCCGCCGACGTGCTCGACATCGGCTGGATCGCGCGCCTCTACCCCACCGTGCCGTGGCTGTTCCTCTACCGCGCCCCCCTGGAGATCCTGGCCTCGCAGCGGCGGCGCGGCGGCGCCGACACGTCCCCCGGCGCCATCCCGCCCGAGCGCCTCGGACTCTCCCTGGAGGCGGCCTTCACGATGCCGCGGGCGGCCTACCAGCTCACCGTGCTGGCGGCCCTGGGCCGAGCCGCCCTGGACCAGGCCGCCTCGGACGAGGCCGCCCGCCGGCCCGGCCGCGGCCTGTTCCTGCGCTACGACGACCTGCCCGGCGCGCTCCTCGACCGGGTGCCGGCGCATTTCGGGTTCACGCCCTGCGCAGCCGCGTGCGAGGCCATGGCGGCCGCCACCCGCCGGCACGCCAAGGCGCCGGGCACCCTCTTCACGCCCGAGGGCGCCGCCAAGCGGCAGGAGGCGGCCCCCTGGGCGGAGGCCGCGCAGACGATCGCCGGCCCCGTCTTCGCGGCCCTCGACGCGGCCCGGCACGGCGGGAGATCAGGGCATGGAACGGGTTGAGCGCCGTCCCGGGAATCCGGCCGCGTGCGCCGTCGAACCGCTGGATCGCGGCATCGGCCGAGGCTATCGCGCTTGCGGGATGGCGCCGCTCGCCCAAGATGCGCGGCCATGACGAACCGGTCCCCTCGGCGGCCCCTATTCAAGAGAACGGATTTCGATGACCCGATCCGGCCGGACCATCTGCCTGTGCATGATCGTCAAGGACGAGGCGCCGGTGATCCGCCGCTGCCTCGCCTCGGTGCGTTCGCTCATCGACCACTGGCTCATCGTCGACACCGGCTCGACCGACGGCACCCAGGACGTGATCCGCGCGGCGATGCAAGGGGTTCCCGGCGACCTCATGGAGCGCCCCTGGGTCGATTTCGGCACCAACCGCAGCGAGGCCCTGGCGCTGTCGCGGCCGCGGGCCGACTATTCCCTGATCATCGACGCCGACGACGAGTTCGTGGTGCCGCCGGACTTCGCCATGCCGGCCCTCGATGCCGATTCCTACCAGGTCGACATCGTCTACGGGCCGATCCGCTACCAGCGCACGCAGCTCGTGAGCAACGCCCTCGAATGGCGCTACCGCGGGGTGCTGCACGAGTTTCCCGAATGCCCCGCGGCGAAGACGGTCGGGCACCTGTCGCTCCTGATGCGGATCAACCACGAGGGCCGCCGCAGCACCGACCCGCAAACCTACGCCAAGGACGCCGCCGTCCTCGAGACGGCGCTCCGCACCGAGACCGATCCCTTCCTGGTCTCGCGCTACACCTTCTACCTGGGCCAGAGCTTTCGCGATTGCCGGCAGCCGGAGAAGGCGCTCGACGCCTACCTGCGGCGCGCGGAGCTGGGCTTCTGGGAGGAGGAGGTCTACGTCAGCCTATACCAGGCCAGCCGGATGATGGAGGCCCTGGACCGCGACCCCGACACGGTGCTGGCCACCTACGCCCGGGCGAGCGCGGCCGTGCCGTCGCGGGCGGAGGCCGCCCACGCGGCAGCCCGGCTGTGCCGCGGGCTCGGCCGCAACGCCGAGGGCTGCGCCGCCGCCGAACCGGTCCTCGGGCTGCCGGTGCCGGGGGCGGGGCTGTTCGTCGAGCCCTGGATCTACGAGTACGGCCTCTACGACGAGTACGCGGTCAACGCCTACTGGGCCGGGCGCTACCGGGACAGCCTCGACGCGTGCCTGCGGGCCCTGCAGGGCGGCACGGTCCCGGCGGCCGACCAGCCGCGCTTCCTCGCCAACATGCGCTTTTCCCTCGACAAGCTCGGGACCGCCGGCATGGCCGCCTCGGCCACGAGCGAGGCCGGGGCGCACGCCCTGTCGTCCCCGCGCACGCTGCATCCGAGGCTGCCGGAGCCGCCCCCGCGCATCCTCCTGGCGATCCTCGCCAAGCAGAAGGAGCCGGTGCTCCGCCTCTTCCTCGAATGCATCGAGGCACTCGATTATCCGAAATCATCGATCGTGCTGTACGTGAGGACGAACAACAACACCGACCGCACGAAGGACATCCTCGAGGATTGGCTGGGGCGGGTCGGCGGCGCCTATGCCGGGGTGGAATACGACGGGCAGAACGTGTCCGTGCCCGTCGAGACGTTCGGCGTGCACGAGTGGAACGTCACGCGCTTCCGCGTGCTGAACCACATCCGTGACGTGAGCCTGGCCAAGACGCTCGAGCACGGTTGCGACTACTACTTCACGGTCGATTGCGACAACTTCATCCGCCCGTGCACCTTGAAGACCCTCGTGGCCACCGGCCTTCCGATCGTCGCGCCGCTGCTGCGCCACATCGACCCCACCCGCCTGTACTCGAACTACTATTCCGCCATCGACGCCAAAGGCTATTTCAAGGACAACGACACCTATCAGCCCGTCCTGTTCCGGCACCTGACCGGCCTGATCGAGCTTCAGGTGGTCCATTGCACCTACGTCGTGCGTGCGGACGTGATCCCGCAACTGGGCTACAACGACGGCTCGGACGATTTCGACTACGTGATTTTTTCGCGCCGGGCGCGGCATGCGCGGATCGCGCAATACTTCGACAACCGCCAGGTCTACGGATACATCACGTTGGACGACCACGATCCCGAGGTCGGCCCCGGACAGGTGCGGCAGGCGCGCGAATTGCTGGCCGTCGACGGCGGCCTCG
This sequence comes from Methylobacterium trifolii, assembly GCF_022179685.1. Taxonomy (GTDB): domain Bacteria; phylum Pseudomonadota; class Alphaproteobacteria; order Rhizobiales; family Beijerinckiaceae; genus Methylobacterium; species Methylobacterium trifolii. Next base: position 5,191 of record NZ_BPRB01000026.1, read on the forward strand.
CACCGTCTGCGGCCTGATCGTCGGCGCGCGCCTACGCGACGAGCCGGCCCTGCGAACTCTCCAGCGCCAGGAGGTGCTCCTTGATGCGCAGGCCCCCGGCGAACCCCGTCAGCGCGGCGTTCGATCCGATCACCCGGTGGCAGGGGGTGATGATCGAGACCGGGTTGCGGCCGTTGGCGGCGCCGACCGCGCGGGCGGCCTTGGGGCTGCCGATCTGCCGGGCGATCTCGCCGTAGCTGCGCGTCTGCCCGAACGGGATGGTGAGCAGCGCCGCCCAGACCTTCCTCTGGAAGTCGGTCCCGACCATGTCGAGGGGGATCGTGAAGACGGTCAGCCGGCCTGCGAAATACGCGTCCAGCTGTCGCGCGGCCTCCCGCAGGACCGGGTGGGCGGGGTCCTCGACCATCGCCCCCAGCCGGACGCGGGCCGGGTCGTCGTCCTTCCACAGCACGGCCGCCAGGCCCGCGTCGCCGGCCACCAGCTTCAGGGCGCCCACGGGGGAGGGGACGATCGCGTAGACATGGGCCATGGCCGTCTCCTGCGGCGGCAGCTACCGATAGTCGGTCGGCGCGAGGCCGTGGCGGGTGATCTTGTCGTAGAGGGTCTTGCGCGGCGTGCCGAGGGATTCGGCCGCCGCGCGCACGTCGCCCCCAGCCATGATCAGTTCGTCGCGGATCAGGCCGCGCTCGAACCGGTCGACCTGCTCGGCGAGGCTCGTGCCGGCGGCCGCCTCCGGCGCCGGCGCCTCCTGCGGCACGAAGCCGAGGGCGCAGCGCTCCGCGAAATGGCCGAGTTCGCGCACGTTGCCGGGCCAGGCGTGCCGGCGCAGGTGGTCGCGCACGGCCCCCGTGACCGGGGGCGCCTCGCGCCCGAAGCGGGCGGCCGCCCGCGCCAGGAAGTGCTGGAACAGCAGCATCACGTCCTCGCGCCGGTCCCGCAGGGGCGGGATCAGAACCGTGATGACGTTGAGGCGGTGGTAGAGGTCGTCGCGGAACGTGCCTTGCGCGGCCGCCTGCCCGAGGTCGACCTTGGTGGCCGCCACCACCCGCATGTCCACGGGCCTGACCTCGTTGGTGCCCAGCGGCTCCACCGTGCGCTCCTGGAGCACGCGCAGGAGCTTGACCTGGAGGCCGAGCGGCATGCTCTCGATCTCGTCGAGGAACAGGGTGCCGCCGTGGGCGTGCTCAATCCGGCCGACCCGCCGCTTCAGCGCCCCGGTGAAGGCCCCGGCCTCGTGGCCGAACAGCTCGCTCTCCACCACGCTGTCGGGCAGCGCCCCGCAATTCATTGCCACGAGGTTCCGGTCGGCGCGGCGGCTCCAGCGGTGCAGGGCGCCGGCCACCACCTCCTTGCCCGATCCGGTCTCGCCGAAGACGAGCACGTCCACGTCGGCCTGCGCCACCTCGCGCACGAGGCGGCGCAGGCGCACCATCTCCGGGGAGACCCCGAGGAAGGCCGTGTCCTCCTCCACGGCAGCGTCGAGGCGGGCGCGCAGGCGCCGGTTCTCCAGCACGAGGCGGCGCCGCTCCAGGGCCCGGCGGACGGAGGCCACCAGGGCCTCGGCGGGATAGGGCTTGGCCAGGAAGTCGTAGGCCCCGTCGCGCATCGCGGCCACCGCCATGCGGATGTCGCCATGCCCGGTGATCAGGATCACCGGCAGGTCGGGGTCGGCCCGGCGCAGGCGCGCGAACAGGGCGCCCCCGTCGAGCCCCGGCAGGCGCACGTCGCTGACCACGACGCCGGGCGGGTCGGCCAGGATCGCGGCGAGCGCCGGCTCGGCGGCGCCGAAGGCCTCGACGGCGAAGCCGTCGAGTTCCAGGCTCTGGCGGTTGGCCCGGCGCACCTCCGCCTCGTCGTCGATGAAGACGACGCGCTCGCAACGGGCCTGTGCGTCCGCGCCGTCGCTCACGTGTCCGCCTCCGCCGTCTCAGGGGCACGGGCGAGTTCCATCCGGAAGACCGTGCCGCCGGGCCCGTCCGAGACCGTCAGGTGCCCCCCGCAATCCTCCACGATCCCGCGGGCGATGGCGAGCCCCAGGCCGAGGCCGTCCGACTTGGTGGTGAAGAAGGCGTCGAACACCTGCCCGCGCACCGGCTCGGGGATGCCGGGGCCGTTGTCCCGGACCTCGACCGCGACGGGGCCCTCGGAACCGGACGCGACATCGAGCACGACCCGCGGCTCGGGACGCCCGGCCGTGGCGTCCAGGGCGTTCTGGAGCAGGTTGACCACGACCTGCTCCAGGCGCGTGCCGTCGCCGAGCACCCGGAGGTCCGGGTCCGGCCGGTCCACGACGAGGGCGACGCCCAGGGCCCGTGCCCGCGCCTCCACCAGTTCCAGGCCGTTGCGCAGGATCTCGGCGAGCGCCACCGGCTCGCGCCGGGGGGAGGCGCGCCGGGCGAAGCCCTTGAGCTGGCGCGTCAGCCCGCCGATGCGGTCGGTGAGGCGGCCGATGGCGAAGGCGTTCTCGACCGCGTCCTCGATGCGCCCGCGCCGGACCAGGATCGCGGTGTTGTCGGCGTAGGAGCGGATCGCGGCCAGCGGCTGGTTGATCTCGTGGGCCATGCTGGCGGCGAACTGCCCCAAGGCGGCCAGCCGCCCCGCCTGCGCCAGTTCCCGGCCGAGGCGCTCGCGCTCCGCCTCGGCCCGGCGTCGCTCCTCGATCTCGGCCCGCAGGTGCCGGTTGACCTCGCTCAGGGCGCGGGTCCGCTCGCGCACGCTGGCCTCCAGCTCGTCCCGGCGGGCGGCGGCCTGGGCCAGGCGCATCCGGGTGCGCCGGCCCCGGCCGGCCAGCGCCGCCAGCCCGAGGCAGGCGAGCCCGGTGGCGAGCGCGGCGATGATCCAGGCCTGTACCCGCTCCCGCTTCAGCGCCGTGCCGACCGGCGTCAGGGTGTGCAGCCGCCAGTCGGTGCCGGGGATGCCGGCGTCGAGGAGCAGCGCCGGCCACGCCGGCAGGGCGCCCCGGCCGACGCGGACGACGCAGGGTTGCCTGGCGTCGCACACGCCGTCCTGCTTCGCCCGTCCTGATGGCGCATCGTGTTCTCCCGTTAACCGTTCGACAGGTCGCGGAGTGAGGCTCAGATCCGCCCCGCCCTCGGCCGGGTGCAGGGGCAGCATCTCCAGGGGGGCCGTGCCGAATTCCAGGTTCTCTCGGATGCGGCCGCGCTCGGCCTCGCCGATCGTGCGCAGGGCGGAGAAGCGCCAGCCGGGATCGCTCGCGACCAGGACGATGCCGCGGGAATCGGTGACGAAGACGCTGTCGCCCGCCGCGCGCCACGCCGCCTCCACGGCATCGAACTCGACCTTGACCACCACCACGCCGGCCGCGTTCGCGAGCCGGCGGGCGAGGTAGAGGCCAGGGCGGCCCGAGACGGTGCCGAGGGCGAACTGCGATCCCGACCCATTCGCCAGCGCCTGCCGGAAGTAGGGGCGGAAGGCGTAGTCCCGGCCGACGAAGCTGCCCGCACCGCCGGCGTTGCTCGCCGCCAGGGTGATGCCGTCGGCGCCGATGACGTAGATCACCGCCGACCCGGTGGCGGCCGCGACCTGGGCGAGGCGCCCGTTCACCCGCGCGACCAGGGCGGCGCCCGGTTCGGGGCCGACGATCGCGGCGATCTCGGGGTCGGCCGCGAGCGCCAGGGGCAGGGAGGCCTGCTTCTGCATCTCGGAGAGCAGCACCCCGACCTGGAGACCGATCGCCGAGCGGGCGGTGCGGTGGAGGTCGGCCAGGACCCAGCGTTCGGCCGCACGACCCGCGATCCAGGCCGCCGTCAGGATCGCGCACAGGCCGGCGGCGAGGGCGAGGCTCCGGCGCAATCCGGGGCGCCCGTGCCGGAGCGTTCCGCCCCCGTCCGCGGGGCGGGCGGTCACGGGCGGGCCTCGCGTGCGGAATCCCGGACCGGTTCGATGGCGCGCGTGCGGAACCCCGCACCGGCCACCTCGGAACGGCTGCGGCACGATGCGAAAAATACCTTACGGATCAGATATTTAACGAAAATTTCACACGGTTCCGCGGCTGGCACGGCGGTTGCCATTCGATTCACGAAATGCAGCCATGCCCCCACGGCAGGGCTGCATGCCGAGAGGCCAAGACCAAGGGCGGACGTGGCCGGAGCGATCCGGGGCGAGCCGACGCCACCGCAGTTCGAACCAGGGAGCATGCCAGATGGCTGCCGTACCGTCACCCCTCACCGCCCCCCATCCGCCGGCCAAGCCGAAGCCGATCTACAGGACCCTGTACTTCCAGGTCCTGGTCGCGGTCGCCATCGGCATCCTGCTCGGCCATCTCTACCCGCAGCTCGGCGCCGACATGAAGCCGCTGGGCGACGCCTTCATCAAGCTCGTCAAGATGATCATCGCGCCGGTGATCTTCCTCACCGTGGTCTCCGGCATCGCCGGCATGACCAACCTGGAGAAGGTCGGGCGCGTAGGCGGCAAGGCGCTCCTGTACTTCATCACCTTCTCGACGCTCGCGCTCATCGTCGGCCTGATCGTGGCCAACGTGCTCCAGCCCGGCAACGGCCTGCACATCGACCCGAAGTCGTTGGACCCGAAGTCGATCGCCACCTACGCCGGCAAGGCCAAGGAACAGAGCATCGTCGAGTTCCTGATGAACATCATCCCCACGACGGCGGTCGGCGCCTTCGCGGGCGGCGAGATCCTGCAGGTGCTGTTCTTCTCGGTGCTGTTCGGCTTCGGCCTCGCCTTCCTGGGCGACCGCGGCAAGCCCGTGCTCGACATCATCAAGGTGCTGTCCGAGGCCGTCTTCGGCGTCGTCAACATCATCATGAAGGTCGCCCCCCTCGGCGCCTTCGGCGCGATGGCCTTCACCATCGGCAAGTACGGCATCAGTTCGCTGGCCAACCTCGCCTACCTCGTCTTCGCGTTCTACCTCACCTCGGCGATCTTCGTGCTCGTCGTCCTCGGGGCGGTCGCCCGCTACAACGGCTTCTCGATCCTCAAGCTCATCCGCTACATCAAGGAGGAGCTGATGCTGGTTCTGGGGACCTCGTCCTCGGAATCGGCGCTGCCCTCGCTGCTCGAGAAGATGGAGCGGGCGGGCTGCTCGAAGCCCGTCGTCGGCCTCGTGGTGCCGACCGGCTACTCGTTCAACCTCGACGGCACCAACATCTACATGACGATGGCGGCCCTGTTCATCGCCCAGGCGACGGACACGCCGCTTTCGTTCGGCGAGCAGGCCCTGCTGCTGCTGGTGGCGATGCTGTCCTCGAAGGGGGCGGCGGGCGTCACCGGCTCCGGGTTCATCACGCTGGCCGCGACGCTGGCGGTGGTGCCCTCGGTGCCGGTGGTCGGCATGGCGCTGATCCTGGGCGTCGACCGGTTCATGTCCGAGTGCCGGGCGCTCACGAACTTCATCGGCAACGCGGTGGCCTGCATCGTGGTCGCGCGCTGGGAGGGCGAGGTCGACGAGGCCAAGCTCGCCGCGGCCCTCGACGGCAACCCCGCCCCCCTCGAGTCCGAGATGCCCGCCCTCCAGCCGGCGGCGTAGGCCGCACGAGCACGCCGCCCGGATTCCGGGCGGCCGGAACCCAGCCCGTCAGGTCGGACCTGACGGGCTTTTTCGTGCGCGACGCCCCGGAGCGGAACCAGCCGTCAGAGCGCACCCCGACGCAGTGGATACCGGTTCGTCGCGAAAGTGCGCGGCACGACCAGGACCTAGAGCAGGTCGCCCACTTCGGCAGAAACGTCATCCCCGCAGAAATGGTGCAGCATATGCCCGATGCCCGGCATCCAGCGGAAGCGTGCGCCGGGTATCAACCGCGCGGCCGCGCTGCCATGGGCCGCGTTGTTCACGACGACGTCGGCCGAGCCGCCGAGGATGCGCACCGGCACCCGGCAGGACCCGTAGGAAAGCGCCAGGCGGGTCAGGGCCGGCCAGACGCTCATCGCATCCTCGCCCTCCGCGATCATGCGGTCGGGGCCCGACGCGTACCCGGCCGGGAAGCGCCGCGCGAACGCCATCGGCATCGTCTGCGGCAGGAAGATCGCCCGCCAGAGCAGCGGCAGCAGAACGGGGTCCGCGACCTTCGCCAGGACCGACGCCAGGGCCGTGCCGGCGACGAGGGGAAACCGGGGGCCGAACAGGGCCTGTTCGAGCCGAAGCTCGGGGAAGCACAGGGGCGCCAGCGCGACGATGCCGCCCGTCCGTTCCGGGTAGAGCAGGCCGTAGCAGAGGGCCACCGTGGCGCCGAACGAGTGGCCGACCACGATGGGGCGCTCGACGCCCATGACCTCCAGCGCCGCGTGGATCAGTTCGGCCTGCCGCCACGGCGAGGCGTCCACCAGGCGGCGGCGCACGCTGAGGCCATGGCCCGGCCTGTCCACGGCCACGACCCGGTGGCGGCGGGACAGGTCCGGCCCCAGGGGCAGCCACATGTCCTCCAGGGTCATCAGCGTTCCGTGGATCAGCACGACGGGGGAGCCGGCGCCGGCCTCGGCGTAGGCGATGCTCCGCTCGCCCGTCAGCGGCACGAAGGCGCGCGCGACGGCACCGTCTCCCCCCGCATAGGCCCCGGCCGCCTCCGTCACCTCGCCCGATGATGCGCGCATCTCAGAACGGGCGCCGGCGCTGCCGGGACCGATCCGGCGCGAGGAGTACGGCTGCGGCGAGTCCCAGCCCGGCGACGGCCGCAGCGGCGGCCAGCGGGTGCAGGGCGGCGCGGGTGTAGGCGCTGGTGCGCATGACGTAGCCCGGCTGATCGCCGCGGACGTGCCCCGTATCGTCCTCCTCGGGGGCGTGCAGCGCGCCCGCCGGGCGGCGCGGCGGCGCGGCGCGCTTCTGGAAGGCGACGATGGCCGGCGCGAGCAGGTCGTAGAGGCCGGGGGCGAACTCCTTGCCCATCACCATGAGCTTGCCGCCACCGCCGACGATGATGTCGCGCCGCGGGTGCACCGCCGCATGCAGGATGGCGCCGGCAACCTCTTCCGGGCGATAGATCGGCGGCGGCAGCATCGGCTCGCGGTCCATGTAGTTCCGCGCGCGCCGGGGCAGGGGCGTGTCGATCGAGGTCGGCTTGACCAGCGTGACCGAGACCGGCGCCTTGTCCAGGCGCAGTTCCATGCGCAGGGCGTCGGTGAAGCCCTTCACCGCGTGCTTCGTGGTCGCGTACATGCCCTGGAACGGGAAGGCGAGGTCCGAGGCGACGCTGCCGACGTTGATGAGCGCACCGCCGCGTTTGCGCAGGTGCTCGACCGCCACCAGCGAGCCGAACACCGTGCCCCAGAGGTTCGTCCGGACGAGGCGTTCGTGATCCGCGTCCGAGATCGCGTGGAGCGGCCCGTAGATGGTCAGGCCGGCGACGTTGACCCAGGTGTCGAAGCCGCCGAACGCCCGGATCGCCGCAGCCGCGACCGCTTCCACGTCGGCACGCTCGCCGACGTCGGCGACGACATGGACGGCCTGGCCGCCGGCCTCCTCGATCTCACGGGCGATGCGGGCCAGGGCCTGCCCGCTGCGGGCCGCCAGCACAACCCTCGCGCCGGCCTGCGCCGCCATGCGGGCCGTGGCCAATCCGATGCCCGAGGAGGCACCGGTGACGACGATCGTCTGCTCGCGCAGGGGTTTGTGCTGCATCGCTCATGGATTCCGCGGACATGCGAAGGCGGCTGCCCCTGCCATCAGGCTACGTTCGAGGCGAGGAGATGTTGCCTCGCAAGCCACCCTGCGCGGCCTTTTCACGCGCTGCCGCCCGGCGCCGGCAGTCGCGTGCGAACCGCGCGGGGGCAACGGGGCGAGGCGAGCGGCCGTCGAGGGCCCGTACGGCCACCGGAACGATATCCAGGCCGCCCGGAGGACGTGCTCCGAGTAGATCGGGCGTGTCGTGCGGCCCCGCCGATCTGGGCCGCGCGACGAGCCGGGCACGCCCGTGACCGAAGGGCTGCGACGCTGCGTCGATCGTGGCCGGACAGGGTGGAACACCGCCGCGCGATCGGGCTTAGATCCTTTGCAATTCGAGGATGCCGGCCATGAGCCAAGCAGATAAGCCGCAGATGGGCGACGGGCCCGAGCCCGACGACGCTCCCCCGGCCAAGCCCCCGACGCCGGGCGACCGGGCGACCGGCGCCCCCAAGCCGGCATCGCCCCAGGACGACGACCCGGAGATCGAGAAGACCGAGGAACAGCCGAGCTAGACCGGAATGGCAGACGTGCGGAGACTGCTCTACGCGAGCCCCAACGGCGACCGCTGGTCCCTGTGCCGCGGAGAGGATGCCGCCGGCGTCTTCGTCCTGCACGAGCCGAACGGCCCGTCGGGCGGCGCGGCCTCGCGCGTCGAGGTCGGCCGCTTCCTGCTGGACGGCCGGGCAGGGCCCGAGCACCGGGAGCTGCTGCGCCTGATCGGCTCCCTCGTTGGCGAAACGGACGCGGCTGCTCCTGCCGAGGGCAGGACGGTGCCGGAGCCCGGCGCCGCCGCGGCCGAGCCCTCGCCGGAATGATCGAAAGGCCGGGAACGCCTTGCGGGCGGTCGACGGCATCGTCGCGCGTGGACCGCGAGCACACGTAAGATCTTCGATCGCAAGCCGACGGTTGCGATCAGGAACGGTCCGTTCGGTCGCGCGTCACATCCGCTACGGCGTCACCCCGGCGGACGCCAACCGGGCGGCGAGCCGCGGATAGATCCGGGTCGCATTGCCCGCGTAGAGCTTCGCCCGGTCCGCGTCCGAGATCGCAGCGGCCTCGACGTAGCGCTTGGTGTCGTCGTAGGCGTGGCCGGTCTCGGGATCGATGCCGTTGACCGCGCCCACCATTTCGGATGCGAACAGCACGTTGTCGGTGGGCACGACCTTGAGCAGCAGGTCGATGCCGGCCTGGTGGTAGACGCAGGTATCGAAGAAGACGTTGCGCATCAGCTCCGACAGGGGCGGCCGCTTGAGGTCCTGCGCCAGCCCGCGGTAGCGGCCCCAATGGTAGGGCACCGCGCCGCCGCCGTGCGGGATGATCAGGCGCAGGGTCGGGAAGTCCTTGAACAGGTCGGAGGTGACGAACTGCATGAAGGCGGTGGTGTCGCCGTTCATGTAATGCGCCCCCGTCGCCTGGAAGTTGCGGTTGGCCGAGGCGCTGACGTGGATCATGCCCGGCACGTCGAGCTCGACCATCTTCTCCCACAGGGGATACCAGAAGCGGTCCGACAGGGGCGGGTCCGTCCAGAACCCGCCGGACGGGTCCGGGTTGACGTTGCAGCCGACGAAGCCGAGCTCCGTCACGCAGCGCTCCAGCTCCGCCGTGCAGTTCTTCGGCGAGACGCCGGGCGTCTGCGGCAGCTGGCAGACGCCGACGAAGTTGCGCGGCATCAGGGTCGCGACCCGGTGGATCATGTCGTTCGAGACGATCGACCAGTCGAGGCTGGTGCGGGCGTTGCCGATGTGGTGCCCCATGCCGCCCGCCCGCGGCGAGAACAGCGCCAGCGAGATGCCGCGCTCCGTCTGGAGCTTGATCTGGCGGTCGGCCACGCTCGCCCGCACCTCGTCGTCGCCGACCTTCAGGGACGACGGCGAGGGCGATTGCGCGGGGTCGTTGATGGCATCGATCTGGCGCTTGCGCCATGCCAGCATGGCGGGGGGCTCGGTGGTGTAGTGCCCGTGGCAATCGATCACGAGGCCGGAATAGCGCGGGCGCTCCGGCACGGCCTGGGCCATAGCGGGGCCGGGGCGCGAGGCCAGGGTGGCGGCGGCACCCAGGCCCGCCAGGGCGCGCAGGAAGCCGCGGCGCGGCCGGCAGCACTCGCATCCGGCGGCGATGGGATCGGTGATCGTCATGGGGTCGCCCTCACTGGACCGTGGCGCGCTTGCGCAGCACCATGTCGCCCCGGAACAGGAACTTCTGCGCCCGCTTGCCGGTGTCGACCTCGGTGGTGAAGACGTTGCCCTTCGAATCGACCGCGAGGTTGTGGACCCAGTGGAAGTCCCCGGCCTGCCGGCCGTTGCGGCCGAAGCGCCCGAGGACCTCGCCGGTGTCGCGGCTCAGGGTGCGGACCTCGTTGTTGGCCCCGTCCGCGTTGATCAGGTAGCTCTCGCGCTCGTCCGGCCACAGGGCGAGTTCCCAGACCGAGCCGTTGGCCCGCGTGCCCTTCTCGACGAACATCTCCTTCACGAAGGTGCCGTCCTTCCGGAAGACCTGGATGCGGTTGTTGGTGCGGTCGCAGACGTAGACGAGGCCGTCGCGGGCGATCTGGACGCAATGGACCGGGTTGCGGAACTGCGCGGCCGGCGCGGCGGCCGGGTCGTAGGGGCCGACCTTCTCGTCGGTCGGCGGCTTGCCGTAGGCGCCCCACATCCGCTTGAACGCGCCGGTCTCGGCATCGAAGACGATGACCCGGTGGTTGTAGTAGCCGTCCGCGACGTAGAGTTCGTTGGTCTCGGGATCGACCTGCATGGCAGCGGGCTTGCCGAGGCGCGTCGTGTCCTGGCTGTCGGTCTGCGCGCCCGGCTTGCCGATCTGGAGCACGAAGCGGCCGTCCTGGGTGAACTTCAGGATCTGGCCGTCCGTCTCCCCGTTGCCGGCCAGCCAGACGAAGCCCTTGTGGTCGATGTGGATGCCGTGCTCGTTCGAGGGCCAGTCGTAGCCCTGGCCGGGGCCGCCCCAGGACTTCACCAGCGTCCCGGCCTGGTCGAAGACGAGGACCGGCGGGGCGGGCTTGCAGCAGCGGGTCCTGGGCGGATCGAGGCTCGCCGCCTTCTCGTCGTCGGTCAGCGTCCGGGGCCGCTGGACCACCCAGACGTTGTCCTTGGCATCGACCGCGACGCCGGCCGCCTGCCCCATGATCCAGTCGTTGGGCAGGCGCTTTGGCCAGGCGGGATCGACCTCGAAGCGCAGCGGTTCCTCGGCGATGGCCGGGACGGCCAAAGCGAGAGTGGGCAAGGCGAGCGCGGCCACGGCCGCCCAGCATCGCAGCATGATGTCTTCTCCCTCGATCGTGTTCCGGCGCGTTCGCGCCGTCTTTGACGTCATAGGACGCCAGCCGGACGCGTTCGTCCAGCAGCCGGGCTCGACATCCGGGCGGCATTGTCCCGCGCTGGCATGGCACGGTCGGTTCGGCGGGCCCGCAGCGACCGATCGGACGGGCGGTGGATCGCCGCGGGCGGAAACTCTGCGGCGTGCGGCGAGTCTGCCGGAGACCCACCCGAGAGGATGCCGGCCCAGGCATCCCCGAAAAACCGGAGACACGCCCGATGCGGCCGTCGCTTGCCATTCCCACCGCCCTGATGCTGCTTGCCGGCAGCCCGGCGCTGGCCTCCTCCTGCTCCGAGGAGATCACGACCCTGCAGAAGCGTCTCGACAGCGCCGGTGCGCGAAAGGTCGCCGGCGAGAGCCAGGCCGGCGCGACGGCGCCCGGAACGGACAAGGCCCTGGCCCGGCCGCCCGCGACGAAGCCGAGCGATCCCGACGCCAAGTCGACCTCAGGCGGCGTGGAGGAGGCGCGCAGCCTGGTCGAGAAGGCCAGCGCCCAGGACAAGGCCGGAGATGCGGAAGGCTGCCGCGACACGATCCTGAAGGCGAAGGAGAAGGCCGGCGCCCTGCCGTAGGAAGGGTTTTCCCGCGTCACGGAACCGGCGCATCGGCCGATGGCGAAGGCCGGTCCGGGCCTTGTCGAGAAGGGACGGGCCTGCCGATGAGCATGAAACGGGCCGGCTCGGCACGGGCCGCCCGTTACAATTGGAACGTCCGCTTCCGGGAGCGGACGCCATTCGCCACGGAGCCGGCGACCGATCGGCCCGTTCAGGACGTGCGGCGCAAAAGGGCCGCTCAGGAAATCGGCCCGTAACATCGGTCCTTCATCGGTCGGGCGATCCGCTTGCCGAGACGAGCCTGTCCTATGCGCACGACTTTGGTGTCGATCTGCTTCGCCCTCGCCGTCTCCTGCCCCCGGTCTGCCTCCGCCGAAACATGGCGCTTCACCGAAGGGCGCAATCCTCATCTCGAAGTCGAGACGGCAGACTTCCTGCTCAAGTCGCAGGACAAGAGCCACGCGCTCACGATCGGCTGCATGAACACCGTGGAACGCAGCGTCAGCTTCCTCGTCCACACACCGATCCCGGTCGAGGGCTTCACCCAACACGACGAAGAGCAGCTTTTCACCGTCAGCGCGGACGAAGGCCGTCGTTACGATATCCGCCTGCGCGGCTTTTCCGGGGAACGATCGATCGTGTTCGGAGCGCTCTTCGACGCTGGAGACCGGCGCTTCGACATGGTCCGGGCGGTGCTGGAAGCACGGAGCACGATCGCCGTGACGAGCCAGGGCGGCGTCCGGACCTCGTTTTCCATCGATGTCTTCAACATCGATCTCGGGCGTTTCAACGACGTGTGCCGTATCGCGACCCGACCATAGCTCTCGGCGACGCGTAGCGGCCGGCCAACCTGAGGACGCCGGAAACAGGCCGAATTCAACCGGCCGGTGCGCTCAGGATCAGCCTACCCACGAACGGCGCATCGGCGTTGCGGTTGCTGGTGCAGCCATAGGCCACCTCGCCCGCCGACATCGTCCTCAGGCGGAGCGTGCCCTTGCCGTTCTGCTTGACGGTATAGCCCTTCTCGCTCGCCGCATGGATCAGATCGCCGTCGGCGTGGAGCACGTGGGCGTTCTCGAACTGGCCGGCAGCGGTGATCGTGACCGGCGTGTCGGCGCGGCTGACGATGTTCAGCGTCACGTTCGTGTCGGCGGGAAGACGCAGCTCGGCCGGCTCGCAGACGGGCTTGCCGCCATCCATGCCGATGGTCAGTTCCACCGGCGGCATCGCATCGCTCGCGGGCTTGGCGAGGGGCTTGCCCTGGGCGCAAGCCGGGCCGGCCAGGACGAGTGCGGCCAGCGTGGCGAGCGTCGGCAGGGAATGGCGCATGGGGGTGATCTCCGGGCTGACGGGCCCGTGACCGTCCGGGCGTACCGGCTGAAAGGCCAGGTACACCTGGCATGTTCCGGCACGTGACGACGCACCGGGCGGCAAGGGTTCAGGAGGCGAGGACGCCGCCGTAAGTCTGGAACGAGGACACCACCTTGTCCGCGGCCGCCGCGTCGGTGCGGACCGAGACCTTGACCATTCCGGCCAGGGCCGGCTCGCCCTCGGTACCGGATTTCAGGTGGCCGTCCTCGACATCCGCCCTGGCCGCTTCCGTCCCGGCCGTGTTCTCGTCCGAGGCGGGCCCCACCGTGACGGCGGCCCGGTCGAGGCCATGCTCCTGCACGATGTGCTCGACCGCCATCTCCGCGTCGCGACGGGACTTGAACGCGGCTGAAATCGTCTTGGACATCGTGGCTCCGACCTGCGGCAGTGCCTGTCGAGAACCGGCCGCATCCGTGAAAGTTCAACCGTCCGCCGTGCCGGCAGCCGGCCGGACGGGCGGCACCCGTTGGAGAATAATTCCGAGACGTTTCGGCAATAAAAAACGATTTGCTTAGGACATCTCAAAAAAATCCACCTGCATTCCGGCAGAAATTCCGTGAGAATACAGGTGGATGAAATATAGGATCGATTGTCTACGATTTGGTCTTCTCGACCGTGCCGGACTGCGCGAGTGGGGGCGTCTGCTGGTGCTGAATGACCCGCCAGACATCGTGCGACAGGCGCCTATAGGTGGAGGTGCAGTTCGCCGCGTACGACGCGTCGTCGCGCGACGCCTCGACGTGATAGGCGATCACGATGACGCCCTCCTGCGGGCGGGCGACCTGCCCTTTCGAGAACGCGACGTTCGACCAGCGCGGAGTCTCGGCGACAGCCTCGATCGCCTGTCTGCCGCTCAGGACGAACGGCGGGTGCGGAAGCACCATCAGACATTCGTCGTCGACCAGTTCGCGGTAGTGATCCGGTCCGCCGTCCCAGAGACTTTTCTCGAAGGACCAAACGCGATCGTCATCCATGGCGTGCTCCGGCTGTCGTGGAAACAGCCGGAGAATCGTGCCCGCACGGCATCGTTCCTCACGTGCGGCATCACGGACGGCACCGCCCGGAGGGCCGCGCCATGGCAGGATCGGCCATCGCGCGGCAGCCCGGGTCAGCCTCGGTCGCGTTTCCCCACGGCCTGGACGAGCCTCGGTATCACTGTGCGCCCTTGCGCCTGAGGATGGCCCGCATCTGGGCGATCTCGCCGTCCTGGGCCTTGACGATGGCCTCGGCCAGCGCCCGCACCTCCGGGTCCTTCGAATATTGCAGGGCCACGCGGGCCATGCCGATCGCCCCCTGATGGTGGGGGATCATGCCGCGCACGAAGTCCACGTCGACGTCGTTCGTGTAGGCGATCTCCATGTCGCCGTGCATCCGCGCCCCGACCTCGCGGAACGCCTTGGTCGCCGGGCTGTCCGACTTCCTGGGCGCGGGCGAGTGGTCGTGTCCGTGGCCATCGTGCCGGTGCGTGCCGGTGTCGTGGGCGAGCGCCGTGCCGGCGAGGGCGGCGGCCAGCAGGGCAGCGGCGAGGGTCTTTGCGTGCGTCATCGGTCGTGATCTTTCCTGGAAACGGTCGGGTGACGCGCGGCGGCCGTCCGGCCTGGGCCGGAGCGGGCATGGCCGCGCAAGGGTCGAACGGGATCGGGGCGGCGTCTCGCGGGGCGGCCTTCGCGTCCGTGGACGCGAGACGGGCGCGCATCGCCGCCGGGGCGGCTCAGCCGCGCGTTCGTGGAGGCTCCGGGAGAGCTTCGAGGGCGGGGTTGCGCCGCATGGCCGCGTCCCCCGGCAGGGAACTCCTGCGCCGGGCGGTCCGCGCAGGCAGGTTGGCCGGATCGGACAGGATGCAGGCCGGGCAGCAGAAGGGCGCCGGGCAGCAGGCCGGGGCGGCCGTCCCGCAGGCCGCATCGGCGATCGACATCGGGACGAAGCGCGCATGCGCTGCCGCCGCGAAGACCGGGCTCGACGGGGTCGTCTCCACCACGGCGTGCTGCCCGTGATCGGCGGCATGGCTCTGATGGGCGAGAACGGAGGTCGGCAGCATCCAGGCGAGGAAGGCCAGGAGCATCGCGCCGGTGAGGCGCACCAGGTGCCGGTCGGACCGCATGACGGCGGCCTACACCATTTCGCGCCCGGAGAGAACGGCGGCCCCGGCCTCGCGCACCGCCGGACCGGCCTGTAGAGTCGGCGCGCGCATCGGGATCGGGAAAACGCGGGATGGACGGGCAGGACGAACCGGGCGGCATCGTCGCCCTCGGCGCGGTGGACCTCTCGGCCGCGATCCAGGCGCGCCGGGTCTCCTGCGCCGAGGTGATGGCGGCCTATCTCGACCGGATCGAGGCGGTGAACCCGGCCTTCAACGCCATCGTCGCCCTGCAGGAGCGCGACGGGCTGATGGCCCAGGCGCGTGCAGCGGACGCGGCCCTGGCGCGGGGCGAGCGCGCCGGCCCCCTGCACGGCTTCCCGCTCGCCGTGAAAGACCTCGATCCGGTGCGCGGCCTGCCCTTCACGCAGGGCTCGCCGATCTTCCGCGACCGGATCGCCGAGACCGACTCGATCATGGTCGGGCGCCTGCGGCGGAGCGGGGCGATCTTCGTGGGCAAGACCAACACCCCGGAATTCGGCCTCGGCTCGCACAGCTTCAACCCGGTCTACGGCGCCACCGGCAACGCCTACGACTCGGCCCTGTCGGCCGGCGGCTCCAGCGGCGGCGCGGCCGTGGCGGTGGCGCTGCGGATGCAGCCCGTGGCCGACGGCAGCGACCATGCCGGCTCGCTGCGCAACCCGCCGGCCTTCAACAACCTGTTCGGCCTGCGCACCGGCTACGGCCGCATCCCGGCGGACGGCAAGGACGTGTTCAGCCCGAGCCTGGCGGTGTCGGGGGCGATCGGGCGCTCGCCCGCCGACATCGGCCTGTTGCTCTCGGTCCAGGCCGGCTACGACCCGCGCGTGCCCTTTTCCAACCGGCAGGACCCTGCCGTCTTCGCCGGGGACCTGCGGCGCGACTTTACCGGGACCCGGATCGCGTGGCTGGGGGATTTCGGCGGGCACCTGCCCTTCGAGCCGGGGGTGCTCGACCTCGGCCGGTCGGCCCTCGCGACCTTCGCGGAGATCGGCTGCATCGTCGAGGAGGCGCGGCCCGATTTCGACATGGGCCGGGTCTGGCGGGACTGGCTCATCCTGCGGGCCTGGACCGTGGCCGCCAGCCTTCGCCCCCTCTACGACGACGCGAATCTGCGTGCGCTGCTCAAGCCGGAGGCGGTCTGGGAGGTGGAGCGGGGCCTGGCCCTGAGGGCCGACCAGGTGACGGCAGCCCAGGAAGGGCGGACGGCCTGGTACGAGGCCCTCCGGCGCTTCATGGACGCTTACGACTTCCTGGTCGCCCCGAGCGCGCAGGTGTTCCCCTTCGACATCCACCAGCGCTGGCCGGGCAATGTCGGGGGGCGGCGCATGGACACCTATCACCGCTGGATGGAGACGGTGATCCCGGTCACCATGTCGGGACTGCCGGCCCTCAACGTGCCCGCGGGCTTCGACCCGGCCGGGCGGCCCACCGGCGTCCAGATCGTCGCACCCAACCATGGGGAACTGGCCTGTCTGCAGCTCGGCGCCGCCTACGACGCGGCGAGCGGCTGGGTGCGGCGCAGGCCCCCGTCCGATCCCGGACCATTTGCCGGCAACCCCGTTGACCGCCCAGGCGGCCTCCGCTAAGAGGCCCGACACTCTCACGCGCCCGGCCATGCCGGCGGGGCGGAGCGGGTCTCGGATACGCGTTCGATGCGCACCATCCTGATTGTACCGGAAGCGCCACTGACGGGGCGGCCCTAAGCCAGGGCCGCGATCCGGGCGGTGGCGCATGCAGGGTCCCTAACGGGGCCCTTTTTTGTTGCCCGCATCCCGGCATCACGATCCGAGACCACGACGACGTTAGGCACGAGGACGAAGGAGGAAGACGATGGGCGGCGAGGTCATGACCGGGGCCGAGATGGTCATCCGGGCGTTCCGGGATCAGGGTGTGGACACGCTGTTCGGGTATCCCGGCGGCGCGGTGCTGCCGATCTACGACGCGCTCTTCCACCAGAACACGCTCAAGCACGTGCTGGTGCGCCACGAGCAGGGCGCCGTCCACGCGGCCGAGGGCTATGCGCGCTCGTCGGGCAAGGTCGGCTGCGTGCTCGTCACCTCCGGCCCCGGCGCCACCAACATCGTCACCGGCCTGACCGACGCGCTCCTCGACTCGATCCCCCTGGTCTGCATCACGGGGCAGGTGCCCACGCACCTGATCGGCACCGACGCGTTCCAGGAATGCGACACGGTCGGCATCACGCGCCACTGCACGAAGCACAACTACCTGGTCAAATCGATCGACGACCTGCCGCGCATCCTGCACGAGGCGTTCTACGTCGCGAGCCACGGGCGCCCGGGCCCCGTCGTCGTCGACCTGCCCAAGGACATCCAGTTCGCCAGCGGCCTCTACGGGCGCCCCTCCACGGACGGGCACAAGACCTACCGCCCGGCGGTGAAGGGCGACGCGGACAAGATCCGCACGGCCGTCGAGCTGATGGCCGGCGCCCGCCGCCCGGTCTTCTACACCGGCGGCGGCGTCATCAACTCGGGGCCCGAGGCCTCGCGCCTGCTGCGCGAATTGGTCTCCGAGACCGGCTATCCCGTCACCTCGACCCTGATGGGGCTCGGCGCCTTCCCGGCCTCCAGCGACAAGTTCCTCGGCATGCTGGGGATGCACGGCACCTACGAGGCCAACCTCGCGATGCACGAGTGCGACGTGATGATCTGCGTCGGCGCCCGCTTCGACGACCGCATCACCGGCCGCCTCGACGCCTTCTCGCCGTTCTCGAAGAAGATCCACATCGACGTGGACGCCTCCTCGATCAACAAGGTGGTCAAGGTCGACGTCGGCATCGTCGGCGACTGCGCCTCGGTGCTCGCCGACATGCTGGAGGCCTGGCGCGCGCTTCCCGCCAGGCCCGATCCGTCGAACCTCGACGGGTGGTTTGCCAAGATCCGCACCTGGCGCGCGCGCGAGTGCCTCGCCTACTGGCCCTCGGGGACGATCATCAAGCCGCAATACGCGGTGCAGCGCCTCTACGAGGCCTGCAAGGACCGCGAGACCTACGTCACCACGGAGGTCGGCCAGCACCAGATGTGGGCGGCCCAGTACTTCAAGTTCGAGGAGCCGAACCGCTGGATGACCTCCGGCGGGCTCGGCACCATGGGCTACGGCCTGCCGGCCGCCATCGGCACGCAGTTCGCCCACCCCGACGGCCTCGTCATCGACATCGCGGGCGAAGCCTCGATCCTGATGAACATGCAGGAGCTGTCCACGGCCGTGCAGTACCGCCTGCCGGTGAAGGTCTTCATCCTCAACAACGAGTACATGGGCATGGTGCGCCAGTGGCAGGAGCTGCTGCACGGCTCGCGCTACTCGCAGAGCTACTCGGAGAGCCTGCCGGACTTCGTAAAGCTCGCCGAGGCCTACGGGGCCAAGGGCATCCGCTGCGACAAGCCGGGCGAACTCGACGGGGCGATCGCGGAGATGCTCGCCTACGACGGCCCGGTCGTGTTCGACTGCGTGGTCGACAAGACCGAGAACTGCTTCCCGATGATCCCCTCGGGCAAGGCGCACAACGAGATGCTGCTCTCCGACTACCTCGGCGAGACCGGCGTGGAGCTGGGCGACGTGATCTCCGAGGAAGGCAAGATGCTGGTCTGACGCCGCAGTCGGGAGGGCTTACGGGTGGGCCTCGGAACCGCCTGCGCGGGTGCTGCCGGTGCGCAGCACCCGCCACGCCAGGGCGAGCCGCGTGCGCCAGTCCTTCGGGAGTGGCGCCTCGGGCAGGTCGTGGTGGAGTCGCGGGTCGAGGCGCGGGGTCGCTCCGGCGCGCTCCACCGGGCTCACGGTCGCGCGCTTGCGCAGGGTCACGAAGAATTCGAGCTGGTTCAGGCTGGTCGGCGCGATGCCGGCGACCTCGAACGGGATCAGGTCGAGTTCGATGATCTCGCGGAATACGGCGAGGAAGCTGCAGGGCGTGTAGACCGTGCAGTGGGCGTCGACGTAGTGGCCGTCGGCGGCCACCTTGCGGGCAAGCGCGAGGGCGTCGGTGAGCTGGTTGCCGAACAGGGGCGGGGGCTCGCGCCCGTGCCCGGCCCAGATCGCCGGCATGTCGGCCTTCACGGTCCGCGCGGCATGCTCGAACACCTGGGCGGGGCTCGCGACGCGGGCGGCGGCGATGTGGTGCGCGACGAGGTCGCCGGTGGTCGAGGGCGCCCGCCGGAAGTCGAAGGTGAAGCGCTTGTCGGGCACGGCGAGGAAGACGGTGCCGTCCTCGCGCAGGACCGAACCGATCTCCCGCAGCCAGCCGATCGCGTCGGGGATGTGCTCGAAGACGTGGCTCGCCACGACGTAATCCACCGGGGCACGGGGGCCGAGCGCCTCGGCCAGGGTGCAGCCGTCGAGGATCAGGTCCACGTCCACGATCGGCTCGGTGCGCAGCACGCCGACCGTGTCGTGCCCGAAATACTTGCGGGCCAGTGCCTCGGCCGAGCAATGGTCGGCGTAGAGGACGTCGCCGTCTTCGCGCAGGATCAGGGGCCGGTTGAGGGGCCCGATCTCCACGCCGGTGCGGCCGCGCGGTCTCACGGCATCGAGGGCGCGCTGGCGGTCCGTCATGGGCCGGGCGGATATCATGCACCTGGAACCCGGTCCAGACAGGGGACTGGGACCCAGGGCGATCGCTCGAAGCCGCCCGGGCGGCTTCGGGGCGCGAAGAGCGCCCCGCGGAGCGGGTTTTCCAGGATGTCCATCCTGGAAAACACAAAGCGTAGCGAAAGCCAGAGCCCGCGGATGCGGGCGCCGGCGATTGAGGCCAAGCGAGGAACCAGGGCAAGCGCTGTCAGGCGATTGGCCTGGTCCGGGATGAACCAAGGCGAGAGCGGGAGCCAGTCGAGACCATGAACGCGATGAACACGCATTATCCGGACGCCATCCGGGTCGAGGCCGTCAACCGGCACACCCTGGCGGTGATCGTCGACAACGAACCGGGCGTGCTCGCCCGGATCTCGGGCATGTTCTCCGGCCGCGGCTACAACATCGAGAGCCTCACCGTCTCCGAGACGGAGGAGGCGCGCCACCTCTCGCGCCTGACCATCGTGACCACCGGCACCAACGCGGTGATCGAGCAGATCAAGGCGCAGCTCGACCGGCTCGTGCCGGTGCACCGGGTGGTGGACCTGACGCTCCAGGGCAACGCCATCGAGCGCGAGATCTGTCTCGTCAAGGTGGCCGGCCGGGGCGAGGACCGCAGCGAGGCCCTGCGCATCGCGGCCGCCTTCGGCGCCAAGTCCCTCGACGCGACCCTGAACTCCTTCATCTTCGAGCTCACCGGCACCACCGAGGAGATCGACCGCTTCGTGCGCCTGATGTCGGTGATCGGCCTCGTGGAGATCTGCCGCACCGGCATCTCGGCGATGGGGCGCGGGGCGGAGCCGCTCTGAGTAGCCGCCCGGTCGACGTATGATAGTCTCGCCTACCAGCCGGAGGAGTCGGGGCATGGAAGGGAAACTGGAACGATCGGGCGAGGATTTCCTGATCCGGATTTCGGCTGCCGAAGGCCTGGAGCACGGGTTGCGCGAGGGACAGACCGTGGAGCTCAGGCCTCGGCCGCCCCGGCGTGAAACATGGGCCGACATGATCGGCGAGATGGACCGACTCGGGCAGTCCCATCGCCCCGAGCCGGTCGATTGGGGTCCCGATGTCGGGGCCGAGATCGTGCGTGACGACTGACCCGGAGCAGCCTGCCCTGTCGGATGCCGGCGACCTGGTCTGGGTCGATCTGCGGCCGACGCTGGGCCACGAGCAGAGGGGCGTCCGGCCAGCGCTCGTCCTGACGGATCGCGCCTTTCACAGCCGCAATGCAGCAGCCATCATCTGTCCGATCACCGGAAACGTCCGGCCTTGGCCCACGAAGACCCTGCTGCCGCCCGGCCTCGCGGTTCAGGGGGCGATTTTGACGGATCAGATCCGCAGCGTGGATCGCGCGATGCGCGGCTTTCGTCGGATCGGCCGCGTGCCGGACGACGTTCTCGACGCGGTCCGCAGCAAGATCGCGGCGATCATCGGCCTGTCGCCTGATGTCTGAAGCGCTTCTCGACGGCTTCGAACCTGGTTCTCCGCAGGAGAGCAGCCGAAGCCGAAATCCTGGGATTACGATCCGGCTCACCCTGGCCGGGCGTCGCTCCGATACCATCGACCTACCTGGGCCTCGAGGAATCCGCGGATGACCACCTCCATCCTCTACTACGCCCCCGGCGCCTGCTCTCTGGCCTCGCACATCGCCCTGGAGGAGACCGGCGCCCCTTACGAGACCGTGCGCCTGAACCTCCAGGCCGGCGACCAGCGCGCGCCCGAATACCTCGCGGTCAACGAGCGCGGCCGGGTGCCGGCCCTCGTCGAGGGGGATTGGGTGCTGACCGAGAACACGGCGATCCTGCGCCACGTCGCCCGCGCCCATCCGCAGGCCAGCCTCTGGCCGGCGGACCCGCGCGCGCAGGCGGTGGCCGACGAGTGGCTGTGCTGGCTCTCGATCAACCACCACCCCGCCTTCGCCCATATCCGCCGGGCGGAGCGCTACAGCGACGAGGAGGCGGCGCTGCCGGGCATCCGGGCCAAGGCCGCCGACACCTACGGCGACCTCTGCACCATGACCGAGGTGCGCCTTTCGAACGGCGGCTGGGCGGTCGGCGACCGCTACAGCGTGGTCGATACCTACCTGCTGCTGTTCTGGACCTGGGGCCGCGGGCCGGCCCTGAACTTCGACATGGACGGGCGCTTCCCCGCCTGGAGCGCGCATGCCCGCGCGATGGCCGGGCGGCCCGCCGTCCGGACCGTGTTCGCGCGCGAAGGGCTGGCGCTGCCCTAGGGCGCGTTCCGGCGGATGGGGTTGCACGCGGGGCGGAAGCCCTGTAATCGACCGAACCGTAACGTACGGTTCGGAAAGGTCGCCGGTTTGCAGACGGCTCGGATCGAGAGTGCCGGGATCGCCGCCGAGCCGCCCTCCGCGCGCCGGCAGGCGGTGTTCGATGCGGTGCTCGCGCTGATGATGGAACAGGGCGGGCAGCTCACGGTTGCGGCTGTCGCGCGCCGCGCGAACTGCTCCAAGGAGACGCTCTACAAGTGGTTCGGCGACCGCGACGGGCTGATGAGCGCCACCGTCCGGTGGCAGGCCTCGCGGGTGCGCGCCGGGCGCGACGCAACCCCTGCGCCCGACGCCTCCGACCTGCGCGAGCGCCTCACGGAGTTCGCGGCCACCTGGCTCGGCGTCATCTCCAGCCCGGCCTCGCTCGCGCTGAACCGCGTCGCGATCGGGCAGGCGGCCTCCCGCGGGAGCACCCTCGGCGGCATCGTCCTGGCCAATGGGCGCTTCGCGGTGGGCGAGCGGCTGAAGCCGGTGCTGGAGGCGGGGCGTGCGGCGGGGCTCCTGGCCTTCGACGACCCGGAGGCCGCCTTCCGCACTTTCTTCGGGCTCGTCAGCCGCGACGTGCAGATCCGCCTGCTGCTCGGCGATCCCCTTGACTTCGACCCCGACGAGATCGAAC
>NZ_BPRB01000027.1 GCF_022179685.1 Methylobacterium trifolii
CATACGCCAAGTAGCGCCGTCTCACGCCGGACTGCCTCCGGTCCGACCGGACCTCGGGGAAATCCAGGCCCACGAAGCAGAAAGCCGGCCCCGCAACCGGGGCCGGCTTTCTCGTAACTCACCCCCAACCATGATCGGTCGAGGGTGCCTGGAGACGAATCAGCCGCGCTTGGCCAGGAGCTGCTCGATCAGCGAGCCACCCTTCTCGATCGCCGCAAGCTCCTCGGCCACCGCCGTGACCGTGTCGCGGATCTGGTCGGGGGTATGCTCGGAGGTCATGAAGAAGCGCAGGCGCGAGGCCCGCTCCGGCACCGCCGGATGGATGATCGGCTGGACGTTGATGCCGCGCTTGAACAGGCGGTCGGACAGGGTCACCGACTTCAAAGAATCGCCCACGATCACCGGGATCACCGCCAGCCCGAGGCTGGTGCCGGTGTCGAGTCCGTGCTTCTTGGCGCAGGCGAGGAAGAGGCTGCCGTTCTGGCGCAGGCGTTCGACCCGGTCGGGCTCGGCATGCATCACGGCGAGCGCCGCCTCGGCGGCGGCGGCGAGCGGCGGGGACATGCCGACGCTGTAGACGAAGCCGCCGGCCGTGCATTTCAGGTACTCGACCAGCGCCGCCGGCCCGCAGATGTAGCCGCCGCAGGCCGAGAGTGTCTTCGAGAACGTGCCCATCCAGATGTCGACCTGCTTGGGGTCGACGCCCGCATGTTCGAACAGGCCGGCGCCGTTGCGACCGAGGACGCCGAGGCCGTGGGCGTCGTCCACCATGAGCCAGGCGTTGTAGCGCTGCTTGAGGGCGACGAAGCCGGCGAGGTCCGGCGCGTCGCCGTCCATGCTGTAGAGGCCTTCGATCACGATCAGGGCCCGGCGGTGCTCGTGGCGGGTGGCCTGCAGCAGGGTCTCGAGGGCGTCGAGGTCGTTGTGGGCGAAGGAGCGGCGCTGCGCCCCGGAGAGCTGCGCACCCGTGACGATGCTGTTGTGGATCAGCGCGTCGTGGAAGATCACGTCGCCCGGCTCCAGCAGGGCGCCGATGGTGGTGACGTTGGTGGCGTGCCCGCTCACCATCACCACGCAGGCATCCGTGGCGTAGTGGGCGGCCAGCGCCCTCTCCAGGCTGAGATGGCCCGGCCGCTCACCGGCGACCACGCGGCTGGCCGAGGCCGAGGTGCCGTAGGCATCGAGCGCCTCGCGGGCCGCGGCGTTGATGGCCGGGTGCCCGTTGAGGCCGAGATAGTCGTAGGACGAGAAGTTGGTGAAGGAGCGCCCGTCGATGCGCGTCGTCGCCCCGGCCTTGGCGTCGTGGACGCGGAAGAACGGGTTGCCCAGGCCGATCAGGTCGGCGGCCGAGCGCTGAAGCCGCAACTCGCGGTAGCCCGGCAGCGTCTCGAAGTTCTGGACCGACGGGTCGCCCGAGGTCTCCGGCGCCTTGATCGGGGTGGGCCTGGGCGTATTGCGCCCGAGGCGATTCGTCACGAAGCCCGCGAGCGCGGCGCGCCCGCCGTCCGGCCGTGGCGACTGGGTCATGAAAGGATCTCTTTGGTCTCGAGGCTCTTCTGCTCCACGAGGTCCTTGAAGGGCGCGAGCGCCGCCGCATCGACCTCGGTGCCGACATGCTTCGAGGCGAGGCTCAGGGCGACGCCGGCGGCCTCGTCCATGGGCGCCGAAACCGCCTGAATTAAGGACTCCGACAACTCGTTCACGGTCATGCCCGAGGAGAGGCCGGCCGGCGGCGAATCGAGGCCGAAGCGCTCCTGCAGGCTGGCACCGAGTTCCACGCCCATCAGCGAATCGAGGCCGATCTCCGAGAGCTGGCGCACGCGGCTGATGTCGTCCTTGGGCAGGCGCAGGATGCGGGCGATGTCCTCGACGATGGCATCGGCCACCGTCTTGCGCACGGAATCCACGTCCCCGCCCTTGAGCAGCAGGCCGATATTGATGGTGGCGACGGCACCCGCCTCCATCTGCTGGTCGGAGCCGAGATCGGCGTAGCTCGGCGAGCGCATGGTGGCGAGGCGCTCGCGGGCCTTGCCCCAATGCATCGAGGCGATGGCGATCACCGCCTCGTCCGGGTTCGAGCCCTGGCCTTCCAGGGCCTCGGCCATCAGGTCGAGGCAGCGGCGGGCATCCATCGGCGTCACGCCGACGCGGCCGGCCAGCGTCTCCATCACCGCGCGGTTGCGGGCGAGCACGCCCACGTCGCCGATGGCGCCCCAGGCGACGGCGAGCGCCGGCAATCCACGGCGGCGGCGCTGGCGGGCCAGCCCCTCCATGAAGCCGTTGGCAGCCACGTATGCGCCCTGGCCGGGATTGCCGATGAAGGTCGTGGCCGAGGAGAACAACACGAAATAGTCGAGCTGGCGCTCGCGGGTCGCGGCATCGAGATGCTGCGCGCCGATGACCTTGGGCCGGATCACCGCGTCCAGCGCGGCCGCGTCGATGTTGGCGATCAGGCCGTCCTGGAGCACCATCGCCCCGTGGATCACGCCCGCGAGCTTGCGCCCGCCGCGCTCGATCCCGGTGACGAGGGCCTCGACCTCCGCACGGCTGGTGATGTCGCAGGCCTTGGCCTCGACGGTGACGCCGCGGGCGGTCAGTTCCGTGAGAAGGGCCTTGGCCTCGTCGGTGCTCGCGCCCTTTCGCCCGACCAGGACGAGGTGGCGCGCGCCGCGGTCCGCGAGCCAGCGGGACGCTTCCAGGCCGAAGCCACCGAGCCCCCCGGTGATGAGGTGGACGCCCTCGCCGGAGATGGAGAAGGCGGCCTTGCGCTCGGCCAGCACGCGGCCGGGCTTGGGCGGGGCGATGACGATCTTCCCCACATGCCCGGATTGCTGCATCAGCCGGAACGCGTCCGAGGTCTCGTCGGCGGTGAAGGGCTGGTAGGGCAGGGGCTTGAGGCCGCCTTCCGTGAACAGGGCCATCACCTCGCGGAACATCCGCGCCCCGTCCTCGCCTTGGTGCTGGAGCACCTGGTCGAGGTCGACGCCGAAATAGGAGAGGTTCCGCCGGAACGGGCGCAGGCCGATATGGGTGTTGGCGACGTAGTCGCGCTTGCCCAACTCGATGAAGCGGCCGAAGGGCTTGAGGGCGTTGAGCGAGCGCTCCATCGCCTCGCCGAACAGGCTGTTGAGCACCACGTCGACGCCGTCGCCGGTGATGGCGCGCACATCGTCCACGAAGGCGAGCGAGCGGGAGTCGAGGACGTGCTCGGCGCCGAGCGCCTTGACCAGCGCCCGCTTCTCCCGCGAACCCGCCGTGGCGATGACGCGGGCGCCCTTCATCCGGGCGATCTGGAGGGCGGCGAGCCCCACGCCGCCGGCGCCGCCATGGACCAGCACCCACTCGCCGCGCCGCAGGCGGGCGCAGGAGACGAGGCCGTAATAGGCGGTGAGGAAGGCCACCGGCACGGTCGCCGCCGCCATCGGGCCGAGGCCGGCAGGCGCCGGCGCCACGACGAGGTCCGGCACGACGATGTGGGTGGCGAAGCCCGACTGGGCGAAGGCGACGACGGCATCACCCACCTTGAAGCCCTTGACGCCCGCGCCCACGGCCGAGATCCGGCCGGCGCATTCGAGGCCGAGCCGCGGGCCGGCGAAGCCGTCCTCCAGGATCTCCTCGGGCAGCATCGACAGGGCCCAGAGCACGTCGCGGAAGTTCAGGCCGGTGGCCTCGACCGCGATCTCGACCTCGCCGGCCGCCGGCGCGCGGCGCTCGGCGGGCCCCCAGACCATCTCGTTGAGGCCGCCGGTGTTGCTGCGCTCCAGGCGCGCGGCCTCGGCCTGGACCGATTCCGCGTCCGCCCGGCGCCGGGGCCGGCCAGGACCGAAGCGGATCACCTGCGTGCGGTCCTCGTCCAGTACGATCTCGGTCTCCGGCGTGCCGGAGAGGATGAGGTCGCGCAGGCGCTCGGAGGCGCGCTTGGAGGACATCTCGGGGGAGAGGTCGATGCGGCGCACGTCGAGGTTGGGGGCCTCGTTGGCAAGCGTCCGGGTGAAGGCCCAGACACCGGCCTCGATCGACGGCCCTTGGCCGCCGCGGTCGCGGGTGGCACCCGGTGCCACGACCCAGAGGCGGGTCTGGCGCGAGCCCAGGTGCTCGGTGCAGCGCTTGAGGCTGAGGCAGCGGTCGCGCAGGCGCTCGGCCGCCTCGCCGCCGCGGGTGAAGGCGCCGGCCAGGAAGACCACCGTGTCCGGGGTCTCCCGCTCCAGCTCCATCAGGGAGGTCTCGGAGTCGAGGATGATCGAGACGTGGACGCCCGCCGCCACCAGCAGGGTGGCGAGCGACGAAGCGGTCTCGGCGGCGAACTCATCGTCCGAGCCGATGACGAAGGCGAAGGTCTGTGCCGGCGCCTTGCCCGGACGGGCCGGGGCCTCGGCCGTGAGCAGCAGGTCGTCGCCGTTGCCCGACGCCGCGCGGTCCACCGCCACGCTGACGAGGCCGGTGGCGCTCAAGCTGCGCTGCCAGCCGGTCACGTCGTCCAGGCGCCCGACCGGCATGCCGCCGACCCCGTCCTCGAACCAGCCGGGGGTGAGGCCGAAGACGAGGTCGCGGAACAGGGAGGCGCCGGGCTCGACGGCGACCAGGAGGCCGCCGGTCGCCAGGGCGTCGGCGAGCCTGCGGGGCAGGTCGCGCTCGCCCCGGTGCAGGGCGCCACTCGCCAGGATCAGGTCGAAGGCGCCGGGCGGCAGTTCGTCGGCCGTCTCGATCACGGCGACGCCCCGGGGCAGGGCGAGGCGGGCGCGCTCGGCCAGCCGCCGGTCGGTCTCGAACACGGTCAGCCGCGCCTCGGCCGCATCGGCGAACGCGGCGGCCTGGGCCGAGAGGGGTCCGAAGCCGGCCTGGAGCAGGCGCAACGCCCGGTCCTTCGGCAGCTTGGCGCGGGCCGCCTCGACGAGGCCGGCGACCACGTCGGCCGAAGCGCGGGCCGTGGCGCTGCGCAGTGTAAAGGCGTCGAGCGCGTTCTGCGGCAGGGACGGGGCCTCGGCCAAGCTCCCCGCGAGCAGTCGGTCCACCAGCGCTCCGACATCGGCGATCAGGACCAGTTCGGCCGACAGTTCGGGATGGTCGGCCGCGATCCAGCGCATGATCTCGTCGGGTGCCGGCAGGGCCGAGCCGTCGCCCAGCGTCCAGGCGTCGCTGCTGCGCTCGGCCAGCCCGCTGCTCTCCAGGGCATAGAGGGCGTTGACGAGCCAGGGCTGCATCGGCTCGGGCACGCGCCCGTCGACGGCGACGGTGCGGCCGCGCTTCAACCCGGCGGCGAGGCGGTAGGCCAGGGAGGTCGCCCAGCCTTCCAGAAGCAGGTGGCCCGGCGAGAGGGGGGCGTCCTTGGCGCCGCGAGCGGCCTCGACAAGAGGTCGGAGGCGGGCGGCGATGCTCGGCCGGCGCTCCATCGGGATCGCGGTCGGCTCGGTAGCGAGTTCGGGCACCTGCGAGATCGCGTAGGCCGCGAGTTCCCCGCTCCCCTTTGCCCGGAGCGCCTGGAACCGGCCCTCGCGGATGGTGGCGATCACCTCGCCTTCGGCGTCGAGGACGCTGAAGTCGGCCAGGATCGAGCGCTCGTTGCAGCGGCGGGTGCGGATCACCGCCCGCGCGATCGCGACGCCCGGCCGCACGAGGCGGATCTCGCCGAAGCGCACGGGGATGTAGGCCTTGCCGGCGTTCTCGCCCAGCAGGTCGGCGAACAGCAGGATCAGGCCGTGGAAGCAGGCGTCGAGGCGCGCCGGGACGAGGCCGTAGCGCGGGTTGGCCTCGGCCGGCACGAGGTCGGAGACGATGGTCGCGTCGTCGATGCGGGCCGACAGGGCCACTTGGCGGAAGCTCGGGCCGAAGCCGAGGCCTGCGGCCTCGGCGCGGGTGTAGAGTTCGGCGCCGGTGAGCACGTGCTCGGACGGCATCTCGATCTCGGGCCTGACGGGAGCCGAGTAGGTGCCTTCGATGATCTTGGCGGCGGCGTGGAGCTGCCAGGGGGCTTGGGTGAGACGAGGCCGGCTCAGGACTTGGATGGCGTTACCGGAACCGGAAAGGCGTACGGCGACCTCGCGCAGCGCCTCCTCGCCGAACACCATCGGAGACACGATCTCGAAGTCGGCCAGCACAACGTGGTCGGTGCGCAGCGCCTCGCGGGCGGCGGCGAGCGCCATCTCGACGAAGCCGGCGCCGGGCATGATCGCCTGGCCCTCGATGCGGTGGTCGTCGAGTTCGGGGACGGTGGCGATGTCGACGTAGCCGTGCCATTCCAGCCCGTCGGGCGCGGTGCGCGAGCCGATCAGGGGGTGGTAGGCGCGGGGGCTGGCCGCCCCCATGCTCTCGCTGGTGTCGCCCAGCCGGAAGGGCCGGCGCTGCCAGGGGTAGGACGGCAGGCGGATGTCCCCGGCCGGCTCGTCGCCGAAGACCAGCCGCTCGTCGACGGCCGCGCCCTGCACCAGGGCCGCGGCCAGCGCCTTGGCGAAGGGATCGCCACCGCTGGCCTTGCGGTGCATCACGCCGACGACGGCGTTCTCGATGCCGAGCGGCTCGATCGAGTCGCCCACGTGGGACATCAGGGTGGCGCGGGGGCCGACCTCGACGAAGACGCGGGCGCCCTGGCGGGTCGCCTCCTGCACGGCCTCGCAGAAGCGCACCGGCTCGCGGATGTTGCGCCACCAGTAGGTGGCCCCGAACTCAGGTCCCGAGAGCAGGCCGCCGGTCACGGTCGAGACCATCTGCGTGGTGCCGGCCGAGGCCTTCAGCCCGGAAAGGTCGCGCAGCAGCGGCTTCTCGGTCGGGTCCATGATCCGGCCGTGGAAGGGATAGGCGAGGTCGAGCTTGCGCCCGCGGCGGCGCTTGCGCGAGAGCGCCTTCAGGGCCGCGTCGATCTCGGCCACCGGCCCGGCGACGGTCACCGCCTTCGGGCTGTTGTAGGCGGCGATATCGAGGTTCGGGTAGCCTTCGAGGAAGGCGTCGACCTCGTCGGCGGGCATCAGCAGCACCGCCATGGTGCCCTGGCCGCGGGTCGTCTCCTGGTGGTGGCTGCGGTAGAAGATGACCTTCACAGCCTGGTCCAGGCTGAGGATGCCGGCGGCCTCCGCCGCGGCGATCTCGCCGACGCTGTGGCCGAGGACGAAGCGGGGGGCGAGGCCCCTGGCGCGCAGCGCCGTGGTCGAGGCGCTCTGGATCGCGAAGATCAGGGGCTGCGAGACGCTGGTGAGGGCCAGCCGCTCGTCCAGGTCCTCGGCCTCCAGGGCAGCCTTGAGGGACCACTTGGAATAGGCGAAGAACAGCCGGTCGATCCGGTCGAAGGCCTCGGCGAAGACCGGGTTCTCGGCATAGGCCTCGCGGCCCATCCCGGCCCACTGGCTGCCGTTGCCGGAATAGACGAAGGCCACGTCGGCCGCCCGGTCGATGGCGGTGCCTGTGAGCGCCGCATCCGTGTCCTCGGCCTCGCCGACCGCGCGGAGCGCCGCGGCCACGTCGGCCTTGCCGTCCAGCGCGATGGCCAGGCGGGCGGGCAGGCGCTCGCGCCGGTGGGCGGCGCCGGCGGCGATGCGGGAGAGGTCCGCGTCCTGCGCCTCGATGCGGTCGGCGTAGTCGAGGGCGAGTTCGTTCAGGGCCGCGCGGCTCTGGGCCGAGAGCAGCAGCATCTCGGGGCCGCGGGTGTCGGCCGTCGGTGCCGGCGCCCGCTCGCCGTCGGTGAGCACGATGTGGGCGTTGGTGCCGCCGAAGCCGAAGGAGTTCACGCCGGCGAAGCGCTCGCGCCCGTCGCGGGGAATCGAAAGCGCCTCGCGCACGACCTGGAGGTTCAGGCGGGCGAAGGGGATGTCGGGGTTCAGCTCGGCCGCGTGCAGGGAGGGCGGCACGAGGTCGTGCTCGAGCGCCAGGCTCGCCTTGAGAAGGCCGGCGAGCCCCGAGACCGGCTCGGTATGGCCGATATTGGTCTTGATCGAGCCGATCGGCAGGGGGGCCTGGCGGCCGCGGCCGATCTGGCCGCCGATGGCGCTGGCCTCGATCGGGTCGCCGACCGGGGTACCGGTGCCGTGGGCCTCGACGAAGGCGATGCGGTCGAGGTCGATCCCGGCCTCGCGGTAGACCTGCTCCAGCAGCGCCCCTTGCGCGTAGCCCGAGGGCAGGGAGATGCCGGTGGTGCGCCCGTCCGAGTTGACGCCGCTGGCCGCGATCACGCCGCGCACGGTCGAGCCGCTGCGGCGGGCGGCCTCGGCCGATTGCAGCACGAGCACCACGCCGCCCTCGGAGCGGACGTAGCCGTCCGCATTCGCCGAGAAGGCCTGGCACAGGCCGGTGCGCGAGAGCATCTGCGCGTTGGAGAAGCAGATGAAGTTGAACGGGCTCGCCAGCACGTTCACGCCTGCCACCACCGCCGTGTCTACCCGGCCGGAGCGGATCGCGGAGACCGCGTTGTCCAGGGCCACGAGGGAGGAGGAGCAGGCGGTGTCGACCGTGAAGCTCGGACCCTTCAGGTCGAAGATGTACGAGATGCGGTTCGACAGGATCGAGAGGGTGTTGCCGGTGGCCGCATAGGCGTCCCCCGACGGCACGTCGAGGATGCGCAGGTTGCCGTAATCGAGGGAGGAGGCGCCCACGAACACGCCGATCTGGCTGCCGGCCACCCCGGACGGGCGCATGCCCGCATCTTCGAGCGCCTCCCAGGTGAGTTCGAGCAGGAGCCGCTGCTGCGGGTCCATCTGCTCGGCCTCGCGGGGCGAGATGCCGAACACGGCCGGATCGAACGACCAGATGTCGTCCAGGACGCCCGCGGCCCAGGTATAGCTCTTGCCGCGCTCCTGTGCGCGGGGGTGTCCGAAGCGGTCGAGCGACCAGCGGTCGCCGGGGACGCGGCTGACGGCGCAGCGTCCCTCGCTCAGCAACTGCCAGAGCCCGTCGACGCTTCCCGCGCCGGGAAGCCGACAGGCCCGACCGACGATCGCAATATGGGTACGTTGTTTCACGTTCGCTTCGCACACGCTCGTTAACGGAGGACGATTCGGCTTTCTGCGCGTAGGCACTCTCGTCAACCCTTAGTATGGCTCTAATGCGGTGTCCAACACCCGGACACGGCGCACGGGACCCCAGACCCGCAATTGACGCGGCCTGTGGCATGTATTCATCGGTCTAAGCTTTGCCATTCGAGCGTTAGTCCGCTCGCAAGGTTAGCTTATGTCGGCCGCATAACCCCAGGCCTACCGTAATGTCGGCGCATTCCGGTCCAGATCGCCACTGCGGATTTGCGGCAATGCGCGGCGCTTGCGGTTTCGACTTCGCGCATCGATGCGAAGACATCGGGCGCCGGGGCCGACGGATCACAGGTCTATAGGGTGCGTCGGCGTGTCGGGCCGGCAACGGCCGGACCGAAGCGGCGACGCTCCCCAGCCGATACCAGTCCTGCCGGCACCGCTCATCGGACGGTCACCCCCTCCGGCCGCCCGACGCCGGTGTAGCGAAACCCCTTCGCCTCCAGGTCCTGCGGACGGTAGACGTTGCGCAGGTCCACCACGACGGGTGCGGCCATCAGCCCGTGCAGGCGCTCGAAATCCAGCGCCCGGAAGGCGTTCCACTCGGTGACGATCACCAGGGCGTCGGCCCCTTCGGCGCAATCGTAGGGGTCCTCGGCATAGGCGAGGTCGGGCAGGAGCGTCCGGGCCTGTTCCATGCCCTCAGGGTCGTAGGCGCGCACCGTCGCCCCCGCGTCCTGGAGGCCGGCGATGATGGCGAGCGAGGGCGCCTCGCGCATGTCGTCGGTGTTGGGCTTGAAGGTCAGGCCGAGCACCGCGACGGTCTTGCCCCGCACCGCGCCGCCGCAGGCCTGGATCACCTTGCGCGCCATCGCGCGCTTCCGCTGGTCGTTGACCGAGACCACGGTCTCGACGAGGCGCACGGGGCTGCCCGCGTCCTGGGCCGTCTTGACCAGCGCCAGGGTGTCCTTCGGGAAGCAGGAGCCGCCGTAGCCGGGCCCGGCATGGAGGAACTTGGAGCCGATGCGGTTGTCGAGCCCGATGCCGCGGGCCACCGCCTGCACGTCGGCGCCGACCCGCTCGCACAGGTCTGCCATCTCGTTGATGAAGGTGATCTTGGTGGCCAGGAACGCGTTGGCGGCGTATTTCGTCAGCTCGGCCGTGCGGCGGGACGTGACGAGGATCGGCGCCTGGTTGAGGTAGAGCGGGCGGTAGACCTCGTTCATCACCTCGGCCGCCCGGGCCTCGTCGGCGCCGACCACGATGCGGTCGGGGCGCTTGAAGTCGCCGATCGCGGCGCCCTCCCGCAGGAATTCCGGGTTCGAGACCACGGAGACGTCGGCGTCCGGGGCGGCCTCGCGAATGATGCGCTCGACCTCGTCGCCGGTGCCCACCGGCACCGTCGACTTGGTCACGACCACGGTGTAGCCGGTGAGCGCACCCGCGATCTCGCGGGCGGCGGCGTAGACGTAGGACAGGTCGGCGAAGCCGTCTCCGCGGCGCGAGGGCGTGCCGACCGCGATGAACACGGCGTCGGCCTGAGCCACGGCCTCGGTGAGGTCGGTGCGGAAGGTGAGGCGCCCCTGGCGCACTGTCTCGGCGACGAGCGCTTCGAGGCCAGGCTCGTAGATCGGCATGCGCCCGGCGCGCAGGCTCTCGATCTTGGCCGGGTCCTTGTCGACGCAGACCACGCTATGCCCGAAATCGGCGAAGCACGCGCCGGAGACCAGGCCGACATAGCCGGACCCCACCATCGCGATGCGCATCGAGTCCCTCCAGGAGCCGGACCGGCCTGTTGCAGCGCACCATTAGCGGGGAACGCCCGCCGTGCAAACCGCGGACGCCCCGCGTCCGGCGCCCGTCCGGCATGCGGCCTCAAGAGGCCGGCAATGACCGCGCAATCACGTCGGTTTTTTGACAGGGGGCCTTTTGCCGGTCGGAGGCCGGGCCGGGCGAACGGGTTTCCGAGTGCGGCTTCGCAGGGCGTCTCCCTTCCTATAAAGACCGCCGGAGCCTGACGGGGTCGCGAAGGATCACGATGACCGAACTGCCGAACGTGCACGTGCGCGCCGAAGTCCTGGCCCAGGCGCTGCCCCACATGCAGCGCTACGACCAGGAGATCGTGGTCATCAAGTACGGCGGCCACGCCATGGGCGACCGCGCCGCGGCGGAGGACTTCGCCGAGGACATCGTGCTGCTGGAGCAGTCGGGCCTCAAGCCGATCGTGGTGCATGGGGGCGGGCCCCAGATCGGGCGGATGCTGGAGCGGCTCGGCATCCAGTCCGAGTTCAAGGGCGGCCTGCGCGTGACCGACGAGGCCACCGTCGAGGTGGTCGAGATGGTTCTGGCCGGCTCGATCAACAAGCAGATCGTCGGCTGGATCTCGGCCGAGGGCGGCCGGGCCATCGGCCTGTGCGGCAAGGACGGCAACATGGTCCGCGCCAAGCGCGCCATGAAGACCGTGACGGACCCGGAGAGCCGGGAGGTCCAGACCGTCGACCTCGGCCTCGTTGGCGAGCCGGAGCACGTCGAGCGCGGGGTGCTCGACGCGGTGCTCAAGGCCGAGCTGATCCCGGTGCTGGCGCCCGTCGCCTACGGCGCGGACGGGCAGACCTACAACGTCAACGCCGACACCTTCGCAGGCGCCATCGCCGGGGCGCTGCGGGCCAAGCGCCTGCTGCTGCTCACCGACGTTCCCGGCGTCCTCGACAAGGACAAGAACCTGATCCCGGAACTGACGGTGGAGGATTGCCGGCGGCTGATCGCCGACGGCACCATCACCGGCGGCATGATCCCGAAGATCGAGACCTGCATCTACGCCATCGACCGCGGCGTCGAGGCGGTGGTCATCCTCGACGGCAAGGTCAACCACGCGGTGCTGCTCGAACTCTTCACCGATTACGGCGCGGGCACGCTGATCCGCCGCAGCTGAGCCGCTTCCCTCCGCGGCCGGGGCGCCCATCTCAGGCGGCCCGGCCTCCAGACAAAGACGGTTCCGTGTTCCTTCCCGGCCAGAGCCACTTCACCACCGGCGACGCCCGCGGTTTCGCCGCCGTGGACACCTGGGTGTTCGACCTCGACAACACCCTGTACCCGAGCGACGCGCGGGTTTGGCCGCAGGTGGACGAGCGCATCACGCTCTACGTCATGCGCCTGTTCGGCCTCGACGGGCTCTCGGCGCGCGCCCTGCAGAAGTACTTCTACCACCGCTACGGCACGACCCTGAAGGCGCTGATGGTGGAGGAGGGCGTGGACCCGCACGACTTCCTCGACTTCGCCCACGACATCGACCACTCGACGATCAGCCTCGACGCCGCCCTCGGCGACGCAATCGAGCGCCTGCCCGGCCGCAAGCTGATCCTGACCAACGGCTCGCGCCGCCACGCGGAGAACGTGGCGGCCAAGCTCGGCATCCTCGACCATTTCGAGGACGTGTTCGACATCGCGGCGGCCGACTTCGTGCCCAAGCCCGAGCGCTCGACCTACCTGCGCTTCCTGGAGCGGCACGGGGTGGACCCAGAGCGCTCGGCCCTGTTCGAGGACATCGCCCGCAACCTCGTGGTGCCCCACGATCTCGGCATGGCCACCGTCCTCGTGGTGCCCCGCGTGATCGACCCCTACCGCGAGGCCTTCGAGCAGGAGGCGGTGCGCGAGACGCATATCGACCACATCACCAGCGACCTCGCCGCCTTCCTGGAGACCTGCGTGCTGCCGGCGGCAGGCACGTCGTGAGCGGGCTCGCCGAGGCCCGTGCGCCGAGCCTGTCCGAGATCGAGGCCCTGGCCGAGGACGCCTTCGCGCGCCTGCCGGACGAATTCCGGGCGCTGTGCACGGGCGTGCGGATCGTCGTGGACGACTTCCCCGACGACGAGACCCTGGCCGAGATGGGCTGCGAGAGCGAATTCGACCTGCTCGGCCTGTTCCGCGGGATCGGGCTGGCGCAGTCCGGCGAGGTTTCGACCGGCCAGATGCCGAACGCGGTCTGGCTCTACCGCCGGCCGCTGCTCGACTACTGGGCCGAGCACGACGAGACCCTGGGCCACCTCGTCACCCACGTCCTGGTCCACGAGATCGGCCACCATGTCGGCCTCTCGGACGACGACATGGCCCGGATCGAGGCCTCATCCGACCTCGGCTGAGCCGTCCGAGCCGGCCTCGCGGATGCGCCGCAGGCGGGCGACCTTGGGACGGCTCGTCCGGAACTGGCCGCGCTCGATCGACACGAACACCAGCACCGTGATCGCCAGCGCCGTCAGCCACCAGATCACGGTGAGGCCGACGCCGATGCAGGCGATGGTGAAGGCGGCCGCAAACCCGGCCATGGCGCCGGGCACCAGCAGGGGCACGTCGCGGCCCGCCCGGCGGATCGAGGCGTGGAGGCAGAAGGCGGCCGCCAGCGCCCCGACGATGCCGAGTTCGTACCAGAGTTCGAACAGGGCGGTGGTGGGGGCGTTGGCCGGCAGCAGGCCGGCGACGCGGCCGCGCAGAGCCGTCTCGAAGCCGTGGCCGGTGATGAGTCGGAGGGGCTCGGACGTGACGATCTTCTGCCAGCTCTTGAGGGAGAGCACGCCCGGCGCCAGCGGCCCGAACAGGGCGGCGCCCGCGGGTCGCGCCACGAAGGGGATCAGCGGGGCCACCGCCAGCAGCCCGGCCGAGAGGCCGGCGGTGAGCATCACGCCGAGGCGCGGGCGCAGGCTGGTCACCGCGAAGGCGAGGGCGCCGACGAGGAGCGCCAGGATCTGCGTGAGGTTGGGCGAGACCGCGAGCGCCACGGCGACGATCAAGGCCAGCGCCATCGCCTCGCGGTCGCGGCGGCGCGAGCGCAGCCACGCCGCCGCCGGCCAGACCAGCAGGGTCAGGAGGGTGAGGCCGCGGTCCAGCGCGCTGTCGTCGTCCACGCTGCCGCGCATCAGGCTGTCGCCGAACAGGCCGAGGACCACCGCGACGATTGCCGCCGCCGTGATGCCCAGCGGCAGCAGGTAGAGGTTGGCCGAGCGCATCCGGTCGGGCAGCGCCAGGTAGCCGGCCAGCGTCAGCAGGATGGTGGCCGCGAGGTTGGCGAGCCGCTCCGAGGCGGGACCCAGGAACGGCGTCCAGGCCAGAGAGAGCGCCGACCACAGGATCACCAGCATCCCGGCGAGGAAGGCGGGGGAGCCGAGCAGCCGCAGGCCGGCCGGGCGCAAGGGACGCTGGCGCCGGTCGATGGCGCTGGCGATGATGAGCAGGACCACCGCGATGGGCGCGAGCACCACGGTGGCGCGCCGGCCGACCTGCGCCACCACCGGCACGATCACGAACAGGCCGAAGAAGCCGACGCGGCGGAGCAGCGCGGCCGCATCGAGGGCCGGATCGACGGTGGAACGGGATGCGCGCGCCATAATGCGACTCTGACAGCGTGATCCGGGACGGCCTGGTCCGGCGGGGCCACACGACCGGATCACGCCTTCCTATGCAAGCGGCGGGCGAGGGGCTGTAGACGCCCGGCCACACACGCCCGCCCTCTCAGGCCGCCGTGACCTCCGTGCGGGGCCGCCGCCGCGCCATCCGCCGCCCGAGGTCGGAGAGCACGCGCCAACCGCCCCAGGTCGCGAGGAAGCCGAGCAGGCCCGCGACGAGGCCGTCCGTGGTGACCGGCAGGGCCGGGTCGTAATCCTGATAGGCGGCGCGGGCGATCGACACGTCGGGGTCGCGCATCACGGCGACGAGGCGCCCGAGGGGGCTCGTGGCCTGGGCCAGCGCCTGCTGCTGCGCGCTCAGGCGGGCGAGCCGCTCGATGTCGTAGCGGGCGGCCTCCCCGCGCCGGGCGACCAGCCCGTCCGGATTGCCGCGCAGGCGCTCCACCGCCCCGTCGCGGGTGTTGCCGGTGGCCTTCGCGTCGGCTTCCAGGGTGGCGATCTCGCGCCTCAACTCGTCCACGGCGCCGCCGAGGCGCTGGGCGTATTGCTGCGCGAATTCGGGGCCCTGCGCGGCGAGCCCGCCGCCGAGGAGGCCGAGGGCGAGCCCGAGGGTGCGGATGACACGGAACACGAATCGGACCTCACGAACGGGAGTGGGAGAAGAGCACGGTCGGGGGAGTGGTTCCAGAGGTCGCGACGTAGCGGCTCAACCCGACGGCGTGGCGGGTACGGCCGCAATGCTCGCCCGCGCGTGTCGTGCAGCCCGACGCCGTCCACGGACGCGACTCTCAAGCCGTGGGCAGGCTTCGACGGACGTGTGCCGGGGGTCGGCTAGGTGCGATCGGCCGGAGTGCAGGACGCTCGACCGAAGCGGGCTACGATCCTGCCTCGGTACCGCAGCGTACCGATGCGACCGTGTGAATGTCCCTCTCCGGCTCGCCCGGGCTGCAGAATTCCGGGCGCCCGCCGCAGCACCCCTCCATCAAGCCGGTCCCGAGGCTGGTCAGGCGCTCCGGCATCGCCGTGTAGATGATGGATTGTGCCTCCCGCCGCGACTGCACGAGCCCGGCCTGCTCCAGCACCCGAAGGTGGAAGGTCAGCGTCGGCGGTGATCGCCCGACGCTCCGCGCGAGGCGCCCCGCGGGAATGCCCTCGGGAAACGCGGACACCAGCGTCCGGACGATCCGAAGGCGCGTCTCCTGCGACAGAGCCGTCAGCACCGTCAGGATCTCGGCCTCGTTTAGCATCAGTTCATATTTCCATTGGTATCGAATTTAGAGAGAATCTAAGATACAGAATACCAGGAGGCTCGATGCCTGACATGCCGGTCCAGTTCCCCAGCGACGAGTCGACGGACATTCCGGACGTGGCCTACCACGCCATCCTCCTCGAGCACCTCTCGCTACCGCTTCAGGACTACTTCACGCTGACTGAACGGGAACCGTTGCCGGTACGCCTCGCCGACCTGATTGCACACTTCGAGACGCGCGCCCTGGAGC
The DNA here is from genome assembly GCF_022179685.1 of Methylobacterium trifolii. Classification (GTDB taxonomy): domain Bacteria; phylum Pseudomonadota; class Alphaproteobacteria; order Rhizobiales; family Beijerinckiaceae; genus Methylobacterium; species Methylobacterium trifolii. Next base: position 15,841 of record NZ_BPRB01000027.1, read on the forward strand.
GTGGACGCACCGTAGCCTTCGAGTTCCGGGACGACCTCGTCAAGGCACTGCCGGCCTTGCGGACGTTTGCGCTCTCCTTATGCGGTGACGGGAGCCGCGCCGACGATCTTGTGCAGGATACGTTCGTCCGCGCCTGGACCAATTGGCATCGCTTCACCCCGGGCACGAACTTCACGGCTTGGCTGTTCACGATCCTGCGCAATCAGCTTTACACGGAGATGCGCAAGCGCAAGCGCGAGATCGAGGATGCCGACGGGAAACACGCCGGGCAGATGACGATCCTTCCGGCACAGGAGGATTCCAGCACGCTGCAGGTCGTCTGGAGCAATATCGACGCCCTCCCTCTCGCGCAGCGCCAGGCGCTGCTGCTCGTCGGTGCCGAGGGCTGCACCTACGAGGAAGCCGCCCTCAAACTCGGCTGTCAGATCGGAACGGTCAAAAGCCGGGTCAGCCGGGCGCGTGCCTGTCTCGCCCACTCCCTGGGCGTGACCTTCGACAGCCAGCCGCATCACGTGAGGTAGGCGGGCATCATGTCGAAGACGCGGCGGCCCAGACGGCTGATCAACCGCTACGCCGGTTCGCGCCTCTACGACGTCGAGTCCCGAACCTACGTCCCGGTCGAACGCCGGAAGGAACTGCGCGGCGAGGGCTTCGAGGTGGTGGTCCGCGAGGTCGAGACCGGCCGCTACGTCACCGAGGAGGTGCTGCGGCCGGGCCTGGATGGGTGATCGATAGGCCCAGGTTGAACCTGGCCTTCGCGTCGGGTCGTGCGAGCGGCGGCACAGGTTCGAGCCTCCCGAAAGTCCTGGCCCGA
>NZ_BPRB01000028.1 GCF_022179685.1 Methylobacterium trifolii
GGGCCGCCGTCGTTGACGAAGAAGTCCTGCGAGAAGGGATCGATGGAGAAGTTCGCGATCGTCTGGTTCGACGAGAGAAAATACGTTGCCATGGCTTAACGATGCCTCCGAGCATCCGGGTGAAAACGAAGCCCGCCTATCGTCTCCTCCCCAACGCCCGCCTTCCAGCTCGGAGGCAGTCTGGCATACAGTAGGGAGCAGTTCGAATCGGCGTGCCCCGAGGGCGCTTCCGTATAGCAGAGGGGGCAAAAGCAGCAACTGCCGAGGTGAGGCGAAACCCTTACAGTGAACACACCAAATCAAGCTCTGTGGCCGGCGAGGCACAGTCGCTATGACACCGCAGTCGAAATCCGCAATATGAAGTCTTCTCGTAATGTTTCCGCTACCGCCGGTCTTATTGGGAAGAAACGTCGGAGATTCCTGTAATCCTTTCGTAAAATCGCCAAATTTTGAAAACTAAACAACGAAAATTTTGATGATTTAAGAATACTCGTAAGACACTTTTAGGCCATTTTCGGGTTCTCGCAGCGGCTCGGTTTGCTGAAGCTGCTAACGGTCAAGCATCGACGTTAAGACAAGTGCTTGCGGAAGCGGTACCGCTGATCGGATCGTCGGCACAGCGCTGACCGTATACGCGATATCGAAGACGGATCGGGTCTCGAAAACCTCCAGCCCCGCAGCCTGCTCGTGCCCGCACCTTTCGGTCCCGTAGAATCGATGGATCGGAAGACGCCTGTCGATCCAGGCACGACCTCGTGCCGTGGGCAGGACCTCTGGTTCAGGGCCTTCCGGGACGCTGGCCCGGTATGCCGTCCGCGGCGCCGGACGGTCGATTCATCCACAAGACTCCTCGGTAGCACCGAACGCGCATCGCGGAGGATCTGTCCCCCGCGATGCGTCTCGTCTTCGTGGAAGGGGCGGCCTCGTGAGGTCGCCCCTCTCGGATTGCCGATCCCGAGCGGTGTGAACCGCTCGGATGCGGGCTTTAGGCGACGGTGATGTCGGTGGCAGCCAGGCCGCCGGTGCCCTGGACGACGATGACGCCGGTGGCGGCGGCATTCGTGGTGTCGGCGTCGTAGATCAGGTAGCCGTTGCTCGCACCCTGGATGAAGGTGAAGGCGGTGCGGGGCAGCGTGCTGGCAGCGTAGGCGGTCACGGCATCCTCAACGGAGGCCACCGTGCCCACGGAGAAGCTGGTGGTGCGGCCCGTGCCGTTGCCGACGGCGAGGCCGGTGCCGGCGAAGCGCACCGAATCCGTGCCGGAGACGAAGTCGGTGATGACGTCGGCCGTGGCCGTGGTCACGCCCGTATCGGCGGGGACGGTCTCGGAGAAGACGTCGGCACCCGCGCCGCCGGTCAGCGTGTCGGCGCCGACGCCGCCCGTGAGGGTGTCGTTGCCGATATCGCCGAACAGACGGTCGTTGCCGTTGCCGCCGGAGACCAGGTCCTGGCCCTGGCCGCCGTAGATCGTGTCGTTGCCGCCGCCGCCGTTGAGCACGTCGTCGCCGAGGTTGCCGAGGATCAGGTCGGCACCGCCGTCGCCGCCCACGGTGTCCTGGCCCTGGCCGCCGAAGATCGTGTCGGCGCTGTCGCCGCCGAGGATGTTGTCGTTGCCGAGGTCACCGAACAGGACGTTGTTGCCGGCGGAATCGTCGAAGTTGATGACGTCGTTGCCCTGGCCGCCGAACACGGTGTTGTTGCCGGTCGTCGTGGTGCCGGTGCCGACGATGGTGTCGTCGCCGAGGTTGCCGAAGAGCTGGGCGGCGCCGGTGAAGCCGGTGAAGGTGAGGGTGTCGTTGCCCTGTCCACCGAATACGGTCGGCGACCCAGCGAACGCGCCGCTGGTGATCTGGTCGTTGCCGGCGTTGCCGAACACGAGATCGTTGCCGGTGATCTGGCTCACGACGTCGTCGCCGCCGAGGCCGAGGTAGTAGTCGCCGCCGGCAGTGTTGACGTAGCCGTTCGTGGAGGTGGCGTCGCCCGGGATGCCGGTCGTGTTGTCGCCGACCGTGATGGTCGAGCCGTCAGTCGACGTGAACTGGGCGCTGCTGATCTGGCCGACGGCGAAGTTCGTCAGGGTGACGGTGTTGGTGCCGTTGGTGATGACCGTGTTCGAGCCGCTCTGGAAGATGTTCAGCTTCGAGGCAGGGCCGCCGTCGTTGACGAAGAAGTCCTGCGAGAAGGGATCGATGGAGAAGTTCGCGATCGTCTGGTTCGACGAGAGAAAATACGTTGCCATGGCTTAACGATGCCTCCGAGCATCCGGGTGAAAACGAGCCGCCTCACGATCCTTACTCGACGCCCGCCTTCCAGCTCGGAGGCGGCCCGGCCTGTTCGGGTTCGGATCGAGTCGACACGGCTCTCAAGGCAGGGCCTGTCTATCAAAGGTCGGGCGGGGTGCAATAGCGTCGGCTGGCGGCATGTTCGAAAACATTACGTAAGGATCGCCGTGTGTCGCGCCGGTCACATAAGAGCAGGCGGTGATCAGGGGCGGTACAATCAGGCGTTGATTCTTGGATTATGCGGGTAGATTACGAAAAATGGGCCGGGATAAATCGGCAATCTACGTTGCCCGATGTCATGTAGTCGCTGAAGAGCCCTGCCGCGTCCCGATGACGGCCGGGGCCGGACGGACCGTGGAGGGTCGCCCCGATTCCGCCGGCCGGCCTCCGCGGCGGCGCCGGCCGTGCCGGTCGATCCGTCGCGGGGCGAAATCCGTGCGTGCGGGGGTGCCGGCCTTCGACCCGTGCCCATCCGTTCGGTTTGACAGGGGGACGAGCCCGCTCCTAAAGGCGGCCCTTGCTACGGGTCGGGATACAATCCGGCCGGATTCGGACCTGCGTCTTCGGGGTTCGCCCGGCGTCCTCCTGCCGGACCCTGCTCTCGAGACGACGGGCGATCCGAGAGGAGCGGAATGGCTGACGGGTCCAGAACGGCGATCATCGTGGCGGGGATGCACCGGAGCGGGACCTCCGCCCTGACCCGTGCGGTCAACTTGCTCGGCGTCGACCTCCCGGAGGGCCTCGTTCCCGGCTCGTCGGGCAACGAGCTCGGCCATTGGGAGCCGGAGGCGGTCGTGGCGATCCACGACGCCATGCTCCAGGCCGCCGGATCGGACGTGAACGACGTGGTCGGGTTCGACCCGACCTGGATCGGCTCGGAGGCCGCCCGCGAGAGCCGGCAGCGCATCCTGGACTACCTGGAGACGACCTTCGCCCGCGCCTCGGTCGTCGCCATCAAGGACCCGCGCATCTGCCTGGTGCTGCCGGCCTGGACGGAGGCCCTGGACCGGCTCGGCATCGCGCAGGCCTACATCCTGCCGTTCCGCCGGCCGGCCGAAGTCGCGGCCTCCCTCGAGCGGCGGCAGACGCGGATCTTCCCCGACAGCGTCTGGCCGCGGGAGCGCGGCGGCCTGCTCTGGCTGCGCCACGTGGTCGAGGCCGAGCGGTCCACCCGCGGGCGGCGGCGCGCGTTCGTCGCCTTCGACCGCCTGCTGGCCGACTGGCGCACGGAGTTGACGCGCGTGGCCGGGCAACTCGGACTGCGCTGGCCGGCCGGCCTGGAGGCCAATGCGGCCGAGATCGACGCCTTCCTCGACCGGCAGCACGCGCACGAGACGGCCTCCGGATCGGACGACACGCTCCCCGATTTGGACGGCTACCTCGACGACCTCCGGCGTCTGGAAGCCGAGCCGGACTGGACCGGGCATCGCTTCGGCGACGAGGCCTCGGCCGCGCCGGTCCGGCGGCGCTACCTCAACGCCTACGTCATGGCGATGGAGCGCAAGAACCTCCAGCTGTCCGAACGGAGCCGTGAGGCGCCGGCCGAAGCGCTCGGGGCTCCGGTCTCCGGCGACACCTTCGACTATGCGGGCTTGTCGCGAGCCCACGATGTGGCGGAGACGATGGAGGCGGACGCCGCCGCCGGGCCGCTGGATGCGGACCGCCTGAACCGGGCGTTGGCCCAGGCGCTGCGGGACGGCTCGGCGCATGTCAGGGACAAGCTCGCCCGCGCCGCCGCCGCCGTGCAGGCGGCCGAGACGCGCGAGCGCGAGGCCGTCGCCCGCGCCGGCGAGACGGCCCGCCTCCGGGACATCGCCGAGGGAGCCGCCCGCGAACGGGCGGAGGACCTGGAGAAGGCCCTGGCCGACGCGCGCGCGCGGGAGCAGGCGGCGATCCGCGCCGGGGCTCAGGCCCGGCGGGAGGCGGAGGCGGACCTCGCCGCCCTCCGGGAACGCCACGCCGCCGAAGCGGAACGCCGGGTCGCCCTGGAACGGCACCTGAGGGCGCTGCGCCTCCGCCGCCCGGCGCCCGCCACGCCGAACCCCGCCGGCCTCGCGGGTCGCGTGCGTGCGCTGCTCGGCGGACGGAGCCTCCCGAAGGCCGTCGCGGAGCGGGCCGAACGGGTGCGGCGCTCGGGCCTCTTCGATGCGGACTGGTACCTCGACACCTACCCCGACATCGAACTCGCCGGGACCGATCCCCTGCGGCACTTCGTGGAGTTCGGAAGCGCGGAAGGGCGCAGCCCCGGCCCGCGTTTCAGCGCGCTCCGCTACCTCGCCGCCTATGCCGATTGCCGCCAGGCCCGCTACGAGCCCCTGTTCCATTACATCGATCACGGGCTCCGCGAGGGCCGCCCGATCTTTCCCGTCGAGGCCCGGGCTGGGAGCGCGGCGTGAGCGCGGGCGCCGCGATCGAGCCCGGCCACGAGGTCGTCCTGGCTCATGGAGACGACGGCGAAGCCGTCCCGGCCGGCTGCGTCACGGTCGCGGTCAGCCTGTTCAACTACGAGCGCTTCATCGTCGACGCCCTCGACTCGGTCCACGGACAGACCCACTCCGACCTCGACCTCGTGGTGGTGGACGACCGCTCGACCGATCGCGGCCTGGAGGCCGTCTCCGCCTGGATGGCGTCGCACCACGCCCGGTTCCGGCGGGCCCGGCTGCTCCGGCACCGCAGGAACGGCGGGCTGTCGGCGGCCCGGAACACGGCGTTTGCGGACGCGCGGACCGAGGCCGTCTTCGTCCTGGATGCCGACAACCAGCTCTACCCGTCCGCGATCGAGAAACTCGCGGCAATTCTCGACCGGACGGGGGCGGCGGTCGCCTATTCGCAGATCGAGGTCTTCGGCAACGAGCGCGGTCTCGGCCAGGGGGCGGAATGGGACCGCGACCTGTTCCGGATCGGCAACTACGTGGACGCCATGGCGCTGATCGCCAAGCGCGCCTGGGCAATGGTGGGCGGATACGGCCCCCTCGACCTCGGCTGGGAGGATTACGACCTCTGGCTGAGCTTCATCGAGCACGGGCTCCACGGCGTCTACGTGCCGGAGGTCCTGTGCCGCTACCGGGTGCACGGGCAATCGATGCTGCGGACCGTGACCGACATCCGCCAGGAGCGCGTGCGCGCGCAGATCGCCTACCGCCACCCGTGGGTCGATCTCTGAGGAGAAGCCTCAGGCGTCGCCGGACCAAGCCAGGATGCCGAGCTTGCACATCCAGACGAGGGCCAGGGCGACCGCCTCCCGGCGCGAGGCCGGGAAGGCCGACTGGATCTCCGCGGCGCTCGCCCCGCCGCCGCCGATGCGGTTCAGCACGGCAGCGCATTCGGTGAGGTTCGCCCGCCATGGGCCCGCGAACGAATCGAGGCGGACGGGCTCCGTGCGGCGCAACTCGGCCAGAGCCTGGTCCACGCTCGCGCCCGGCCGCAGGGAGAGCCGCGTGCCCGGACCGAGCACGGCGGTGGCAAAGCCCGCAAACTGCGCGAACGGATCCCCCTTGATCGGATCGATCCGGGGCGTCTCCGCGGTGCCGAACGGGCGCCCGGCCTTGCGCTCGGATTCGAGGCCCTCCGACAGGTCGCGCATCTGGCGGGCGACGACCGGCCAGTCGAAGGTGGTGCGGACCCGCTCCCGCCCCGCCGCCCCCATCCGCCGCCGCAGCTCCGGGTCGGCGGCGAGCCGCGCGATGGCGGCGGCCGCCTGCCCCACGTCGACCGCCGTGTGCTGGGCGATCGTGCCGACGTAGTTCTGGTAGGCGTCCTGGTGGAAGACGTGGCGCGTGGCCATCATCCGGCCCGCGCGGCCGGGCGGGCCCCCGAGGGTACGGGCCAAAAAGCCCTCCTGCCCGTCGCGGACCGTGTAGCGGTAGCCGTCCCAGTCGCTGGCCACGATGGGCAGGCCCGCGGCCATCGCCTCCAGGGGCGTGAGCCCGAAGGTCTCCTGGATGTTGTCGACGAGCGACAGGAACACGTCCGAGGCGGCCCAGAGGGACGAGATCAGCTCGCGGTCGTTGCCGTCGAGGATGTGCAGCGGCATCTCCGGCGCGTAGGCGCGGGCGGCCTCCTCGTAGATCTGCCGGCCGAGGTCGCCGTTGGGAAACCAGCCGGCCATGGCGAAGGCAATGCGTTTGCCCGAGAGGGCGGCGGCCTCGGCCACCGCCCGGAACATCGGCTGCGGGAAGGCCTTCTCGAAGAACGAGAGGCGGCCGAGCCAGAGCACGAGCACGTCGTCCGGCCCGATGCCGAGGCGCTCCCGCGTCTCCGCGCGCCGGTCCGGCCGGTCGGCCTGCGCGGCCAGCGCGGCGCCGTCGACGCCGAGCGGCACCAGGGGCAGGGCCGGGCGCGGGCGGCCCCGGCCGCCGAATCGGTCGGCGAGGTAGGCCCCGTATTCCTTGAACATCACCTCCATCCCCTCCTTGACGGCGGGCGAGGTGCAGATCAGCGCGTCCCAGGGCTGGATCGGCGCCATGCAGGCGGAGGCGATGTACTCGCGGATCGCGGGCGCGCCGATGGTGTGGATCAGGCCGAGCAGGCTGTAGGCGCGGTCCCCCGCCTGCCGGCGCAGCCAGGCCTGGTCGGCGAGGTCCGCCTTGCCGCGCAGGATGCTGCCGGCCCGGATGCCGGCCTGCGGATCGTAGAGGCTCGCGGCGGTGATGCGCGTGCGGGACGGGCGCCCGCGCAGGAGCGCCTGGGTCAGGGCGGGCACGGAGCCGGGGACCGGCGAGAGCACCGAGACCTCCTCGAAGCCTCCGTGCTCGGCCAGCGCCCGGAACAGGCCGAGATTGGCCGTGTCCTTGCCGAAGGGGTTGTGGACCGCCCCGAATTCCGGCGTCGGGGCGTAGATGCCGAAGCGTCCGCTCACCGGCGGGCTCCGGCGAGCGCGAGGCCCGTCATCTGCGCGAACCGGCGCTGGTCCTCGGCGTAGAGCTCGCCGAGATAGGCGCGGTCGTCGGCCGACATCGGCGGGAAGCGGCCGGGCTCCGGCCCGACATTGGCGCGCACCGCCCCCTGCGGCCCCTCGAAGCCCGGCACGCCGAGGAACCGGCACACTTGGTCGAGGACCGCGTCGGGCTCGGTGCCGAGTGCCTGGGAATCGAGCAGCAGGATGTCGGCCTGCGCGAACAGCGCGTAGGCGCGCTCGATCTGGGCGGCGTAGAAGCCGCGCTCGACGTAGCTGTAGACACGGTGGTGCCCGGGTGCTGCCGGGTCGTCCACGCGGGCGCGGCCCTGCCGGATCGCCCAGGAGAACGGCCGGTCGTCGTAGCCGCGGGCCATCTCCATCTTCCAGTGCGAGTAGGCCCGCTCGACGGGATCGCGGAACAGGAAGATCAGGCGCATGCGCGGATCGTAGGCGCGCATGCGCGGCAGGCTCTCGGGCCAGTACAGGTAGATCGGCGTCGCCTCCCCGCGCAGGCGCCCGTCCGGCGGGTGGAAGGCGGCGTGGTAGGCGGCATAATCGGGGGCCGACCAGTCGACGTCGCCCTCGCGGTCGAAGAAGTGGACTTCCTTGCAGGCCGCCATCTGCAGGGCCGGATGGCCGCGCAGGTGCTCGAACAGGGCGGTGGTGCCGCCCTTCTGCACGCCGCCGATCACGAACTTCACGGACGGATCGTCTGCCATCGGCCCTCTCGCGCAAGCCCACCGCCCGGACGCGACGGTGCCGGTCGCGTCTCTAACCAGGTTCGCGTCGGCAAGCCAACGCCGCACCCGCTCGTAGCCTGCGGCGCGGATGGAATCCCGGATGCTCCCGCCCATCCTCCGCATCCTGAGTCGCTTGCGCTTCGGCAGGGGGATGGGTGGGCAGCCTATCGGGTCCCCGAAGGACCGCGGGGCTCGGCCGTGGAACCGGGGACCGTCTCCGCGCGGGGAATGACACATGTCACTTGCCGGGACCGATCCATGTGTGATGAAATAATTACACACGGAGTGGGTCGATGCCGAAGCCCGAGACCCATGCGAAGGCGATCGTCGATCGGCTCCTCAAGGAGGGTTGGGTCAGCGAGGGCGGCTCGAAGCACGACAAGTTCGGGCACCCGGACAGGCCCGGCGTCAAGATCATGGTGCCCCGGCACAGGACCCTGACGCCCGGCGTGGCCCGCAACGTCGCCGCCGCCGCCGGTTGGCTCTGAGAGGAACGCGCATGCCCCGCTATTTCGCTCTGATCGATGGCACGGCCGGCGCCTATGGGGCGGCTTTCCCCGACTGCCCCGGCTGCACCGCGATGGGTGAGAGCCTCGACGCGGTCATCCGTAACGCGGGCGAAGCCCTGCGCGAGTGGATGGGGGACCGCCTCGCCGCGGGTGGAACCGCCCCGGAGCCGCGCAGCGCCGAATCCCTCCTCGCGAGTCCCGATGCGGCGATGCTCGACGGACCGGCGTTCACCCTCGTGAGCGTGCCGCTGTTCTTGGACGAAGGCCGCTCGGTTCGCGTGAACCTCTCCCTCGATGCCGGTGCGCTCTCGATGATCGACAGGGCGGCGACGGAGCGCGGCATCACCCGGTCCGCCTTTCTCGTCTCGGCCGCACGGGACAAGATCCTCGCCGACGGATAGCGCACGGCGAAAACCTCCACGGCGGCGGCCGGTTCGGGATCAGCTAAAGGCTGAGGAAGGCCGCGACGAGGCCGATATCCGTCAGGCCATGCAGCATCTGGTCGAAGCCGAGCAGCCACCAGAACCGGACCTGCGCCGGACCCCAGCCGCCGCGCCGCGCCAGCCGGCTCTTGCCCCAGTCCACGCAGGCGTGGATCGCGAAATCCACCAGCGCCAGCCACCACAGGTGCGGGGCCACCACGAGGGCCACGCACAGGGTCGACGCCGCGTGGCAGGCCACGTGGGCGCAGAGGGGGCCGAGCCAGCCGGTCGCGCGCTCCTTGCCGCGGGCCATCCAGTCGGTCTGGAGCAGGAAGTCGGCGACGTAGTGCTTCGCGAGCATGGTGCCGGCGAGCAGCGCCATCGTCGAGACCGGGACCAGCGGCATCGTCTCCTCCGCGCGCACGGCCGGGCCGGAACGGTTCTGAGTGCCCGCAATCCTTCTCTTTTCCGTTAACCATCCGGTTCTCGCCAAGGTCGCCGGTCCCGGCCCGGTCCTTGCCTGCCCCGCGTCGCAGGAGGACCACCATGAAGCGCGAAGACCTCACCGAGAAGCTGCTCGACATCAAGCGGGAGAAGGGCTGGACCTGGAAGTACATCCAGGACGAGATCGGCGGCCTCTCGCCGATCCTGATCACCGCAGCCTGCATGGGGCAGATGAAGCTGCCCAAGGCCCAGGCGAAGAAGGCGGCCGCCCTGTTCGGCCTGGACCTCTCCGAGGAGCGGATGCTGAACGAGCCGCCCTATCGCGGCTCGATCCCCCAGATGCCGCCGACCGACCCGCTGATCTACCGCCTCTACGAGCTGGTGATGGTCTACGGCACCACCTTCAAGGAGCTGATCCAGGAAGAGTTCGGCGACGGCATCATGTCGGCCATCGACTTCAACATGGACATGGCGCGGGAGGCCAACAACAAGGGCGACCGGGTCAAGCTGACGATGTCGGGCAAGTTCCTGCCCTACAAGTACTACGGCAACGACGACGCGACCCCGGAATACGGCTTCAAGGAAGGCTGACCGGACGGAGGGCGGCGTGCCATCGCGCACGTCGTCGCCGAGCGCGACCGTTGACAGGCGGGCGGAGTCCGGGAAGCGAGTGGCGCGACGCCACGACCCGGAGACGCGCCACGATGAACGACCCCTTCGCCCGCCTGAACGGCTTCTCGCCCTACGCCCTGTCCGTCCTGCGGATCGTGACGGGCCTGCTGTTCATCGCGCACGGCACGCAGAAGTTCTTCGACCTGCCCCCGCGCACGAACCCGGCCCCGCAACTGCTCTCGCTGTTCGGCATCGGCGGCCTGCTCGAACTCGTCGGTGGCGCGCTCATCATCCTCGGCCTGTTCACCCGGCCGGTGGCCTTCCTGCTCTCCGGGCAGATGGCGGTGGCCTACTTCATGTTCCATGCGCCCAAGAGCGTCTACCCGTCCGTCAACGGGGGGGAGCCGGCAATTCTGTTCTGCTTCGTCTTCCTCTACCTGTGCTTTGCCGGCCCCGGCCTCTGGAGCGTCGACGCCACGCGCACGCGCTCGCGCGGCTGGTTCTGAGGCCGTCCGCGCCGGCCCGGCCTCAGGCCGGGTCGGCGTCGATCCGCACGCGCAGGATGGCGTAGGGCGGCTCCTGCAGGTCGCGGCCGCCGTTGAATTCCGGCCGGCGGTTGACCTGCGAGGCGGAGATGTAGAGCCAGCGGTCCGGGGTGATCCAGAACGTGTCGGCCCAGATCAGGCGCTCGTCGGAGGCGATGACCTCGATCGTCCCGTCCGGGTTCCGGCGGCCGACCGCGTTGTGCTCCTGCAGGCTCAGGTAGACCCGGTCCTTCGAATCCGTGGTCAGGCCGCCGGTCATGCCCTTCTCGCCGAGGTCCTGGACGGAGGCCGCCACCTCCGCATCCGTCACCGTCGGGTCGAGCAGGCCGGCGGTGTCGACCGCGTAGAGCCGCCGGCCCATCAGGGGCGCGTAGTAGAGCCGCTTGCCGTCCGGGCTCAGCGCGATCCCGTTGGCGCCGCCCTTCGGCGATTGCGGCGGGGCGTCGCCCTTGGTCAGCATGACGGGGCGGCGCTCGACGAACTTGACGATGCCCTTCTGCGACTTGGTGCTGGCATGCCCGTCCAGCCGCCGCGCCACCTGGCCGGTGGCGAGGTCGACGGCCAGGATCGCCCCCTCGTCCCCCTGACCCTGGTCGGTGATGTAGGCGCGCCGGTAGCCGTCCCGGATGTCCACCCGCAGGTCGTTCAGGGACGAGGTCGGGGTGATGCCGGAATCGAGCGGAATCACGCGAAGGATGCGATTCTCGCGGATGTCCACCTGGAGGAGCTTGGCTCCGCCCGGCACCGGGGCGCCCTTGCCCTCGGGCAGGCCGGCATCGAGCAGCCAGAGGGTGTCGTCGCGGTCGAACACTCCGTTGGGGACGTGGAAGAGCGCGGCCTGCGGCCGGGACCGGTCCGGCCGGTTGGCCGCCGCATCCGGATAGGGCACGACCTCGCCGCCGGCCACGACCTCGCCCAGGGTGATCGGGACTTTGTCGTCGAAGCGCGGCATCATCACGAAGACGCGCCCGCCCCGGGAGATCGCCAGCCCGGTCGGGGCCGAGGCGGCCTTGGCCGCGATCGCCAGTTCCATTCCCCCGGCCGGGCGGCTGGCCGCCGCCTTCGCGCCGGCGGTCGCGGGCGAGGCGGTGTCCGCGGCGGCCGCCTGCGTGGCGGCCAGGGTGACGAGGCCGGAGGCGAGAAGCGTGCGTCTGTCGAGGTCCATGGGGTTCCCTGGCGCGGTCAGCCGCGCGTGGCGGTCTTCAGGTCGATGGCGTGGATGGCCTTGCCGGCGGCGATGAAGAGCCGGCGCCCGTCCGCGCCGCCGAAGGCGAGGTTGCCGACGATTCCAGGCGTCGCGATGCGGCCGAGCCGGGTGCCGTCCGCATGGAACACCCGCACCCCGTCGAGGCAGGCGACGTAGACGCGGCCTCCCGCATCGACCTTCAGCCCGTCCGGCACACCGGCCTCCAGCGCGGCAAAGGTCCGGGGCGGCCCGAGCCGGCCGCCGGAGAGCGGGAAGGCCAGCACCATCCGCGCGCCTTCCGGATTCAGGGACGCCCCCGATTCGCTGACGTAGAGGGTCCGGCCGTCCGGCGAGAAGGCGAGGCCGTTCGGCTGGTCGACGGCGTCCGTCATCGCCTCGACGCGGCCGGGCTCGGGGATGCGGTAGACCCGCCGGGCGGTCTGGGCCGGCTCGGCCTGGATCCCCTCCTCCGGCTCGGTGATGCCGTAGACCGGATCGGTGAACCAGATCGCCCCGTCCGGGCCGAGCGTGGCATCGTTGGGGGAATTGAGCGGCTTGCCGTCGTAGGCATCGGCCAGCACCGTCACGGTGCCGTCCGCTTCGCGACGCACGACGCGGCGGGTGCGGTGCTCGCAGGTGACGAGCCGGCCGCGCGCGTCCAGGGTGTTGCCGTTGGCGTTGTTCGAGGGCGCGAAGAGCGGGCTCACGAGGCCGTCTCCGCCCAGCAGGTCGATGCGGTTGCCCTTCACGTCGCTGAAGACGAGGCCGCCGAGCCCGGCCACCCAGCACGGCCCCTCGCACCAGCGCCCCTGCCCGTAGAGGGTGCGCAGGCGCGCGTCCGGATCGATCACCGCGGTGAAGCGCGGGTCGTCCACGCGCACCACGGGCTCGGCAGCTTGCGCGAGGCCGGGTCGGACCGCGGCCAGGCCGAGGACGCCGCCGAGGATCGTGCGTCTGCGCAGGGTCTGCATGTCTCTCCCGGAGGCCGAGTCGTCCGGCTAACGCGACGGCGGCCGGGACGATCCCTCCTCCGGGGCGGCCGGGTCAGCCCCGTGCGCCGAAGGCCGCGAGGATGCGGGCCCAGGAGCGGGTGCCCTTGTGGAAGCTGCGCAGGTCGTACTTCTCGTTGGGCGAGTGGATGCGGTCGTCGTCCAGCCCGAAGCCGATCAGCAGGGTGTTGCGGTCGAGGATGCGCTTGAAGTCGCCCACGATCGGGATCGAGCCGCCGGCTCCCACCGTGACGGCCGGGACTCCCCATTCCTCGGCCAGTGCCGCTTTGGCGATCTCCAGTTCCGGCATGTCGAAGGGCAGGCTGATCGCCCGCGAGCCCTTGTAGGTGATCACCTCGACCCGGCAGTCGTCCGGCACCCGCGCCCGCACGAAGGCCTCGAAGGTCTCGGCCAGCACCTTCGGGTCCTGGTCGTCCACGAGGCGGAAGGAGACCTTGGCCGAGGCCGTGCTCGCGATCACGGTCTTGGTCCCCTCCCCCGTATAGCCGCCGATGATGCCGTTCACGTCGCAGGCCGGGCGGGACTGCACCAGCTCGATCGGGAGCCGCCCGCGCTCGCCGGCCGGCTCCTTCAGCCCGATCGGCCCCAGGAACTTCTCCGCAGTGAGGCCGAGGCCGCGCCACTGCTCGACGACCTCGGGCGGACGCTCGTGCACGCCGTCGTAGAATCCCGGCAGCGTCACGCGCCCCTCCGCATCATGCAGGTCCGCGATGATGCGCGACAGGACGTGGATCGGGTTGCGCGCCGCGCCCCCGAAGAAGCCGGAATGCAGGTCACGGTCGGCGCACGTCACCTTGACCTCGAAATAGGCGAGGCCCCGGAGCGAGGTGGTGATGGCAGGCGTGGCCGGGTCCCACATCCCCGTGTCGCAGACCAGCACGATGTCGGAGGCGAGCTTTTCACGGTTCTGCGCGACCCATTCGGGCAGCCCCTGCGAGCCGTTCTCTTCCGCCCCCTCGATCAGCAGGGTGACGCCGCAGGGCAACTCGCCGTTCATGGCCAGATGCGCCCGGCAGGCCTCGACGAAGGTCATCACCTGGCCCTTGTCGTCGGAGGCGCCCCGCGCGACGATTTTTTTGTTGCCCGCCGCGTCGGTCGCGATCCTCGGCTCGAAGGGCGGCGTCTCCCACAGGTTCAGGGGATCGACCGGCTGCACGTCGTAATGGCCGTAGAACAGGACGTGCGGCGCGCCGGGCTTGGGCTTGTGGGCGAGCACGACCGGGTGGAGCGACGTCTCGTTCACCGAGGTCTCGAAGCCGAGCGCCGTCAGGTCGGCCGCCAGCCAGTCCGCCGCCTTGCGGCAATCTCCGGCATAGGCCGGATCCGTCGAGATCGAGGGGATGCGCAGGAACGCGAACAGGCGCTCCAGGGCGTTGTCGAGATCCGTGTCGATGTCGTTGAGGACGGGATCGAGCGCGGCCATCGGGCTGCCTCCGGTGCGATGCGGGACCAGTGCGGGCAGGGTTAGCCGAGGCGGGCCCCGCACCGCAACGTCGGGCGATCGGCCTCTCGGGAACAGCCGCAGATTGGAACGGTTATCAGGAAAGCGACCGGGAAGCCGTGCGCCGCAGCGTCGACCCCCCGATTGCCGCGGGACGGCCGCGGCCCAGCCCCATCACGTCCGGTATCCGTCTGCGCGCGGCCCGGCGACACCTATGGAAAGTCCCATGCTTATTGAGAGCGGTTCGCCCGTCGCGGCCGACACACGGATCGGCATCAGCCTGACGATCAACGGGCAGCTGCGCGACCTCCAGGTCGCCCCCTGGACCACCCTCCTCGACCTCCTTCGCGAGCACCTCGACCTCACCGGCACCAAGAAGGGCTGCGACCACGGCCAGTGCGGCGCCTGCACCGTGCTGGTGGACGGCACCCGCGTGAATGCCTGCCTCGCGCTCGCGGTGATGAAGGACGGCGCCGAGATCACCACTGTCGAGGGCCTTGCGGGCCTTGCCAACGAGGGCGCCGGCAGCAACGGGCTGCACCCGATCCAGGCGGCCTTCGTCGAGCACGACGCCTTCCAGTGCGGCTACTGCACGCCGGGCCAGCTCTGCTCCTCCGTCGGCCTGATGAACGAAGGCCACGCCAAGTCGCGCGACGAGATCCGCGAGGCCATGAGCGGCAACATCTGCCGCTGCGGCGCCTACCCCAACATCGTCGACGCGATCGAGGACGTGATGCAGGGAGAGGCCCGATGAACCGCTTCGATTACGTCCGTGCCGGCACGGTCGCCGAGGCCGTCCAGGCCTTCGCTGCCGGACCGGACGCGCGCTTCATCGCCGGGGGCACCAACCTCGTCGACCTGATGAAGTACGACGTCGAGCGGCCGGGCCGCCTCGTCGACATCACTCGCCTGCCGCTGGCCGAGATCGAGGAGCACGACGGCGGCCTGCGCATCGGGGCGCTCGTGACCAACGCCAACGTCGCCTACGATGCCCGCGTCCGGGAGCGCTATCCGCTGCTCGCCAACGCGATCCTGGCGGGTGCCTCGGCGCAGCTGCGCAACGCGGCTTCCACCGGCGGAAACCTGCTCCAGCGCACCCGCTGCTATTATTTCTACGACACGGCCACGCCCTGCAACAAGCGCATCCCCGGCTCGGGATGCCCGGCGATCCAGGGCCTCAACCGCATCCACGCGATCTTCGGGGCGAGCGAGTCCTGCATCGCCACCCACCCCTCCGACATGTGCGTGGCGCTGGCCGCCCTGGAGGCCGTCGTGCGGGTGAGCGGGCCGGAGGGCGAGCGCAGCATCGCCTTCTCCGACTTCCACCGCCTGCCGGGCGACACGCCCGAGGTGGACACCACCCTCAAGCCCGGCGAGATCGTCGTCTCGGTCGACCTGCCGGAGCGGGGCTTCGCGTCCAACTTCACCTACCTGAAGCTGCGCGACCGGCTCTCCTACGCCTTCGCTCTGGTCTCGGTCGCCGCGGGCTTTGAGTTCGACGGCGAGACGGTCAAGACCGCCCGCCTCGCGCTCGGCGGCGTCGCCCACAAGCCCTGGCGCAACCGGGAGGCCGAGGCCCTGCTCCAGGGCAAGCCCGCCACCCGCGAAACCTTCCAGGCCGCCGCCGACCTGATCGTCGCGGAGGCCAAACCCCAGTCCGAGAACGGCTTCAAGGTCGAGCTGGCACGGCGCGCCATCGTGCGCGGCCTCGAACAGGCGGCCGCCGGCACGCCGCAATCGCTCTCCGACAAGCGCATCCAGTGAGATCCGACCCGATGACGCAGACGTTCAGCTCCACCGGCCGCGATACCTTCGTCGGCCGTCCCCATAGCCGCGTCGACGGCCCCGCCAAGGCCACGGGGCTCGCCAAGTACGCGGGCGAGTTCAACGCGCCCGACCTCAGCCACGGCTACGTCGTGTCCAGTGCCATCGCCAAGGGCCGGATCGTGGCGATCGACACCGCGGCGGCCGAGGCCGTGCCCGGCGTGATCAGGGTGTTCACGCACGAGAACCGGCCGCGCACGGCTTGGCTCGACTACAATTACCAGGACGCCGTGGCCCCGCCCGGCTCGCCGTTCCGCCCCCTCTACGACGACACCATCGCGTATAGCGGCCAGCCTGTGGCCCTGGTGGTGGCCGAGGATTTCGACACGGCCCGCCATGCCGCGACCCTGGTGCGCGTGGATTACGAGGCCGAGGCGCCGGAGACGGACCCCTCGAAGCTCCTCGACCTCGCCTACGACCCGCCCAAGAAGCGCAGCGGCATCAAGCCGCCGCCCAAGCCCTGGGGCGATGCTTCGGCGGCCTACGATGCCGCGCCGATCAAGCTGCGGGAAGAGTATCGGCTGGCCGTCGAGCACCACAACCCGATGGAGCCGCACGCCTCCACCGTGGTCTACGAGGGCGACGGCACCTACACGGTCTACGACAAGATCCAGGGCGTCTCGAACAGCCAGGGTTACCTCACCGGGGTGTTCGGCCTAAAGAAGGACGACGTGCGGGTGATGAACCCGTATCTCGGCGGCGGCTTCGGTGCCGGCCTGCGGCCCCAGTACCAGCTCTTCCTGGCGATGCTGGCCGCGCGCGAACTCAAGCGCTCGGTGCGCGTGGTGCTGACCCGCGACCAGATGTTCAGCTTCACCTATAGGCCCGACGCCCTCCAGACCGTCAGCCTCGGCTCGGACCGGGACGGGGCCCTGCAATCCCTGCGTCACGATGCGGTGGGCGCCACCTCGCGCTTCGAGGATTACCAGGAGGTCGTCGTCAACTGGTCGGCCGTCCTCTACGGCTGCGAGAACGTCGCCCTGAGCTATAAGCTCGCGCAGGTGGACACCTTCTCGCCCGGCGACATGCGGGCACCGGGCGCCGTCACCGGCGTGTTCGCCATCGAGACCGCGATGGACGAACTGGCCTATGCCACGGGCCTCGACCCGATCGCCCTGCGCCTGAAGAACTACAGCGAGAGCGACGCCACCGCCGAGGGCAAGCCCTTCGGCTCCAAGGCGCTGAAGGCCTGCTTCACGCAAGGCGCCGATCGCTTCGGCTGGGACAGGCGCAACCCCGAGCCACGCTCCATGCGGGAGGGCAAGGAACTCGTCGGCTGGGGCATGGCCACGGGCGTCTGGGAATCGATGATGATGCAGTCGAGCGCCCGCGCGGCCCTCACCGCGGACGGCAGGCTCGAGGTCGGCAACTCCACCGGCGACCTCGGCACCGGCACCTACACCATCCTCACCCAGATCGCGGCCGACACGCTGGGCCTGACCATGGAGGACGTGACCACCAAGCTCGGCGACACGCGGCTGGCCGAAGCGCCGGTGGCGGGCGGCTCCTGGACGGCGGCCTCGTCGGGCACCGCCGTGATGAAGGCCTGCCGTAACGTCGGCGAGCAGGTGTTCAAGCTCGCGCGCCAGATGGAGGGGTCGCCGCTCGCCAACGTCGATTTCGAGCGCGTGGCCTTCACGGACGGGCGCATCGAGGTCGCGGGCGATCCCGGCCGCAGCGTGTCGCTGGTCGACGCGATGCGGGCGGCCGGCGTCGAGTCGGTCGAGGCCACGGAATCGGCTGGCCCCGACACGGACTTCAACGCCAAGTACGAGGCCTACACCCACTCGGCCGTGTTCGTGGAGGTGAAGATCGACGAGGAACTCGGGCAGGTCCGCCTCACCCGCGTGGTCTCGGCCATCGCCGCCGGCAAGATCCTGAACCCGAAGACCGCCCGCAGCCAGATCATCGGCGGCGTGGTCATGGGCATCGGCTCGGCGCTGGAGGAGGAGTCGATGATGGATCACCGCCTCGGCCGGTTCATGAACCACAACCTCGGCGAGTACCACGTGCCCGTGAGCGCCGACATCCACGACATCGACGTGATCTTCGTGGACGAGGAGGACAAGGCCAACCCGCTCGGCGTGAAGGGGCTGGGCGAGATCGGCATCGTCGGCACCGCGGCGGCGGTGGCCAACGCCGTCTACCACGCCACCGGCAAGCGCATCCGCCACCTGCCGATCACGATCGACAAGATCCTCGGCTGAACCGATGGTGACGGGCGAGCCCGTCGCGATTGACGGTTCGACGGCGGCAAGCCATCTCTCGGGTGGAGGACAGATGACGTCTCCGCCCGATACCCGCTCGCCGACACAGGCTCACCGCGCGCGCGCCGTCGCCGGCGCACGCGCGGCCGTGGACGCCCTCCGGGAACTCGGCGTCTCGGCCCTGGTGACGGGCTCTCTCGCCGACGGCCGGTTTCGCTTCGGGTCCGACGTGGACCTGCTGGTCACGCGATGCCCCAGGCATCTCAAATACGCCATCGAAGGGGTCGTCGAAGACTGCCTGGGCGGCATTCCCTTCGATGTGATCTATCTCGACGAGGTCCTCGGCTGGCGCGCTCCGAGCTTCATGGAGAAGGCGGTCGATGCGCGCCATCTCGATTGATGTCGAGAACGAGTTCTCCGAGATCGGCGAGGAAGTCGGCCGGCTGACGATCTCCCTGTCGCGGTTGCGTCTTACTCCGCCGCAGCCCGGCAGTCATGAGGCCTGGGAGGCGGTGCATATCTGCGCCTCTGCCGCCGAGAAGATCTACACGGGCTTCGAACGGGTGATGGCGAGCATCGCGGCGAACGTGGACGCAGCCCCGATTCCCCATCTCGATGGATGGCACCGTTCGTTGCTGCGACGCATGGCGAACGATGTTCCGGGAATCCGGGCGCCGGTGATATCATCGGATTGCTATCAGCGCCTCGATCGCCCGCGCGCATTTCGCCATCGGGAGCGAAATACCTATGGGCTCGGCCTGGACTTCGACATCGTCCTCGAACGATGCGAGGAAATCGTAGGCGCCTTCGATCTGTTCCGACGCGAAGTCCGGTCGTTCCTCGCGCGGCCTGCGGCTGTCGATCCTCCGGCCGGCGCATAGAACCCGATCGTCCATCCCGCATGCCGAGGAGGCTCGTTGATCCAACTCTTGCAATCCTGGCGCTTCTGGGCGCTGCTCTCGGCGGCCTTCGCCGCCCTCACCGCGATCCTGGCCAAGGTCGGCGTCTCGGGCGTGCCCTCGGACGTGGCGACCTTCGTGCGGACCCTGGTGATCCTGGCGCTCACCGGTGCCATCCTCCTCGCCTCCGGGCAGGCGGCCGGGGTGGGCGAGGTCTCGGGGCGCAGCGCCGTGTTCCTGGTGCTGTCGGGGCTCGCCACCGGGGCGTCCTGGCTCTGCTACTTCCGTGCCCTCGCCCTGGGCGATGCCGCCCGCGTCGCGCCCCTGGACAAGCTCAGCGTCGTGCTGGTGGCCGTCTTCGGCGTGGCGCTCCTGGGGGAACACTTGAGCCTGCCGAACTGGATCGGCATCGGCCTGATCGCATTGGGCGCGGCCCTCGTCGCCTACGGCGCGTAAGGATCGCTTAACCCTGCCGGCCGCATCATCGCGGGAGTCCCACCGGTGCGGGAGACCTCGGATGGACGCGTTCTACGAGAGCGTCGAGACCTCGCTGCTGGCCTTCGGCTTCGCCCTGGGACTGGCGGCCTTCGCGGCCCTCGCCCTGCCCCGGCAGGAAAGCGTCCCGTTCCCCGTCACGCTGCCGATGCTCACCGTCACGGCGGTGGCGGCCCCTCCCCTAGCCGATACGGACGCCCGCCGGCCCTGACGGTGGCCCGTCAGCGGTGGCGGTCGGCCTCGTTGCCCGCCGCGAGGTAGCCCTGGACGTAGTCCCGCACGGCCTCTTCCAGGGACAGGAAGGGCCGGTCGTAGCCGGCCTGCCGCAGGCGGTCCATCCGGCTTTCCGTGAAGTACTGGTACTGGTCGCGGATCTCGACCGGCATCTCGACGTAGTCGATCCGCGGCGGCAGGTTCAGCGCCGCGAAGGTCGCCAGCGCCAGGTCGCGGAAGGAGCGGGCCTGACCCGTGCCGACGTTGAAGAGGCCATGGATTGCGGGCGTGCCGATCAGCCAGTCGACCACCGCGACGCAATCCTGGACGTAGACGAAGTCGCGCTGCTGGCCGCCGTCCGGAATGCCGTCGCGGTAGGACTTGAACAGGGTCACGGGCTTGCCCGCCGCGATCTGGTCGTAGACCTTGCAGACGACGCTGCGCATCGAGTCCTTGTGGTACTCGTTGGGCCCGAACACGTTGAAGAACTTCAGCCCGGCCCATTGCGGCGGGCAGGCGCCGCCGGCCTCGAAGCGCCCCACCACGATCTGGTCGAACAGGCTCTTGGACCAGCCGTAGGCGTTGAGCGGGCGCAGGCGCCGCAGGGCGGCCATCGACCAGTCGTCCTCGAAGCCGTCCGTGCTCTCGCCGTAGGTCGCCGCGCTGCTGGCGTAGATGAAGCGCGCGCGCTCGGCGACGCAATAATCCCAGAGCCGCAGCGACAGGGCGACGTTGGTGCGCACGATCAGGTCCACGTCGCGCTCGGTGGTGGCCGAGATCGCGCCCATGTGCACCACCACGTCGAAGCGCGTCCCGGCCAGGAGCTCGGGCAGGTCCTCGGGCAGGACGAGACCGGCAAGCCGCGCCTTGACGAGGTTGCGCCACTTGTCGCTGCTGCCGAAGCGGTCGCAGACGGTGACGGCATGGCCCTGGTCGGACAGGTGCCGGGCGATGCAGGAGCCGATGAAGCCGGCCCCGCCGGTGACGAGGATGGAGAGCTGGGGCATCACGCGTTCATCCGGCTGATGATCGAGGTCGTGCTCTGGCCCTGCACCAGGTCGACGAGCTTCACCTCGCCGCCATAGGCCATGACCACGTCCGCACCCACGACCTGGTCCAGGGTGTAGTCCGCGCCCTTGAGCAGGACGGAGGGGCGCACGGCGTCGATGAGGTTCAGGGGCGTGTCCTCGTCGAAGATCACCACGAGGTCCACCGAGCCCAGCGCCGCGAGCACGGCCGCCCGCGCCACCTCGCTCTGGAGGGGACGCGTCGGCCCCTTCAGGCGCTGCACGCTCGCATCCGAGTTCAGCCCGACGATCAGCCGGTCGCAGGCCGCGCGGGATTGCCGGAGCAGGCTGATGTGGCCGGGATGGAGCAGGTCGAAGCAGCCGTTGGTGAAACCGACGCGCTGGCCGGTGCGGCGCCACTGCGCCGCCAGCCGCCCGGCCTGGGCCGCCGTGTGAAGCTTGGTGCCGAAGCCCAGCAGCGTGTCGGCGATCTCGAGTTCGAGTTCGTCCAGCGAACAGGTGGCGGTGCCCTGCTTGGCCACCGCCACGCCGGCGGCGTAGTTGGCCAGTTCCGCCGCCGCCGGCCAGGGGATGCCGCTGGCCACCGCGAGCGCCAGGGTGCCGATCACGGTGTCGCCCGCGCCGGACACGTCGTAGACCTCGCGCTTGCGCGCCGGGATGTGCAGCGGCGCGGCCTCCCGGCCGACCAGCGACAGGCCCTTCTCCGAGCGGGTGACGAGGACGTAGTCCGCCCGCGCCGCCTCCAGCATGACGCGCGCGGCCGCCACGACCTCGTCGTCGCCGGCCACCGGCATGCCGGTGGCCAGCGCCAGCTCGGCGACGTTCGGGGTGATGCAGGTGGCCCCCGCGTAGCGTGCGACGTCCCGGTGCTTGGGATCGACCACCACGGGCCGCCCGGCCGCGCGGGCCGCCGCGATCACCGCCTTCAGCACCCGCGGCGTGAGCACGCCCTTGCCGTAATCCGAGACCACCACCGCCGACACGTCGGGGAGCGACTGCTGCACGGCCGCGATCAGCGCGTCCTCGGTCGCCGCGTCGACGGGGGCGGAGTCCTCGTGGTCCACCCGCAGCACCTGCTGGGCGGAGGCGATGAACCGGCGCTTGGTCGTCGTCGGGCGGTCGCCACAGCGGACGATGCGGTGGTCGATCCGCTCCTCGGCGGCGAGCAGATCCTCGACGGTGCCGCCCACCGCGTCGGCGCCGACCGCGCTGACCAGGAGCGAGCGTCCGTTCAGGGCCGCGATGTTGCGCGAGACGTTGCCGACGCCGCCGAGCATCCGCGTCTCGCGCTCCAGGTTCAGCACGGGCACCGGCGCCTCGGGGGAGATGCGCGCGATCGTGCCCTAGGCGAAGATGTCGAGCATCAGGTCGCCCAGCGTCAGGACGCGCCCGTGGAGGCGCGAGGCCGCGGCCAGCAGGCCGCTGTCGGCCGGGCCGCCGTGCTCCGCATCCGTCGTCGTCGCGCTCATCGCCTCAGCCTGTCGCATGGGTTTCGGCCGCGCGGAGCCGGGATGCCGGCGCCCCGTCCGCGAGCCAGGTCTCGACCGGTTCGAGCGCCGCGCGGACATCGCCTGCGCGATGCACCGGCATCGCGACGGCGGCCTCGCCGGGACCGACCAGGATGCCGCCGGAGAGGCCCGCGGCTGCGGCCGCGGCCATGTCGTCGCCCTTGTCGCCGATCATCAGCGATTCGGCGGCCGACAGGCCGAGGGACTCCGCGGCCCGCAGGATCATGCCGGGGTTGGGCTTGCGCATCGGCGGGTCGGCCAGCCGATAGGCCGCTTTCGCCTCGGGGTGGTGCGGGCAGGCCAGCACGGCCGCCGGCGCGACGCCGGCGCGGGCGAGGTCTTCGAGCATCCGCTCCTGCACCGCGTAGAACTCCGGCCAGCCGAACAGCCCGCGGCCGATGCCGGACTGGTTGGTGACGACGATGCAAGGCACGCCGGACCGTTGCGCCGCCCGCATGATCGCCACGATGCCGTCGAGGAGTTCGACGCCGTCCGGGTCGCGCAGGTAGTGACGGTCCCGGATGATGACGCCGTCGCGGTCGAGGAACAGCGCCCGCGTCCCCGGCGCCGGCCGGTGGCGGACCTCGTACCAGATCTGGTCGGGACCGACCGGGAACGGGCTCACGGCGTCCCATCCTTCGCAGGCGGGGCCGCGAGATGGGCCTCGGCCCGGGCGTTCGCCCGCTGGAGGGCGGCGTAGAGGGCGATCAGCCGCGCGATCCCGTACCGGTGGGGCGGGACGGGGCGCGCCTTGATCGCGTTGAGCGCCTCGATGAAGCGCAGCCGGGCCCGTTGCAGGTCTTCCAGGATCTGGCCCGGCGTCGCCGCAGCGCGCGCGGCCGTGCGGTCAGGACGCGATCCGATACGCATCGCGCACCTCCTCGTGGAAGCCGGCGAGCTTCCGTTCGCGGTCCAGGTGGCTGACCCCGATATGCAGGCGCACGCCGTCCCCGAGCGTCAGGGAGCGTGCCCGCGAGGCCGGCGGCATCCGTACGTCGAGGGCGCTGCCCACGTTCTCGGGCCTCAGGCCGGTCATGCATTCCGTGGTGAGGCAGCCGTTGAAAAGCTGCGCCGCGTATTGACAGCAGGGCGAGCAGGACATCTCCCGCGTCAGCAGCCGGTTCAGGCGCCCGAACGGCGCGTAGCGGCGGAACGGGCTCGGGCCGAACACCGAGATGATCGGCGTCGTCAGGGAGCAGAGATGCGCCGTGCCCCCGTCCGAGGCGACGACGAGGTCGAGGTCGTCCACGGCCCCGATGAAGCCCGCGAGGTCCCCGCCCCCGATCAGGAGGGAGACCGCGGCAGGTCGTCCGAGCCGGTCGCGGATGAACGCCGCCTTGGCCTGCTCGGCGGGACCGCCGATCAGCGTGACGGCGTCGGCCGTCTCGAGCAGATGCCGCGCCATGTCGATCCAGCGCGTCGTCGGCCAAGCGTTGGCGTGGAAGCCCGAGCCGATCGAGAGCCCGATCCGCTTCGGCACCCGCCCGGCCTTCTCCGTCACCCGCTCCAGGCGCGTGCCGAAGAAGGCACGGTCGATGTCGTAGAAGCCGGCAAAGCGGGCGGCGACGGTGTAGTCGATCAGGGATTGGTGGTCCTCGTGCGTGTCCTCCGGCTGGACGAAGCTGCGGGTGCGCAGCTCCGCCCATTGCCGGTTCAGCACGTGGTCGTTGCGCAGCATGGCGACGACCTCGAACGGGCTCAGGTCGGGGCTGGCCAGGGCACCGCCGGCCTTGGCGAGGTGCGGCAGGTCGATGGCGCGGATCTCGATGCCGGGAAACAGCAGGCGGGCGAGCGCGAGGTTCTTGGTCGCGACGAAGACCGTCGCGTCCGGCCGCGCGGCGCACATCGCGCGGATCGCCCCCGAGGACAGGATCAGGTCGCCGAGATGGTCCGGCTTGACGATGGCGAGGCTCATCCGGCCGTCCGCGTCCGCTCCAGGAGGTCGTGCTCGTTGAGGAGCGCGCGCGCGGTCTCGGCCTGGAGCAGGAGTTCCAGGGAGACGAGCAGTCCGCTCGCCTCGCGGGCGCGCTCGACGGCCCGACGCGCGTTCTCGGCCTCGTTCATTCCCGTGGCGGTCTCGATGTAGCGGCGGCTCAGGCCGTCCGGGACCGGACGGTTCTCGGGCGCGGCCTCGTACACGGACTTGCGCAGGAAGAAGGACTGCCAGGGCGGGCCGCCGACATCGCCCAGGCGCTCGAACTCGGCCCTGATGCAGCCGGTCAACGTCGTCAGCATCGCGTCGCCCATCCTTCTCCGTCGGGTCCGGGGCCGCACTCGGTCGGCCCCACCTATCGCAGAACGTCCGGTCGGGGCTAGACCCGGCGCGCCGCAGCGGGCTGTCCGTGCAATCCCGGATCGGCTCACGCATCGGCGAATCGTCGTGTGGCACGGGGCGTGGGCCGCAGGGTCCGATCCGGACCTTGCCGCCGAGGATCGGGGCGGCGTGGAGCGGCGCGTTCCCTCACGAACGATCCAGCAGCGCCCTCGAAGACGTGCTATCATCGGATAAAATATACGAGAACGATCGAGGCATCATGTCCGCTGCGGCCCCCACGCGTTCCGTCCCCGACCGCCTGCGCCACAAGACCGTGTCCGCCGCCGTCGCCGACGCGCTGCGGCAGCGAATCCTCAACGGCGAGTTCGCCCCCGGAATCCAGCTTCGGCAGGACGCCCTGGCGGAGGAGTTCGGGATCAGCCGCATCCCGATCCGCGAGGCCCTCCTGCAACTGGAGGCCACCGGGCTCGTCAAGATCGTGCCGCATCGCGGCGCCGTGGTCTCGGGCCTGTCGGTGGAGGAGGTCGAGGACATCTTCCAGCTGCGCGTCCAGCTCGAACCGTCCCTCCTCCTGCTGTCGGCGCGCCGGTTCTCCGAGGACGATTTCCACGCGCTGCGCAGCCTCACCGAGGAATACGGCACCGCGCTTCAGGCGGGACAGGTCGAACTCTGGGGCGAGTTGAACCGGCGCTTCCATCTCGACCTGCTGCGCCATGCCGGGCGGCCGCGCTCCCTCGGGATCGTCTCGGGGCTGCTCCAGGATTGCGACCGCCCGACCCGCCTCCAGCTCTCCGCCTCCGGCGACGTGGCACGCGCCGACCGCGAGCACACCCAGATCGTCGACCTCTGCGAAGGCGGCGCGATCGAAGCCGCGGCCGACCTGCTTCGGGCCCATATCGAGCACGCCGGCACCTCGCTGGTGGCGATCTACCGGCGCTCCGGCGGCGCCTGACCGCCGCCGGCCGACCCGTCACAGGCGCTTGACGGATTGCAGATTTTATACAATCTACGAAGCAGGACGTTCGGCGGGGGGCTCACGGTGTCGGACTACGCGCTGGTGACGGAGGGACTGACCAAGGCGTTCGGCGGCTTCACCGCCGTGCGCGCGGTCGACCTCAAGGTCCGGCGCCACGCGATCCACGCGCTGATCGGCCCGAACGGCGCCGGCAAGACCACCTTCTTCAACCTGCTGACCAAGGTGCACCGGCCGACCTCGGGACGCATCGTCTACGAGGGCGCCGACATCACCGCCGAGACCTCCGCGGCCATCGCCCGGCGCGGCATCGTGCGCTCGTTCCAGATCTCGGCGACCTTCCCCAAGATGAGCGTGCGCGACAACGTCCGGGTCGCGCTCCAGCGGCGGCTGGGCACGCAGTACAGCTTCTGGCGCTCGATGCGCTCGCTCGCCGTCCTCGACCGGGAGGCGATGGCATTGCTCGCGGATGTGGGCCTTGCCGACTATGCCGAGGCGAACGCGGCCGACCTCTCCTACGGGCGCAAGCGCACCCTGGAGATCGCCACCACCCTGGCGCTCGACCCGCCGATGCTGCTCCTCGACGAGCCGACGCAGGGCATGGCGATCGACGACGTCGACCGCATCAAGCGGTTGATCCGGAGGATCGCCAAGGGCCGCACCATCCTGATGGTCGAGCACAACATGTCGGTGGTGGCTGACATCTGCGACGCGATAACCGTGCTCCAGCGCGGCGAGATCCTGGCGCAGGGCAGCTACGCCGAGGTCTCGGCGGACCCCGCCGTGAAGGCGGCCTATCTCGGGGGCGGGCATGCTTGAGCCTCCCGTCGCCCTCCAGATCCGCGGGCTGGAAGCCTGGTACGGCGAGAGCCACGTCCTGCACGGCATCGACCTCACCGTGCGCGAGGGCGAGTGCGTGACCCTGCTCGGGCGCAACGGCGCCGGCCGCAGCACCACCCTGAAGGCGATCCTCGGGCTCACCGATCGCCGCGCCGGCTCGGTGAAGGTGCGGGGCCAGGAGGCGATCCGGCTCTCCACCCACCGCATCGCCCGCCTCGGCCTCGGCTACTGTCCGGAGGAGCGCGGCATCTACCGGACCCTGACCACGCAGGAGAACCTGACGCTCCTGCCGCGGCTCGGCTCCGAGGGCATGTCCGTCGCCGAGGTGCTGGCGATGTTCCCCAACCTAGCCGAGCGCGCCGACAGCTACGGCGGCCGGCTCTCGGGCGGCGAGCAGCAGATGCTGGCGCTCGGGCGCATCCTGACCACCGGGGCCCGCATCCTGCTGCTCGACGAGATCACGGAGGGGCTCGCCCCGGTGATCGTCGAGGCGCTCGGCCGCGCCGTGTCGCTGCTGAAGAGCCGCGGCTTCACCATCGTGCTGGTCGAGCAGAACTTCCACTTCGCGCGGCATCTGGCCGACCGCCACTACGTGATCGAGCACGGCCGCGTGGCCGCCGAGATCGCGGCCGGCGAGGTCGAGAGGCGCGAGGCGGAGGTCGGGCGCCTGCTCGGCGTCTAGCGTTTCACGAGGCTCCGGGGTCGGGGCGGACAGGGGGCAGGATCATGCGCGCGCGGTTCATCGGTTTGGCTCTCGGCGCGTCGATCGCGTCCCTCACCATCCCGGCGCTGGCGGCGGACAAGGTCAGCGACGGCGTCGTCAAGATCGGCATCCTCAACGACCTGTCGGGCATCTACTCCGACTTCACCGGCCGCGGCTCGGCGGTGGCGGCGCAGATCGCTATCGACGAGATGGGCGGCAAGGTGCTGGGCGCGCCGGTCGAACTCGTGGCGGCCGACCACCAGAACAAGCCTGACATCGCCGCCAACCTCGCCCGCGAGTGGTTCGACCAGGGCAAGGTCGACATGATCGCCGACTTCCCGACCTCCTCCACGGCGCTCGCCGTGATGGAGATCGCCAAGCAGAAGAACCGGGTGACGATGCTCTCGGCCGGCGTCGCCATGGCCGCGATCAACGAGAAGTGCTCACCGCTCAACGCGCAGTGGATGGTCAACACCTACGCGCTGGCCGCCGGCACGGCCAAGGCGCTCCTCAAGACCGGCCGCAAGAGCTGGTACTTCGTCACCGCCGACTACACCTTCGGCCATTCGCTGGAGAAGGACGCCTCGGCGATGGTCGAGGCCGAGGGCGGCAAGGTGCTCGGCGTCTCGCGCCACCCCTTCCCCGGCGGCGACTTCTCCTCCTTCATGCTGAAGGCCCAGGCCAGCGGCGCCCAGGTGATCGCGCTCGCCAACGCCGGCAGCGACACCGTCAACGCCGTCAAGCAGGCCGCCGAGTACGGCATCGGCCGCTCGGACAAGCAGGTGATCGCGCCGTTGCTCACCTACATCACCGACGTGAAGAGCCTGGGGCTGGCCAAGGCCCAGGACATGTACCTCACGGAAGCCTTCTACTGGGATTACGACGACCGCTCGCGCGCCTTCGCCGAGAAATACTTCGCCAAGATGAAGCGCATGCCGAGCGCCTCTCAGGCGGCAGTCTACTCGGCAGCCCTCAGCTACCTCAAGGCGATCGAGGCGGCCGGAACCGACGAGGCCGGGGCCGTGATGGCGAAACTCCGCACCATGACCATCGACGACGCGGTGATCCGCAACGGTCACCTGCGCGCCGACGGGGCGCTCGTGCACGACATGCTGCTCCTGCAGGTGAAGAAGCCGGCCGAATCCAAGCGCGACTGGGACTTCTACACCGTGAAGTCCGTGCTCAAGGGTGAGGAGGTGTTCCCGAAGCCCTCCGACGCCTGCCCGCTCAACGCCAAGGGTTAGGAAGCCTCCCTCCCCCGCAGAGGGGGAGGGAAATGCCGCTCCCCTTTTCCTCGATCCCCGCCGGTGCCGCCATGCCCGACATCACCCTCCAGGCCTTCATGGCCCAGCTCACGATCGGGCTCATCGGCGGCTGCTTCTACGCGCTCCTGAGCATGGGGCTCGCCATCATCTTCGGGCTCCTGAACATCATCAACTTCACCCACGGGGCGCAGTTCATGATGGCCGCCTTCCTCGCCTGGATCGGCCTGACGCAGATCGGCCCCTGGCTCGGCTACCCGGACTTCCAGGTCAGCTTCTGGGTGGCGCTGGTGCTGGCGCCCCTGTGCGTCGCGGTCTTCGGCATGGCGATCGAGCGGCTGCTGCTGGCCCGGCTCTATCACCTCGACCACCTCTACGGCCTGCTCCTCACCTTCGGCGTGGCCTTGGTGATGGAGGGCGGCTTCCGCTACGCCTTCGGCGTGTCCGGGCAGGGCTACGAGCCGCCGGAGATCCTTCAGGGCCCGGTCGACGTCGGCTTCATGCTGCTGCCGAAGTACCGGATCTTCGTCGTCGTCGCCTCGCTGCTGATCTGCTTCGGCACCTGGTTCCTGTTCGAGCGGACCAAGCTCGGCGCGTATCTCCGGGCCGGCACCGAGAACCCGCGCCTGCTCCAGGCCTTCGGCATCAACGTGCCGGTGATGATCACGCTCACCTACGGCTTCGGCGTGGCGCTGGCCGGCATCGCCGGGGTGCTGGCCGCCCCGATCATGCAGGTGACGCCCCTGATGGGCGGCAACCTGCTCAACATCGTCTTCGCGGTGGTGGTGATCGGCGGGCTCGGCTCGATCCTCGGCTCGATGCTCACGGGGCTGGCCCTGGGGCTGATCGAGGGCCTTACCAAGGTGGTCTACCCGGAGGCCTCGACCGTCGTGGTCTTCGTCATCATGGCGCTGGCGCTGCTGGTGCGCCCGGCCGGCCTGTTCGGCCGCGACGTCTGAGGGAAGCCCATGTCCACCACCCTCAAGATCTTCCTCGTCCTGGCGGCCTTCGCCCTCGTGGTGCCCTTCGTGCCGGGGCTGATCTACCCGGTCTTCGTGATGAAGGTGATGTGCTACGGGCTGTTCGCCTGCGCCTTCAACCTGCTGCTCGGCTTCACCGGCCTCGTGTCGTTCAGCCATGCGGCGTTCCTCGGCAGCGCCGGCTACGTCACCGGCGCGCTGATGATCCGCTTCGGCGCCCATCCGCTGGGGATGCCCGCGGCCCTGGTGCTGGGCGTCGCGGCCTCGCTGCTCGTCGGGCTCGCCATCGGCGGCCTCGCGATCCGGCGGCGCGGCATCTACTTCGCGATGATCACGCTGGCGCTCTCGCAGATCGTCTACTTCCTGGCCGTCCAGTTCCGCTGGACCGGCGGCGAGGACGGCCTCCAGGGCATCCCCCGCGGAAACCTGTTCGGCCTCGACCTCACCTCCGACACGACGATGTACTACGTGATGCTGGCGCTGTTTTCTGCCGGCTTCCTGTTCGTCGACCGGATCGTGCACTCGCCCTTCGGCCAGATCCTCCAGGCGGTGCGGGACAACGAGGCGCGGGCGACCTCGCTGGGCTACGACACCGACCGCTTCAAGCTCCTGGCCTTCGTGCTTTCGGCGGGCGTGGCGGGCTATGCGGGTGCGATGAAGGCGCTGGTGTTCCAGCTCGTCTCCCTCAACGACGTCTCGCTCCACACCTCGACGGAAGTGGTGCTGATGACCCTGCTCGGCGGCGTCGGCACGATCTTCGGGCCGCTCGTCGGTGCGGCCCTCGTCGTCGGCCTGCAGAACTACCTCGCCACCATCGGCGACCTCGTCACCGTGGTGATCGGGCTGATCTTCATCGTCTGCGTCTCGTTCTTCCGGCGCGGCTTCGTCGGCGAGTTTCTGCATGTCCGCCGGCGCCGGGCCGAGCGGCGCGCCCGCGCGGCACCGAGGCCGGAGCCGCCCCCGAACGACGCCCCGGTCGCGGAGCCGGCCTGAGCGGCGGCACCACCCGGAACGCCGAAACCCAAAAAAATTCGCCGTCACGCTCGGGGCCGACGCGTGCGCGGAGCCCTCGACGCGTCCCGAAGTCGGCCCGAACCGCAGTTTTTTCAGAAGAAGGACCGACGACCATGTGGACCGGTGTCATCCCCGCCGTCACGACCAAGTTCACCCCCGAGGGCGACCTCGACCACGCCGAGATGGAGCGCTGCTTCGCCCTCCAGATGGATGCGGGCTGCGACGGCATCATCGTCTGCGGCTCGTTGGGCGAGGGCCCGATGCTGTCGCAAGACGAGCGCATCGCCGTGCTCAAGCGGGCCCAGGCCGTCACGCAGGGCAAGCCGACCCTGATGACCGTCTCCGAGGCCGGCACCCGCGAGGCCTGCGCCCTCGCCGCCAAGGCGGCCAAGGCCGGCGCCACGGGACTGATGGTCGTGCCGAGCCCGATCTACCACACCGATCCGGCCGAGACGGCCGCCACGCTCCGCGCGGTGGCCGCCGCCGGCGACCTCCCGGTGATGATCTACTCCAACCGGGTCGCCTACCGGGTCGACGTGACGCCGGAGATCATGGAATCGCTGGCCGACGACGCCCGCTTCGTGGCGATCAAGGAATCGTCGGACGACATCCGCCGCACCACCGAGATCATCAACCGCCTGGGCGACCGCTACGCCGTGCTCACCGGCGTCGACAACCTCGCGCTCGAAGCGCTGGCGGTCGGCGCCTGCGGCTGGGTCGCGGGCCTCGTCTGCGCCTTCCCGAAGGAGACGGTGGCGATCTACCGGCTGATGCAGGCCGGGCGCACCGCCGAGGCCCTGGCGATCTACCGCTGGTTCCGCCCCCTCCTCGACCTCGACGTCTCGACCTTCCTCGTCCAGAACATCAAGCTCGCCGAGGCGCTGGCGATCGGCTCGACCGAGCATGTGCGCGCCCCCCGCAAGGTCCTGTCCGGCGCCCGCCGCGCCGAAGTCGAGGCCGTCGTGCGCGACGCCATCGAGCGCCGCCCGGCCCTGGCCGCCTGACATCCACCCCCGCGTCCCGTCCGGTCGCGCGACGCGGGCGGTCGGGACGCCGACACGAGCGCGTCGTGGCCCGAGGTGTGGAATGCTTCGCGCGCACCGGGCGTCGCGGCACGCTGATCGCGATGCAGGGAAAGCCGGACGGCCCTCCGCAAGGCGAACCTGCCGTGGGCCGTCGAGTGTTTCCGGCACCGGGTCGCGGCAGTTCGCGAGGCGGCCGGCATGGACACCAAGGTGAACTTCGTCGGGCTGCGCCACGGCGGTAACGTCGAGGCCGATCTCACGGACGCGCAACGCCGACCCGTGAACGGCCACCTCACCACCGCAGCGCTGCTCAGGGATGCGCAGCCGACACCCAAGCAGAGCCACGCGCGCGCGAAAACGCCGCGACGCTCGGACGAAGAAGAATGGGGTGTCGGAATGAGCCGCTGACGCCATTTCGGAATGGCGTCTTCGTATCGGGCCAAGTGTCCGGATTATTTGGTGGGCGCACTAGGGTTCGAACCTAGGACCCGCTGATTAAGAGTCAGCTGCTCTACCAACTGAGCTATGCGCCCGTCGCCGAAGCGAGGGTTGCGGGGCCACCAAAACGTCTCCCCCGCAAGCAGGGGTGCCAATAGCAATGGGGGCATGGGCTGTCCACCCCCGGCGGGCAAGTTTTCCGCATCCCGAGTCTACGCATCCAAGGGAGGGCGAGCCGGCTCGTCACGGACGGGCAGGACCGTCCCCCTCCCCGATCGTGTGCCGGCGAGGCTGGAGGTGGCGGGCCGACCTGCTATCACTGCCGCGATGAGCCGTGACGCCACCGATCCGACCGCGCCCGCGCGATCGGCGCTGAACCGCATCCCGTCCGTTGAACGCCTGCTCGGCCATGCCGATGCGGCCGCCCTCGGCGCCGCCTACGGGCGGTCCGGCCTGGTCGAGGCCGTCCGCGCGGTGCTGTCCCAGATCCGGACCGAAGGCGGCCCCGTGCCGGAGCCGGCCGCGATCCTCGCCCGCGCCGGGGAACGCCTTGCGGAGGAGCGCCGGCCTTCCCTGCGTCCCGTCTTCAACCTCACCGGGACGGTGCTGCACACCAATCTCGGCCGGGCGCTGCTGCCGGAGGCAGCGGTGGACGCCGTCGCCGCGGTGATGGCGGGGGCCAGCAACCTCGAATTCGACCTCGGCACGGGGGAGCGCGGCGAACGGGACAGCCATGTCGAGGCGCTCCTGTGCCGGCTGACGGGGGCGGAGGCGGCGATCGTCGTCAACAACAACGCCGGGGCCGTCTTCCTCGTCCTCAACGCGCTGGCCATGCGCCGAGAGGTCGTGGTCTCCCGCGGGGAACTCGTCGAGATCGGCGGCTCGTTCCGGGTGCCGGAGGTGATGGCGCGGGCCGGCTGCCGGATGCGCGAGGTCGGCACCACCAACCGCACGCACCTGCGCGACTTCGAGGAGGGGATCGGTCCGCGCACCGGCCTCGTGATGAAGGTGCATCCCAGCAACTACGCCATCCACGGCTTCACCGCCCAGCCCGAGGAGCGGGACCTGCACGAGCTCTGCCGTGCCCGCGGCGTGCCGCTCGCCCTCGACCTCGGCAGCGGCAGCCTCATCGACATGGCCGCCTACGGGCTCCCGCCGGAGCCGACCGTGCGGGCAGCGCTCGCGCATGCCGACCTCGTCACCTTCAGCGGCGACAAGCTCCTCGGGGCCGTCCAGTGCGGGATCGTGGCAGGCCGGGCCGACCTGCTGGCCAAGATCCGCAGGAGTCCCCTCAAGCGGGCGCTACGGGTCGACAAGATGACCTACGCGGCCCTGGAGGCGACCCTGCGGCTCTACCTGCACCCGGAGCGCCTGCGGCAGGACCTGCCCACCCTTCGGCTCCTCACCCGCACGGCACCGGAGATCGCCGCGCAGGCGCAGCGCCTGCGCCCCGCCGTCGCCGCGTGCCTCGCCGGGCGGGCGGAGGTGGCGGTCGTCGGCTGCACCAGCCAGATCGGCTCGGGGGCGCTGCCCGTCGAGACCCTGCCGAGCGCGGGCCTCGCCCTGACGCGGCCGGATGGGCCCGGGGGCCGGCGGGGGGCGGGCGGATGGTGCAAGCGCGTGGCCGGCGCCCTGCGCCTGCTTCCGGTGCCGGTGATCGGCCGGATCGCCGAGGACGCCCTGCGCCTCGACCTGCGCACCCTCGAGGACGAGGCCGGTTTCCTCGCCAGCCTGGAGCGGCTGGCGATCTGAACCGTACACATGGCCTATGTCGCGAGGGAAACGAAGGAATTTGCGGTATACCGCGCGTTGCTTTCTCGTCTATCGTGGGTGCCTGGGGCAACGGTATCGGCGCGGTCGCACCCGATGCGTGACGGTTCGCTGCGGACGGGTGACATGGCGTATTTGGCGAACGCGACGGACTTGGCGAACCCGACGGACCTGGCACACGATCCCGTCCAGGACCCGCTGCTCCTCGACAACCAGCTCTGCTACGCCCTCTACGCGGCCGCCCACCGGATGACGAAATCCTACCGGCCGCTGCTGGAGCGGATGGGCCTCACCTATCCGCAATACCTCGTGCTGCTGGTGCTCTGGGAACAGGACGGCGTCACCGTCTCCGAGATCGGCCGGCGCCTGCGGCTCGATTCCGGCACCCTCACGCCGGTGCTGAAGCGCCTGGAGGTCGCGGGGCTGCTCGTGCGCAACCGGCGCCAGTCGGACGAGCGCGAGGTCGAGATCGCCCTGACCGCGCAGGGCGCCGCCCTGCGGGCCGAGGCCGTCGGCGTGCGCGAGAGCGTGATGTGCCAGCTCGATCTCAGCGAACCCGAGATCCGGGCCATGCGGGCCGACCTCAACCGCTTGATCGAGCGCCTCAGCGCCCGCGACTGATAGGCCTACCGCCGCAGGCGGTTGCCCAGGACGAAGCCGAACAGCCCCATCAGGATGATGCCGGCCGCCCCCTGGATGCCGACCAGCAGGTTGGTGATCCGGCCGATGGGCTTGATGCCGATCTCGGGCGGGTTGGCCGTCATCATGTTGAGGGCGCTGTAGCTGACGAGATCGAGGGGGTTGTGGGTGGCGCCCCCCTCCGGCCCCTCCACGATCAGGCCGCCCGTCGCCCCGTACAGGATCGCGAACAGGCCGATGACGAGGACGAAGGCGCGGGCGATCCGCGACAGGCTCTCGCCGTAGTCGCAGAGCCATTCGACGAAGCGGTCCGAGGTCCAGCGGTAGCCGTGCCGCAGGAGGGCGCGGGCGTCGCGCTCGCGCCAAGCGTCACGGGCCTGGGTGCCGGCGTGGTAGCGGCCCATGCGCCGGCCGCGCTTGTAGGCCCAGCTCGCCTCGTCCTGGCTGCCGATGCTCTTCCAGTTCTGCTCCAGGGCGAGGTAGCTCGACTGCGCGGCCTCGAAGGCCCCGGCGACCTCCTCGCCGACCGCCCCGCCGAGCTGCTCCACCCGCATCCGGGTGCCGTTGAGCCAGGCGCCCGCGAAGCGGGCATGGTGGAGGCGGCAAGTCGCGAGGTTGAGCCGCACCAGGCTCGTCTCCGACAGGTCCGCACCGGAGAGGTCGGCCCCGTCGAGCTTGACGCCTGCGAAGTTGGCGCCCTTCAGCCGCGAGCCCACGAGCCGGGCCTTGGCGAGGCTGGCGCCCTCGAAATCGGCGTGCGTCAGGTTCACGTCGCTGAGGTTCGCCTCGTCCAGGCGGGCCTTGCGGAAGCTTGTGTAGTCGGCGTCCGCTCCTGTGAAGTCG
This sequence comes from Methylobacterium trifolii, assembly GCF_022179685.1. Taxonomy (GTDB): domain Bacteria; phylum Pseudomonadota; class Alphaproteobacteria; order Rhizobiales; family Beijerinckiaceae; genus Methylobacterium; species Methylobacterium trifolii. The sequence goes on from NZ_BPRB01000028.1 coordinate 35,025, forward strand.
GCCCCCCAGAGGTCGGCACCGGAGAAGTCGGCCCCGTCGAGGAGGGCGCGGGGGAACTTTGCGAACCGCATCGCCGCGCCGGTGAAGCGGGCATCCTCCAGCATGGCGTCGGCAAAGCCGACTTGCCCGGCCACGATCCCGTGGAAGCCGGCGCCGCTGAGGTCGGCCTCGCTGCAATCGGCCTCCTCCAGGATCGCGCCGTCGAAGCGGGTCGAGCGCCCGACGATTCCGCCGAGCCGCGCGCGCCTGAGGTTGGCGCCCGAGAGGTCCGCCTCCTCCAGGCGCGCCTGCGACAGGTCGCTGCCGGAGAGGTTCAGGCCCCCGTGCTCGGCATCCCACCAGGGCGGGGGCGGCCCATCGGCTCCGACCAGCCGGGCGAGGGATTCCCGACCGGCCTGGAGCCGGGACAGGTCGAGGGCTTGCGCCCCCGCCTCCAGGGGCGCCCCGTCGAGGGCGGCGATCCGGTCGAGAAGGGCGCGGGTGCGGGGATCGGTGGAGCCGGCTGGGTCGCGCATGGCGAGGGTGTCGTGGTCCATGCGCGATCTAGCAGCCTTGGCGGTAGCGATGCCAGACGCGATTCAGGCCGCTGCGCCCTGCGATCCCTTGACGATGCGCACCGGGATCGCCTTGGCCGCCGGGGTCTTGGCCTGCTCGTCGTGGTGCCAGAGGGGGATCAGCACGTTCAGCTCCGGGTAGTAGCCGGCGCAGTTGCCCACCGGGATGTCGTAGCGCACGATCCGCAGGCCCTTCACCACCCGGACCACCTCGTCGGAGGCCACGGTCGCCACGTCCACGTGCTCGCCGTCCGCGAGGTGCAGCCGCTCCATGTCGGCGGCGTTCATGAACAGGATGGAGCGCGTGCCCTTCACCCCGCGGAAGCGGTCGTGATAGCCGTAGACCGTGGTGTTGAACTGGTCGTTGGAGCGCAGCGTCATCAGGTCCAGCACGTCCGGTCCCGCTGCCGGCATGTCCGGATCGGCATCGAGGCCGGCCGGCACCACGAAGTTCGCCTTGCCGGTCTCGGTCTCCCACTTGCGCTCGCGGGCTTTAAGCGGCTTGCGCAGGCCGCCCGGATCGAACATCCGCGCGTTGAAGTCCTTGAACAGGTCCGGGTAGGTCGCCTCGATCGCGTCGCGGACCTTGGCGTAGTCGCCGGCCCAGGCGTCCCAGTCGACCTTCGGGTTCGGAGGCAGGACCGCCTTGGCGAGTTCGGCCACGATCCAGGGTTCCGAGCGGACGTGTTCGCTCACGGGCTTCGTCACGCCCTTCGAGCCGTGGAAGCAGGAGGTCGAATCCTCCATCGACACGGCCTGTGGGCCGCCGGCCTGCTCGTCGACCTCGATCCGGCCGAGGCAGGGCAGGATGTAGCTGACCTCCCCGTGCACCAGGTGCGAGCGGTTGAGCTTGGTCGAGACCTGCACGGTGAGGCGCTGCCGGCGCCAGGCGGCCTCCATCGGCCCGGTATCGGGGATCGCCCGCACGAAGTTGCCGCCCAGGCCGATGAAGGCCCGCACCGTGCCGTCGCGGATGCCCTCGCAGGCCTCGACGGTGTTCAGGCCCTGGTCGCGCGGCGGCGCGAAGCCGTATTGCGCGGCGATCCGGTCCAGGGGCACCAGCTCCGGCTTCTCGGAGATGCCGACGGTGCGCTGGCCCTGGACGTTGGAATGGCCGCGCACGGGGCAGATGCCTGCACCCGGACGGCCGACGTTCCCGCGCAGCAGCATCAGGTTGACCAGCATCTGCACCGTCTCGGTGCCCTTGCGGTGCTGGGTCAGGCCCATGCCGTAGATTCCGATGGTGCTGCGCGCCTTCGCGTAGGCGGCGGCCGCCGCCTCCAGGTCCGCGCGCGTCAGGCCGGAGCGGCGCGCGATGGCCGGCCAGCCCTGCGCGTCGCAGAACGCCCCGAACGCGTCGAGGCCGTGGGTGTGCTCCTCGAGGAAGGCGTGGTCGAGGACGCGCGCACGCCCGGCGGCCTCCGCCGCCCGGTCCGCGGCCAGGAGCGCCTTGCACAGGCCGGTGATCGCCGCGAGGTCGCCGCCGGCCTTCACCTGATGGTACTGCGTCGAGATCCGCGTGGAGGAGCGCGTCAGCATCTCCACGGGGGATTGCGGGTCCGTGAAGCGCTCCAGCCCCCGCTCGCGCAAGGGGTTGAAGGTGACGATCGCCGCACCGCGCCGACGCGCCTCCTGCAACGGGTGCAGCATCCGCGGCGCGTTCGAGCCGACGTTCTGGCCGAAGAACAGGAACAGGTCGGCGGTTTCGAAATCCTCCAGCCGCGTCGTGCCCACGGCCTGGCCGATCGACGCCTTGAGGCCGACCGAGGTCGGCTCGTGGCACATGTTGGAGGAATCGGGCAGGTTGTTGTTGCCGTACATCCGCGCGAACAACGCGTACATGTAACTGGTCTCGAGGGATGCCCGCCCGGAAGCGTAGCAGACCACCGATTTCGGATCGAGGGCGCGCAGCTCGCGCCCGATCTCCGCGAAGGCATCCGCCCAGGAGACCGTCTCGTAGCGGTCGGACACCGGATCGTAGCGCATCGGATGCGTCAGGCGGCCCTGTTCCTCCAGGGCGTAGTCCGACCAGCCGCGGAGCTCGGTGACGGTGTGCTCGGCGAAGAAGGCCGGCGTGGTGCGCTTGCGGGTCTGCTCCCAGGCGGTGGCCTTGGCGCCGTTCTCGCAATATTCGAAGGCCAGGGGCTTGGCCGGCTTCGACCAGGCGCAGGACACGCACATGAAGCCGCCCGGCTTGTTCTGCTTCATCAGCATCGCGGCGCCGGTGACAGGGATCTCCTCGCGGGTGAGGATCTCGGCCAGCGACCGTGCGGAGCCCCAGCCTCCGGCGGGACCGTCGTAGGCTTCGATCTTCGGCTCGCTCATGTCGCACACCTGACGGCGCGGTCCGGAACGGTCCGCGTTCAGCCAACGCCGCAGCCGGGCCTAGGATCAGAGCCATGATGACGCGTGGCGTCGTCCGGCTCAGAAGCGGGCGGTGAGGAAGAGCCGGAGGTTGCGCCCCGGCAGCAGGATCTCGTCCTTCTTGAAGGAGGCCGAGTTGCGGATGCGGTCGTCCAGCAGGTTGCGCCCTTGCAGGCCCAGCGTCACCTCGCTGGCGCCGTAGAGGGCCGGGTCCAGGGGCTTGGTGTAGCTGACCTCGGCCCGCAGGTCGTCCCAGCCCGGCGTCGTGGTCTCGAACGGCGCGATCTCGGTGTGGGCGAAGGCGTGGAGCAGGTTCACCCGCGCGAACCAGCCGTCCGCCCGCACGAACAGGCCGCCGCCGACCCGGTGGGGCGGGATGCGCGGCACGTAGGACCCGTCGTCGAACTGCGCGCGGACGAAATCGTACTGCGCCTCGATGCCGGCCCAGCCGCTGTCGACCGCGAAGGCGTCGAGCTGCGCGCCGATCTCGGCCCCGTAGAAGGTCGCGTTCTGCTGCGAGTAGACGATCTGGCGCAGCTCGTCGTCGCTGCCGCAGGAGCCGAAATCGTCGCCGCAGCGGATTCCGGTGTCGCGCTTGTAGATGAAGCCGGTGTAGCGGGTGAAATAGCCGGTGGCGTCCAGGCGCAGCGGCCCCTCCGCCCGGCGCAGGCCCACCTCGACGGTGCGCGCGCGCTCCAGCCGCAGGGTGGGATTTCCGATCTCGAAGGTCTCGGTCGCGTCGTGCGGCCCCTGCGAGAACAGCTCGTAGGCGGTCGGCGCCCGCTCGACGTAGCTGCCGTTCAGGCTGCCGACGAAGCCGTAGGGCAGGTCCTGGAGGGCGCCGAAGCTGAGGCTCTTCGGGGCGAATTTGCGCCGCAGCCCGTAGGCCAGGGGGTCCTGCCCGTCGACGGGCAAGTCATCGCTGGGGAATTGCCGCGCGGTGCTGGTCGAGCGGTCGCCCTCGATCCGCCCGGCCGCCTGGACGCGCAGGCCGCCTCCCACGTCGAGTTCCTCGAACAGGTAGACCGCGTTCGAGCGCGCCTCGGTCGGCGGCAGGAAGCTCTCCCCTTGCGTGTTGAGCACGCGCCGGCCGGTCTGGAGACCGAGCGCCCCTGTGAGCGTGCCGAGCGCGGTGAAGACCGGAACGTGCTGGAGTTCGACCCGCCCTTCCGCCTCGCGGTTCTTGAAGGTCGCCTGGATGCCGTCGATCCCGTCGCCGCCGATGCCGGTCTCGTCGTGCCGGTAGACCGAGCCGCCGGCCCAGAACCGGATCGCCGCGAAGGGCCCTTCCAGGGGCCGGTACTCGCCGCGGGCCAGCACCCGGTCCTGGCGCGGGTCGAGGCGGGTGCGGCTCTGCGCGGCCTCGCCGCCCGGGATCTGGTAGAGGGCGTCGTAGTGGCTGTAGGACAGGCCGACGAAGCCGCGGTCGCCGATGAACGACAGTCCCACCGATCCGCCCTGCGTCTCGGTGGCGGAGTTGCGCTGGATGCCCGACGGCGTCGCGTAGCTGTCGGTCGCCGTCCTGAAGCCGTCGGCGTGGACCGCGACGCCGTCATAGCCCGCATCGACGGAGGCCGCGCCCAGGCGGCCGTTGTCCACGCTGGTATAGCCCGTCGTCACCTGCCCCGCGATGCCGCGCGCGGGGATGAAGGTCGGCACCCGGTTGTTCTCGGCCGAGACCACGCCGCCGATCGCCTGCGAGCCGTAGCGCAGGGTCGCCGGGCCCCGGATCACCTCGATGCGGTCGGCTGCCAGCGGGTTGAACGGCACCGCATGGTCCTCGCCGAGCTCCGACACGTCGCCGATCGAGACGCCGTTCTCCTGAATGCGGACGCGGGCGTTGTCGAGGCCGCGGATGATCGGGCGGGAGGCCGCGCCCGGCGCGTAGGTCGAGGCCGAGATGCCGGGCCGGTCGGAGAGCGCATCGCCCAGGGTGCGCGGCTGGTCGCGGGCGATCTGGTCCCGGCTCACCACCGTGACCGGCGAGAACGCGTTCGCCGCCACCGGCAGCAGCCCGACGGGCAGCGTGGTCGCGGCGCCGATGGTGCCCGGCGCCTGGATCGGGCTCGCGGCCGTGACGCTGAGTTCCTCCAGGGTCACGGCGGGCGAAGCCTGTGCGAGGGCGGCCGATGGCAGCGCGAGGCAGCAGAGGCTCGTCGCCACCAGGGTGCCGGCGGCGAACCGTATGCGGTCGAGGGGTGGCATGGGCATCCGTTAGAGATGTTATGTTATAACAATCTCTCCTTACGACGGGCTCCGCAACGGGCAAGGCAGGCCACGGCCGCGAGCGTCCAGATGCGTAACGTTATTACAACACCATCTCGCCGTGGATCAGAAGGCCTGCGGCGCCGATGCGTCGGCGAGGGCCGCCTCCGGCTCGTCCTCGTCGGACTCGATCTCGGCGTCGGCCTCCGTCTCGTGGCCGGAGACGCCTGCCGCATCCGCGAGGCTGCGGGCGGCCTTGCGCAGGAGCTTGCGCAGGCGGCGCTTCTCCTTGCCGTCGAGGCCGCCGAGGAGTTCGGCCTCCACGTCGTCCCAGATCCGCTCGATCGCATCCGCCTTCGCCAGCCCCGCCTCGGTGAGGCGCACGCGCACGATCCGCCCGTCGCCGGCCTCGGCCCGGCGCTCGACGAAGCCGAGGGCGGCCAGCCGCGAGATCGTCTTCGAGGCGGTGGGCGGGCGGACCCGCAGGGTCGCGGCGAGGTCCCCCATCGTCATGGTGCCGGCCGCGGCGAGGGCCTGCACCACCTGCTCCTGTCCGGCGAACAGACCGAGCCCCGCCAGCCGGTCGCCGATGCGGGAGCGATGCAGCCGCGCCGCCTGGACCAGGGCCCAGCCGACGCTCTTGGCACCGGGGGGGCGGGCGCGCTTGGGGGACCCGGTCGCGGCCTTGTCCTGCTTCGCCTTGCCGGTCACGGGGATGCCTGGGATGTCGCCGACTGAAGATTCGTCCGCCGCTGGCATGGTGCACCCCACTGCCCGCGCGTCCAGGCGCGGAGACCCGGAACCCCACGGGTCCGAGTCTTCTGTACGGGGCATGTGCCCCGCGCCTGTGAAGGTGCGATGACAAAGCTTTGCCGGGACGCGATCGTCCTCGGCAAAGGGCCTTTCAGCAGGGCATCAGTCGGCGCAGGCGCTCCAGGATGTCCTCTCCCGTGCAGGGGCGGGCAATGAACTGCGCGCCGGCCGGCATCCGCTCCGGATCGGGCGCCGCCCGGCCCGAGACGATCAGGATCGGCAGTTGCGGGCGGGCCTCGGCGACGGAACTGGCCAGTTCGAAGCCGTTGGTCTTGCCCGACAGTTCCACGTCGGTGACGAGCCCGCAGATGTCGGGCCGCGCCTGGAGGATGCTGAGCGCCCGCTCGGCGGACGCGCATTGGACGGTCTCGTAGCCGCCGTCTTCGAGGACGTCGCCGAGGTCCATGATGGTCAGCGCCTCGTCCTCGACGAGGAGGATCACGGGCCGATCGTCCTGGGGACTCGTCTGCTCGCTCGTCACGATGTGCAACCCTCCAGCGTTCTGTCCGGGGACCGGTCCGTGCTCACGGAACCGGCCTCGCCGCGCGCATTCCAGCCGATGTCCCAACGAGAGAGACGCCGTCCGGTTGCAGCGGGCCTCGATCCCGCATCACGCGAATGCGAGCGCGCCTCAGGCGCTCCGCAAGGCCTCTGCCACCACGCTCGCGACCAGCAGGTCGAGGTCGGCCGGCCCGATGGTGAGCGCCGGCGTCAGGTAGAGCACGTCGCCGAACGGCCGCACCCAGACGCCGCGCTCGACGAGGCGCGCCTTGAGGACGGCGAGGTCCGGGGGGCTCGCGAACTGCACCGCGCCGATGGCGCCGAGGACGCGCACGTCCCGGATGCCGGGCCGGCCGCGCAGCACCGCGAGCCCCTCGGCGAGGCGCGCCTCGATCGTGCGCGCCTGGGCCAGGCGGGGCTCCCGCTCGAACAGGTCGAGGCTGGCATCGGCCGCCGCACAGGCGAGCGGGTTGGCCATGAAGGTCGGCCCATGCATCAGGGCGGCGGCCGGATCGTCGGACCAGAACGCCTCGAACACCGCGCCCGTGGCGACCGTCGCGGCCAGCGCCATGGTGCCGCCGGTCAGCGCCTTCGACAGGCAGAGGATGTCGGGCACGATTCCCGCCTGCTCGCAGGCGAACAGGGTGCCGGTGCGGCCGAAGCCCGTGAAGATCTCGTCCAGGATCAGCGGCAGCCCGTGCCGGCGGGCGAGGCGGGCGACGGTGGCCAGCACCTCCGGTGGATGCATGCGCATGCCGCCCGCCCCCTGCACCAGGGGCTCCACGATCACCGCCGCGAGTTCGTGGCGATGGAAGGCGAGGACGGCATCGAGGGCGGCGGTCTCCGCATCCGTCCCGGGCAGATCGCAGAAGACCTGGGCCGGCAGGTAGGCGCCGAAGCGGCGATGCATGCCCTCGTCGGGATCGCAGGCCGACATCGCCCCCATCGTGTCGCCGTGGTAGCCGCCACGGAAAGACAGAACGCGAGTGCGGCCGGTGACGCCCCGGTTGAGCCAGGACTGGACGGCCATCTTCAGGGCCACCTCGACGGCGACCGAGCCCGAATCGGTGAAGAAGACGTGGTTCAGGTCCCCGGGCAGGAGGGCCGCGAGGCGGGCGGCCAGCCGCTCGGCCGGCGCATGGGTGAGGCCGCCGAACATCACGTGCGGCATGGCCTCAAGCTGCGCCGCGACCGCTGCGGCGATGTGCGGGTGGTTGTAGCCGTGCACCGCCGTCCACCAGGAGGCGATGCCATCCACCAGTTCCCGCCCGTCGGCCAGCACGATGCGCGAGCCGTGGGTGCGCACCGCCTCCAGGGGGGGCGCCGCCGTCTTCATCTGCGTGTAGGGCCGCCAGAGTGCCGTCATCGCCGCCCGGATGACCCCCCGATGGGCGGGGGTCAAGGCGAGGCTTGACATCCCACCGCCTGCCGGGGCCATCACCCGGTCATGGACAGCCTCGAATCCTTCGCGCAGGCCAAGCTCGCCGGCCTGGAGGCGGGCGCCCTGCGGCGCCGGCTGGTGCCGACCCTGCGGGGGGCGGAGTCTTCGGCCGAACGCGGGGGACGCGCCCTCGTCTCGTTCTCCTGCAACGACTACCTCGGCCTCTCCCACGATCCGCGGGTGGTCGCGGCGGCGCAAGGGGCGGTGGCGGCCTTCGGTGCCGGGGCCGGCGGCTCGCGGCTGGTGGCCGGCAACCACCCGGTGCTGACGCGGCTCGAAGAACGGCTCGCCCGCCACAAGGGCACGGAGGCGGCCCTCGTCTTCGGCAGCGGCTACCTCGCAAACCTCGGCATCACCCCGGCGCTCGCCGGCCCCGGCGACCTGATCCTCGTGGACGAACTCGCCCATGCCTGCATGTGGGGGGGCGCGCGCCTCTCCGGCGCCCGCGTCGTGAGCGTGCGCCACAACGACGTCTCCGACCTCGCCCGGCTGCTCGCCGAGCACCGGGGCGCCCACCGCCGCGCCATGGTCCTGACCGAGCGGGTCTTCAGCATGGACGGCGACCGGGCGCCCATCGGCGACATCCTGGGCGTCGCCGAGGCGCACGATGCCTGGGTGCTGGTGGACGACGCCCACGGCCTCGGCGTGGTCGAGGCCGGCCCGCGGGCGCCCCTCGAAATGGGCACCCTGTCGAAGTCGCTCGGCTCCTACGGCGGCTACCTCTGCGCCTCGCAGGCCGTGATCGACCTCCTCGTCAGCCGCGCCCGCAGCTTCGTCTACACCACCGGCCTGCCCCCCGCCTCGGCGGCGGCGGCGTTGGAGGCCCTGACGATCCTCGAAGCGGAGCCGGAACGCGGGGCGAAGCCCCTGCTTCTGGCCCGCCGCTTCACCGCCCGCCTCGGGCTCCCCGAGGCCGAGAGCGCGGTCGTGCCGGTGCTGGTGGGCGAGGCGGAGGCGGCGCTCGCCCTGTCGGCGGCCCTGGAGGCGGCGGGCTTCCTGGTGGTGGCGATCCGCCCGCCCACCGTGCCCCCCGGCACGGCCCGCCTGCGCGTCGCCTTCTCGGCCGCCCACGACGCGGCGCAGGTCGACGCCCTCGCCGGCGTCCTGGCGGCGCTGACCGGCCGGAGCTGATCGCGAACGTTTGTTTCGGCGCCTACGCCAGCACCCGCTCCACCAGCATCCGCGCCAGGGTTTCGGGCGGTTCCGGCGTCATGGCGCCGAGCTTGCCCGAGGTCGAGAGGGCGGCGAGCCCGTGCAGGGCCGCCCACAGGGCGGCGACGGTGCGGGCCCGCTCCTCGGCTTGCGGGACCAGGGGCGCCAGCACCGTGTCCACGAGGCCGACGGCCTGCGCCAGGGCCTCCCCGTGCCAGTCCGGCACCGTCGTGCCGGGCGCCAGCGCGTATTCGTGGACGAGGCTCCAGACCAGGGGGTCCGCCCCGACGAAGGCGAGGTAGCTCTTCGCAAGCACCAGGGCGTTGACCCGCGCATCGGCTCCGGGCTCCAGGCTCCCGCCCAGCGCCGCGTGCAGGCGGCGGAAGGTTCGGGCGTTGACCCGCAGCACCACCTGATCGAGATCGCCCACCCCGTTGTAGATCGAGTTCGGCGCGTAGCCGATCGCGGCCGCTAGCCGGCGCATGCCGAGGGCGCGCGGCCCTTGCGCCCGCACGATGCCCTCGGCCGCCTCGGTGACGAGGGCGACGAAGGCCTCGCGATCGTGCTCGCCGCGGGGACCGGCCTGCTTCTTTCGCGCAACTCTCGCCATGCACGTCTCGAAGCCTGTTCGCGCCGCCGTGTCGAGGGCGTTGAAGCCATTGGGGAAGCCATGAGACGGCCGGCGCAGGCAAGCCGCACCGCCCTGCCTGAAATGCAGGCGGATCGGGGCGGCTGCGCCAAAAAGATTGACATGCCGTTGTTGTCACGGCGGCAACGCATGACCGGCGTGCAAGCCTGACCGTTGCCGAACCCCCTGGCTCTCGGGTCCGGGCGTCCGCATATTGCGCTGCAACATGGATCGGGCGACAGGCCCGA
>NZ_BPRB01000029.1 GCF_022179685.1 Methylobacterium trifolii
CGTGCTCTGCAGGGCGCGGGTGATGACGCCATCCGCGCCCTGCAGAGCACGAGCGACTTCCCGATGTTGCTGGCCGACACGGTGGGCCGGACCTTGCGCGAGGCGTATAGCGCCGCCCCGGCCGGCGTGAAGCGTCTCGGCCGACAGACCACCGCCCGCGACTTCCGCGCCAAGCACCGTATCCAATTCTCGGCCGCACCGACCTTGGAGCCGGTCAACGAGCATGGTGAGTTCAAAGCCGGTGCGATGGCCGAGGCGCAGGAGAGCTACGCGATCTCGACCTTCGGCCGCATCATCGGCATGACGCGGCAGGCGCTCGTCAACGACGATCTCGGCGCCTTCGCCGACCTCTCCCGCCGGCTCGGCACCGCCTCGGCGCAGTTCGAGGCGCAGTTCCTCGTCAAGCTGCTCCTGTCCAACCCGACGATGTCGGACAGCCTCCCGCTGTTCCACGCCTCGCACGGCAACCTCGCGGTGGCCGGAACCAAGATCACGCAGGACGCCCTCTCGGCGGCACGCCTCGCCCTTCGCAAGCAGGCCGGCCTACAGGGCGAGCTGATCTCGGTGACGCCGAAGTATCTGCTCGTCGGTGCCGACCGGGAGACGGAGGCGGAGAAGGCGATCACGGCCGTGCAGGCGACGAAGATCGGCGACGGCAACGCCTTTACCTTCCTGTCTGTGGTGGTCGACCCGCGAATCGACGACGGATCCTGGCACATCGTTGCCGACCCGGCGGAGATCGACGGGCTCGAATACGCCTACCTCGAAGGTGAGGCCGGGCCGCAACTCACCAGCGAACTTGGGTTCACCGTCGACGGCATGCGCATCCGGGTCCGCTTGGACTTCGGCGGCGGCTTTGTCGACCACCGCGGCTGGTATCGCAACGCCGGCGCTTGATCCGTGGAAACGATCTCCGATCTGCAGGCGCAGCTTTCAAAGCTGCGCCACCTCCGAAGCAACGGCATATTCAGCGTGTCGATCGAAGGCCAGGAAACCAAATTCCGGTCTGACGCCGAACTTGCCGCAGCCATCGCCGATGTCGAACGGCGCCTCTCTATACAATCGAACGGCAGGATCACGACAATCCGCCTTTCATCTTCGAAAGGTTTCTGACGATGAAGAACTTTGTTCAGGACGGGAACGTGATGACCGTTCCCGCTCCCTATTCCGTGGCGTCCGGCGGCGGTGTTCTGGTGGGCTCGCTGTTCGGCGTGGCGGCCTACGCGGCTGCGCAGGGCGCCCCGGTCGAGATCGTGACGGGCGGCGTGCGCGACCTTCCCAAAGTTGGCGGCGATACCCCGGCCATCGGGGGAAAGCTCTACTGGAACGACGCCACCAAGACAGTTTCCACGACGGCAGCGGGAAACACTCTGATCGGTGTCGCGGCGACGGCCGCCCTCGGTAACGCTGTGGCGGCCCGCATCCGTCTCAACGGCTTCATTCAGTAATTCAGGGCTTGCGGGCGCAGCTGAGGGCGACGCGGCCAGTCCAACAACGAACAGTTCGATCCCTGCCCGCATCATGAACATGGGGGACAATCGAACAAGGCCGCACCTTTTCCTTTCACGAGTTCAGGCCATGGCGAGCGCCACTCTTAATCTTCGCGTTCAGCCCTTCCGTCTCCTGACGCGGGCCGAGGCGGCGCACTATTGCCGTCGCACTCTCAAGAAGTTCGAGGCTCAGTGCCCGGTCCGTCCCGTCGAGATGGCGGACGGTGATCGCCTGTGGGACGTGCAGGACCTCGACCGCTGGATCGAGGGCTTGAAGGGTGGCGACGCGTCCGACCACGACGCCATCCTTGCGAGGCTCGGATGACCATCGTCCGGGTAAAGGGCTTTCAAATCTTCATCGACCGGCATGGCCGGCAGCGCTGCTACCACCGCAAGAGCCGCCAGGCGATCGACCTCGGGAAAGCGCCGATCGGCTCCGCCGAGTTTTTCGCCGAGTGCGCACGAATCGCTGCCCTGTCCGAAGCGGCTGCTCCCAAGCCGGGCACGCTCGGCAAGCTGATCGAGCTGTACCGCGGCCACGCGGTTTTCCTCGACTTGGCAGCGCAAACGCGCGCCGATTACCAGAAGATTTTCGACTATCTGAAACCGATCGCGGACACGCCGCTCGCGACCTTCAACCGGCCGTTGGTGGTGCGCATCCGCGACCGCGCGGCCGAAAAGAAGGGCCGACGCTTCGGCAACTACGTCAAGGCGGTGCTCTCGATCATCTTCGGATGGGGTTCGGAGCGCGGTCACATCGCCGCCAATCCCGCCGCAGGCATCAAAGACATCCGGCGCCAGAAGGGTGCGCCTGAGCGCAATCGACCGTGGAGCGATGCCGAGCGCGAATCGGTGATCGAGGCCGCGCCTGCGCACATGCGGCCGGGCCTCGCCCTCATGATGTACACCGGCCTCGGTCCAAAAGATGCTCTGACGCTGCCCAGGAGCTTCTATCGAGAGGGCGAGATAGCGACCCGGCGGGCTAAGACCGGCGAGCCGGTATTCTGGCCCGTTCCGGCCCCACTGGCGGCGATTCTCGACACCGCCCCGCTCCACACAGCTCCAACCCTCTGCGCGAACTCCACGGGCAAACCTTGGACCCTGTCCGGGTTTCGCGCGTCTTGGCGCCCCATCCGCATGCGCTTAGAGGCCGCCGGCGGTGTCGGACCGGCGCTGACACTCTACGGCCTTCGTCACACCGTGGCGGTGATTCTCCGCGAGATCGGATGGGACGAACGCACGATCGCCGACGCGCTTGGACAGAAGACGATCGAGATGGCCCGGCACTACGCCAAGGGCGCTGATCTTCGACCGAAAATGCGCGGCGTGGTCGCCTCTTTCGAGGCCGAATTGAACAAACGCAGCACGAAGGTTGTCAAACCCGCGTGCTGAAAATGTCAAACCGAACGCAACCGCATCAAAGCTTTGGGAAAAAGCTTATGAATTACAAGAGTTTAGGTGGTAGCGGGAGAGGGACTCGAACCCCCGACACGAGGATTATGATTCCTCTGCTCTAACCAGCTGAGCTACCCCGCCCCAGGCCGAGGCCGCCTGCGGAGACAGGGGCCGTTCGGAGAGCGCGATATAGGGAAACCGGCCTTCCGCTGTCAACGCCCCCGGACCGCCCTGCGACCCGGAAATCTAAAGCCGCGTCCCGAAGATCTCGGCGACCTGGGGGATGTCCTTGTCGCCGCGGCCGGAGAGGTTGAGCACCATCAGGTGGTCGGCCGGCTTCGACGGGGCGATCTCCAGCACCTTGGCGAGCGCATGGGCCGGCTCCAGGGCCGGGATGATGCCCTCCAGCAGCGCGCAGAGCTTGAACGCCTCCAGGGTCTCGGCATCGGTGGCCGAGAGGTAGGTGACGCGGCCGGCCTCGTGCAGCCAGGCGTGCTCGGGGCCGATGCCGGGATAGTCCAGCCCCGCCGAGATCGAATGCGCGTCCGAGATCTGGCCGTCGCCGTCCATCAGCAGGTAGGTGCGGTTGCCGTGCAGCACCCCCGGCTTGCCGCCGGTGAGCGAGGCCGCGTGCAGGCCGGACGAGACCCCGTGGCCGGCGGCCTCGACCCCGAAGATCTCGACCTCGCGGTCGTCGAGGAAGGGGTGGAACAGGCCCATGGCGTTCGAGCCGCCGCCGATGCAGGCGATCAGCGAATCGGGCAGGCGGCCCTCGGCCTCCAGCATCTGCGCCCTGGTCTCGTGGCCGATGATCGACTGGAAGTCGCGCACCATCGCCGGGTAGGGGTGGGGCCCGGCCACGGTGCCGATGCAGTAGAAGGTGTCGGCGACGTTGGTGACCCAGTCGCGCAGGGCCTCGTTCATCGCGTCCTTGAGGGTCTTGGTGCCGGACTCGACCGGGATCACCTCGGCCCCGAGCATCTTCATGCGGAAGACGTTGGGCGCCTGGCGCGCCACGTCGACGGCGCCCATGTAGACCACGCATTTCAGGCCGAAGCGGGCGCACAAGGTCGCCGTGGCGACCCCGTGCTGGCCCGCGCCCGTCTCGGCGATGATGCGGGGCTTGCCCATGCGCCGGGCGAGCATGATCTGGCCCAGCACGTTGTTCACCTTGTGCGAGCCGGTGTGATTCAGCTCCTCGCGCTTGAAGAAGATTCGCGCGCCCTGGCCCGCCGGCGCCTTCGCGCGGAGAAACTCGGCGAGGCGCTCGGCCTCGTAGAGGGGGCTCGGCCGGCCGACATAGTGCTTGAGGTAGCCGTCCATCTCCGCCTTGAAGGACGGGTCGGCCTTGGCGGCCTCGTAGGCGGCCTCCAGGTCGAGGATCAGCGGCATCAGGGTCTCGGCCACGAAGCGGCCGCCGAAGATGCCGAAGCGGCCGCGCTCGTCGGGGCCGGTGCGGAACGAGTTCGGGGTGGGGGCGATGGTCACGGGGACGGGTCCTTCGTGAAGTAGCAGGCGTTGTCCCGGTGACTAGTCCCCTACGCCCGGCGCCGCAATGCGGCGTGCCGCCGGTGGTGCGACCGGAGGGCGCCTGTAACCGCGCAGGCCGCCCAGCGAATCGATCGGGGACGTATGTGCCGGGAGAGATGTCCATGAACCGCCGTCAGACCTTTGCCGCAGGCGCCTCGCTCCTCGGGCTGTTCGCGGGCCTGCGCGCGACCGGAGCACGGGCCGAGGCGTTCCCGGTCGTGAAGAGCGACGCGGCCTGGCGGGCCGAGCTGAGCCCCGACGCCTACGCGATCCTGCGCGGCCACGGCACGGAGCGGGCGGGCACGAGCCCCCTCGACCGGGAGAAGCGGCCGGGGCGCTTCGCCTGCGCCGGCTGCGACCAGGCCCTGTTCGCCTCCGAGACCAAGTTCGACAGCGGGACCGGCTGGCCGAGCTTCTACGCGCCCCTGCCCGGCGCGGTCGGCACCGACACCGACCGGAGCTACGGCACCACGCGCACCGAGGTGCATTGCGCCCGCTGCGGCGGCCATCTCGGCCACGTCTTCGAGGACGGGCCCAAGCCCACGGGCCTGCGCTACTGCATGAACGGGGCGGCGCTCCGCTTCCACGCCGCCTGATCCCGCCCCGTCCTCCGGGGCGGACCCAAGAACCGATGCGAGACGCGAGGGCTCCCATGACCCAACCAACCCAGAGGACGGCCGGCAGGCTTCGGCCCCTGATCCTGGCGGCGGCAGGCCTCGGCCTGCTGTCGGCCGTGGCGCTTCCGCAATGGCGCGCCTTCGCGGAGGAGCCGGCGCGGCGCCTGCCGGAGGCCGCAGCGGTCGCGCAGGAGCCCGGGCACCTGCGCAGCGCGATCGTGGCGGGGGGCTGCTTCTGGGGCGTGCAGGGGGTGTTCCAGCACGTGCGCGGCGTGAGCCGGGCCGTCTCGGGCTATGCCGGCGGCAGCCAGACGGACGCCGACTACGCCAGCGTCAGCAGCGGCGGCACCGGCCATGCGGAGGCCGTCGAGATCACCTACGACCCGGCCGTGATCCGCTACGACGAGGTGCTGCGCATCTTCTTCTCGGTCGCCCTCGACCCGACCGCGGTGAACCGGCAGGGCCCCGACACGGGCCGGCAATACCGCTCGGCCCTGTTCCCCCGGGATGCGGAGCAGGCGCGGGTGGCCGGGGCCTACGTCGCCCAGCTCGACGCGGCCAGGCTCTACGGCCGGCCCATCGCCACGACGATCGAGCCGGGGGCGGCCTTCTACCCGGCGGAGGCCTACCACCAGGACTTCATGGCGGCCCATCCGAACCACCCCTACATCGCGGCCAATGACGCGCCGAAGCTGCGCGACCTCCAGCGCCTGTTCCCGGAGCGCACCAACGCCGCGCCCGCCCTGGTCGGTCGCCCGCCGGCCTGAGGATCAGCGCCCGCGGGCGGCGGCCACGAAGGCCGCGATGCGCGCGGGCTCCTTCACGCCGGGGGCGGATTCGACGCCGGACGAGACGTCGATGGCCGTGGCTCCCGTGCGCGCCAGCGCCTCGGCCACGGTCTCGGGAGTGAGGCCGCCCGACAGCATCCAGCCCGCCGGCAGGTCGGCGCCGGCCAGGACGTCCCAGTCGAAGGCCCGCCCGTTGCCGCCGGGGAGGGACGCGCCGGCCGGCGCCTTGGCGTCGAGGAGCAGGCGGTCGGCGGCGCGGGCATAGGCCGGGATGCGGGCGAGATCCGCGGCCGTGCCGATGCCCAGGGCCTTCATCACCGGCCGGCCGGCCCGCGCCCGGATCATGGAAACGCGCTCCGGGCTCTCGCTCCCGTGGAGCTGGACCAGATCGGGGTCGACGGCCTCCAGGGCGGCGTCCAACTCGGCATCGTCGGGATCGACGAGCAGGACGACGCGCTGCGCCCGGCCGCGGGCCTGGGCGGAGAGGGCGCGGGCCGTGTCCCACCCGACATGGCGCGGGCTCCGGGGAAAATGCACGAGGCCGATCCAGTCGGCGCCCGCATCGAGGGCCGCCGCCAAGGTCCCGGGCGTGCTCAACCCGCAGATCTTGATGGTGAGGCTTTGCGCAGACGCGTGCATGGACCGAGGCCTGATGACTCTCTGTTCCAGACCGTGTTTCCCCTCCCCACAAGGGGGAGGAGGAGATGGGCGCGGCCTAGCGCGGAGCGGGGAGGGCGGTGCGGGCCGGGCCGGGGCGCTGGACGGCGGCCTCGCGCTCGGGGGCGTAGGCCCGCAGGCGCTCGGTCTCGCCCTCCAGGCGGCGGACCTCGCGGCCGCGGTGGCGGGCGACGCGGCGGGTGCGCCCCTGGCCGAGCCAGGTGAAGACGCCGCCCACCAGGATGCCGACCGCCACCGCGCCGAACAGGATGGCGTAGAGTGGCAGCGTCAGGCTGAAGACGGGCAGGTCGGGGGAGAACGGATCGAAGGAGAGGCGCACGGCCTCGCGGTTGGCCACCGCCAGCAGGATCACGAGGATCGCGACCGGCAGCAGCACCAGACCCTTGAGGAAGCGGACCATCATCGTCTCCTAGGCAGGTTTCGCAAAAGTGGCCACCGGTTTTGCGACAGGAACCTGCGTCTTCTCGAGAACCTCAACAGGCGAAGCGTCGGCTTGCCAGCGCTTCGCCTGTTGAGGCCAGCATCGCGTTTTCGGGCTATTACGCGCTGGCCTGCGCGTCCTCGCCGATCCCGGCCTCGTTGAGGCGCAGGCGCATCTCCTTGCCCGTCTTGAACACGGGGATGGCCTTCTCGGAGACGGCAACGGCCGCACCCGTGCGCGGGTTGCGCCCGCGCCGCGCCTCGCGGCGCTTGACCGAGAAGGCACCGAAGCCGCGCAGCTCCACCCGGTCGCCGCGGGCGAGCGCGTCGGCGATGGTGTCGAGGATCGCGTTGACCAGGACCTCGACGTCCCGCTGGTAGAGGTGCGGGTTCTGCTCGGCGATCTTGAGGACGAGCTCCGACTTGATCATGGGGTTCGGTCTTCTCGCGGAATCGGCACGGGTCGGGTCGGGCGCCAAGTCTGTTCGGACGCCAGAGTCAGGGCGCGGTCTCGGGCGCCGGGCGCCAGAGGACGAGGAGGCCGCCCTGGGCCGCCGCCTGCGCCTCGCCGCCGATCCGGGCGAGCCGGGCCGAGAGGTCCTCGAAGCCGAGGAGGTCCGCCCCGAGGCCGAGTGCCGACCAGAGGGAGAAGCCGTTGTCGGCCTTCGGCTTCCAGTCGGTCACCGGCAGGTCCTTGGGCACGTTGCGGGCGCTCTCCAGCCAGGCCACCGCCTGCCGCTCGCTGCCGAGTTCGTCCACGAGCTTCAGGGGCACGCTCTGCCGGCCGCTGAACACCCGCCCGTCGGAGACCGTGGCGACCTGGCCCGCATCCATCCCGCGCCGCTCGGCCACCAGGCCCTTGAACCAGGCGTAGGTGTCGCCGACGACGGCCGCCAGCGCCGCGCGGGCCTCCGGCGAGGTCGGGGTGAAGCCCGAGGGCTCGGCCTTCAGGGGCGAGGACTTCACGGATTCGACCTTGACGCCGACCTTGTCGAGGAGGCCCGACAGGTCCGGATACTGGAACAGCACGCCGATGGAGCCGACGAGCGCCGTCTCGCGGGCGACGATGTGGTCGGCGGCGATGGCGGTGATGTAGGCCCCCGAGGCGGCGGTGCCGTCGACGAAGGCGACGATCGGCTTCTTGGCGGCCAGCGCCCGCAGGTTGCGGAACAGCTCCTCCGAGCCGGTGGTGGTGCCGCCGGGGGAGTTGATCGAGACCACGACGCCCTGCACGGCCGAGGACTCGCCCACGCGCTTCATCAGTTTGGCGGTGGCCTCGCTGCCGGCGATGAAACCGGAGATCGAGATGCGGGCGATCTGCGGGCGGACCGCGCCGAAGCCCAGACCCTCGGTGCCGGAGCGGACCCGGTAGCCCACGGCGCCCAGGGCCACGATCAGCCCACCGATCCCGAGCACCCGCCACAGGGACAACCTGCGGCGCAGGCGGCGCCGGTCGATCAGGAGTTCGGCGTCAGCGGCCATGCGATGGTGTCTCCCTCGCTGTTCCGGCTTGTCGCGCCGGCCGTTCTTGCTTGGCCCGCCTGCCTCAGGTCCGGCGGCGGGCGTTCGCAAGCCTGTCACACCCGGCGACGGTTTGCACCCGGTCTCCGGTCCAGATCAAGCCCCCGGAGCGAGCCCCAAGTCCTTGTCAGTCCTGGGTTCGTCGGCCGGGGCCGGCACCTGCGAGCGGTGTTCTAGAGCATTTCCGGCAGGGGTGGATACCGGGTCCCGCCAAGAAAATGCCGCGCCCGGCCCGGCGCCGCGAGCGGGAGGAGGGCAGGGCGGGAGGACAGAAAAAAACCCGCGCGGGAGGTGTGTCCCGCGCGGGTTCGGAATCTCAAGGCCGCCGCCCGGCACAACCGGGCGGCGAATCCCGGAAGATTACTTCTCGTCTTCGTCGTCGGTGCGGGCCTTCTTGAAGGCCGCGCCGAGGATGTCGCCGAGCGAGGCGCCCGAATCGGCCGAACCGAACTGGGCCATCGCCTCCTTCTCCTCGGCGACTTCGAGCGCCTTGATGGAGACCTGGACGCGACGGGCCTTGCGGTCGAACTGGACCACGCGGGCGTCGAACTTCTCGCCGGCCGCGAAGCGCTCGGGACGCTGGTCGCCACGGTCGCGGGCGAGCTCCGCCCGGCGCACGAAGGTGGTCAGGTCGGTGTCGACGATCTTCACCTCGACGCCGGAATCCTTCACCTCGGTGACTTCGCAGGTGACGATCTGGCCCTTCTTGACGTCGCCGGCCTCGGTGAACGGGTCGGAGCCGACCTGCTTGATGCCCAGCGAGATGCGCTCCTTCTCGACGTCGACGTCGAGAACCTGCGCCTTGACCATGTCGCCCTTCTTGAACTCCTCGATCACCTGCTCGCCGGGGCGCTGCCAGTCGAGGTCCGAGAGGTGGACCATGCCGTCGACGTCGCCCTCGAGGCCGATGAACAGGCCGAACTCGGTCTTGTTCTTGACCTCGCCCTCGACCTCGGAGCCCACGGGATGCTTCTCGGAGAAGGCCTCCCACGGGTTCTGCAGGGTCTGCTTGAGACCGAGCGAGATGCGGCGCTTGACCGGATCGACCTCGAGGATCTGCACTTCCACCTCCTGCGAGGTGGAGACGATCTTGCCGGGGTGGACGTTCTTCTTGGTCCAGCTCATCTCGGAGACGTGGATCAGGCCCTCGATCCCCGGCTCCAGCTCCACGAAGGCGCCGTAATCGGTGATGTTGGTGACGCGGCCCTTGAGCTTGGCGTCCACCGGGTAGCGGGCGGCGATGCCCTCCCACGGATCGGCGAGCAGCTGCTTGATGCCCAGCGAGATGCGGTGCGTCTCGTGGTTGATCTTGATGATCTTGACCTTGACCGTCTGGCCGATGGTCACGACCTCGGACGGGTGGTTCACCCGGCGCCAGGCCATGTCGGTGACGTGGAGCAGGCCGTCGATGCCGCCGAGATCGACGAAGGCGCCGTACTCGGTGATGTTCTTGACGACGCCGTCGATGACCTGGCCCTCTTCGAGGTTGGCCACCAGCTCGGAGCGCTGCTCGGCGCGGCTCTCTTCCAGCACGGTGCGGCGGGAGACGACGATGTTGCCGCGGCGGCGATCCATCTTGAGGATCTGGAAGGGCTGCGGGGTGCCGAGCAGGGGCGTCACGTCGCGCACGGGGCGGATGTCGACCTGCGAGCGCGGCAGGAAGGCCACGGCGCCGTCGAGGTCGACGGTGTAGCCGCCCTTGACCTGGTTGAAGATCGTGCCGGTGACGCGCTCGTTGGCCTCGAAGGACCGCTCGAGCTTGACCCAGGACTCCTCGCGCCGCGCCTTGTCGCGCGAGATGACGGCCTCGCCGAGCGCGTTCTCGATGCGGTCGACGTAGACCTCGACCTCGTCGCCGACGGCGAGCTCGCCTTCACGGCCGGGGCCGTTGAATTCCTTGAGGGCGACACGGCCTTCCGTCTTGGCGCCGATGTCGATGACGGCCACGTCCTTCTCGATCGCGACGACGCGACCCTTGACGACGGAGCCTTCGGTGATCTCGTGCTGGAGGAAGCTCTCCTCCAGGAGTGCCGCGAAATCGTCGCGGCTCGGTGCGCTGCGCAGAGCGGTACCAGCAGTCATTCTCTCTCCTGAACGGCCCCCGCGGAGGCCCGTGCGTCGGCGGCTCGTGTTGCGAACGCCCCCGTCGCCGCTGCCGCTCCCGGTTTCAGGGGAGGGGCGGCCGGTCCGTGCGGACCGGCTTGCCGACGCGTCGATACGGTGTCCGAGGGCGGTCCGTCCGGGGATTCGGGTGCGCGCGACTCACGAACGCGCGCGCAGGCCGGCCGGAAAGACGCCGGCTCCATACAGCATCGCGCCCGCCGCTTCAACAGAACTCGGCTCCGGTAGACGGATCAACCGCCCCCTCTGGCGGATGTATAGATCGGTGGGACGGGCGACGCGTTCCGGATCAGCGGCTGGACAGGATCGCGAGGTCGCCGGGCGCCGGCCGCGGCTCGCCCGCGTCCGCCTCGCACAGCCACGCCCGCATCGCCTCGAAGGTGGCGATGGCCGATTCCGTCACGGCCTCTTCCCCTGCGGGCTCGTCGGAGGAGGCGTCGAGGCGCGCCCGGAAGGCCGCCCACATGGCGCCTGTCCGCGGGCCGTGCGCCCGGTAATAGGCGAGGCCGTCCCCCGTGATCCCGTGCTGGGCCGCGATGTGGCGGCCGATCACCTGGCCGCCGAGCGTGGAGCCCTCCAGCACGTAGAGGGCGCCCATCGCCGCCGCCGGCCCGGCGAGGAAGACCGGATCGGGGCGGGGCAGGGCCGCGAGGCTGTCCTCGGGCAGGCCGAGATGGCGCAGGTCCGCCGCCAGGGCGTCGAGCCGCAAGCGGGGGGCGAGGAAGGCGTCGTCGGCAAGTGCGGCGGCGATGGCCGGCTCGTAGGCGGCGTGGAACCCGTAGAAGCGGACGAGCAGGCCGCGATAGCCCGCCCGGGTGGCGACGCGGGCCTGCCAGTCGAGGGCGTGCTCCAGGCCCTCGTGGGCGGGGGCGGTGGCCGCGCGCAGGCGCCGGTGCAGGGTGTCGTCGGGGCGGGTCATGCGGTGATCGTGAAACAGGCCCCGGGGGCGTTGGCGACCTCGAGGCTGGCGTTGATCTGGTCGAGCATCGCCCGGATCAGCTTCATCCCGAGACCGCTGCCCTTGCTCATACCCTTGCCCTTGCCGGGGACCCGGGGCTCGGCCCAGTCCGCGGGCAGGCCCGCGCCGTCGTCGCAGACCCGCAGGCGCACGGTGCCGGGGCCGGCCGCCGAGACGCTGACCGCGACCCGGGCGCCGCCTGCGGGATTGCCCGCATACTTGAAGGCGTTGGTCACGAGTTCCGTGGCGATCAGGGAGAGGGCGACCGCCTTGCGGTAGGGCACCATCAGGCCGGGCTCGGCCGTGAGGTCTACGGCATGCCCCGCGCCGGCCAGGCCCGCCAGGTCCGCGCACAGGGTCTCGATGGTCTGGCCGAGGTCGACCTCCTCGATGGTCTCGGCCTGGTACAGGCTGTCGTGCACCCGCGCCACGCTCATCACCCGCGCCGAGGTGTCGGCGAAGGCCTGGCGCGCTGCGGGATCGGTGACCTGGCGGCGCTGCATCTGCAGGAAGGCCGAGACGATCTGGAGGGAGTTCTTGACCCGGTGGTCGATCTCGCGGGTCAGGATATCCTTCTGCGCCAGCAGCTTCTCCTTCTCGGCCAGCAGCCCCGTCAGCTCGTCGATCTTGCGGCGCTGGCGCAGGACCACGCCCTCGACGGCGCGCGCGAGCGAGACGGCCAGCGACACCTGCCACTCGGCCCAGGGGGTGGCGTGGCCCCGGCGCTCCTCCACCCAGCGCTCGAAGGAGCGCCGGGGCAGCACCGCCACCGGGCCGCTGCCGATGAGGACGGGTTTGCGCGGGTCGCCGCTCCAGGTCACGGTGCTGGCCACCTCCGGCCGGAACCAGAGCAGCAGGTTCTCCCGCGACAGGTCGACGAAGGTGGCGAGCAAGCCGCTGGCGGTCTCGCGATGGGGGGCGGCCGCGGGGAAGGCAGCGGTGAAGGCGTCGCTGGAATAGCCCGGCTCCCCGGGCGCGAGGCGCCCTTTCAGCCAGGCGGCGATCTCGCCCACGCACGAGGCCGGCGGGGTGCGGCCGATCAGGGTGATCCGGTCGCCGGAGACGATGCCCGCGCCCGTCGCGCCGAACAGGTCGAGGAGGGTCACGGAGCCGGCGGTGAGCGCGGCCACGAAGTCGTCCGAGCGGGTCAGCTCGCGCACGAGGCGGGCTTCCGTGTCGAGATGGGCCTGCCGCTCGGCCCAGAGCCGGCGCGACTCGATCTCCTGCACCCGCATGGCGAAGGCCTCGGTCAGGACGGTCGCGGCGGCGCGGGTCTCAGGCGGCACGTAATGCGGGCGGCGGTGATGGCCGATCATCAGGCCCCAGAGCCGGCCCTCGACCATGATCGAGATCGACATCGAGCCGTCGACGCCGAGGTTGCGCTGGTATTCCAGGTGGATCGGCGAGAGGGTGCGGTTCTGGGCGAAGGTGAGGTCGACCGGCCCGTTCCCGGCGGAAGGCGCCGCGACCAGGGGCACGGGCACGCAGTCCCGGTCGATCACGAAGCGGCTCTTGGCCCGGGTGTAGAGGGCACGCGCCTGGGCCGGGATGTCGGAGGCCGGGAAGCGCAGGCCGAGGAGCGCGCGCGACCAGTCCGCCACCTTGTCCTCGGCGATGGCCTCGCCGTTCCAGTCCGGATCGAAGCGGTAGACCAGCACGCATTCGAAGCCGGTCAGCGCCCGGATCTCCAGGGCGGCGATCCGGGCGGCCCCGGTGAGCGTCCCGGCGGCCCGCAGGCGCCCGACCGCGAGTTCGGAATCGATCTGGCTCGCGATCCCGAAATCCTCCGGACGGTCCGGCGCCAGTTCCAGCTCGACGATCACCCGGCCCGCATGGGCGTGGGCGACGGTGTGGTAGGTGGTCGTCCGGCCGGGGAGCGTCAGGACGCGGCGGACGGAGCGGCCGTCGTCGAGGGTGCCGCTGGCCAGCCGCGCGCGGATCAGGTCCACGAAGGCGGCCGGCAGCACGGCATCCAGGGACAGGCCCGCCACGGACAGGGTGGAATCGGCGAGGATGTCCTGCACGTTGGTGCTGTGGGCCAGGATCGCGAGGTCGCCGGCATCGGCCGCCAGCAACACGGCGTTCGGCTGGATCGAGCCCGGAACGTGGATCGGCTCGCGCTCGCACAGGCTCGGGTCGACGGGCTCGGCCCGGGCCCGGCGGCCCACGGCCGCGATCACCGCCTCGCGGGACTGGCCGGCCCCGAGGCTCTCCATCGGCTGGATGGTCAGCCAGTAGCGCTCCCGGCCCCGCAGCATCCGCACCCGCGCGCGCATCGGCTGCGGCAGGCGGCCGAACACGAACTCGAAGGTCTCGTCGAAGTCGGACCGCCGGGTGCCGGCGAGGAACCGGCCGAAGAAGCTCGGCACGTTGGCGCTCGGCACCACCTCGCGAAAGTAGTTGCGCCCCAGCACGGCGTCGGGCGAGAGGCCGCAGAGGGTGCTCGCCCCGGCGCTGAACAGCAGGACGACGCCGGCCGCATCGAGCCCGATCACGCCCGCGTCGAGCCGATCGAGGTCGGCGGGAGCGAGGGCGTCGAGATCGACGGGCTCGCCGACGGCAACGGGCGGCGGCATTCAGGAACGAAACCGGTTCATCTGCGGTCCGGTATGACCGTGCCGGCATCGGAGCGCAATGCTCGGCCCGCATGCCTGGGCACGCCGTGGCATCACGATCGCATCGAGCCTCGGCGCATCTTGTCGATCCTGTGTGCGATATGAGACAAAGCGGTGCCTAAGCCTTCCTCCAGCGTGGGGTGATAGACCGGACGTTCGGCCATAGCCTGGGCGTCGAGTCCGTCCTGGATCGCGTAGGCCAGGAGGTGGGCAAGGTGCTCGACGCCGGGCCCGAGCATCTCGCCCCCGAGCAGCCGGCCCGCCCCGTCCGCCCAGATCCGGATGCCGCCGTGGTTGACCCCCTCGACGCGGGCCCGGCCCTGGTCGGAGAAATCCATGCGACCGACGATCCGGTCCCCGGAAGGCCCGGCCTCGTAGGGCGCGCCGACCACGGCCGCCTGGGGATGGGTGAACACCATCGCCAGCCGCGTCCAGGGCTCGGGCGCCTCGATCCGGCCGGAGGCGGCGAGTGCCGCGGCGTTGCGGCCGGCGATTCCGCCCTGGCGGCTCGCCTCGTGCAGCACCGGCCGCGCGGCGTTGGCGTCGCCCGCGATCAGGATCGGGCCGCCGGCGCAGACCAGGCTGCGGGCATCGAAGGCGGGCAGGCCGTCCTCGCCGAGGGTCAGCCCGGCCTGCGCGAGGCCGATCCCCTCCAGGTTCGGCGGCCGGCCGGTGGCGGCGAGCACGGCCGAGAAATCCCCCGTCGCAGGCCGGCCGTCCGGCCCCGTCCAGGACAGGCGCACGCCGTCGCCCACCGCCTGCGCGCCCGCGATCTCGGTTTGCAGATGGAGGTCGAGTTCCGCACCGAAGATGCGGGCGGCCGCCTCCACCAGGTCCGGCTCGGACAGCCCGGCAAGGGAGGCCCCGACGTCGAACAGGCTGACCGCGACCCCGAGGCGGGCCATCGCCTGGGCGATCTCGATGCCCACCGGCCCGCCGCCGAGGACGGCGAGGGAGGCCGGCAGGTCCGGCAGCTCGAACACGGTGTCGGTGGTGAGCACCCGGTCTCCCAACGCCCGCAGGGGTTTCGGGACGGCCGGGCTCGATCCGGTGGCGACCACCGCGGCGCGGAAGCGCACCCGCGTATCTTCGCCCACAGTGAGCGTGCCAGGGTCGAGGAAGCGGGCGCGGCCCGCGAGGCGCTGGTCTTCGGGGAGCGCATCCATGCCCGCGAACACGCCGGCCACGAAGCGGTCGCGCTCGGCCCGCAGTCGGCCGAGCACGGCCGGCCCGTCGATCGAGACGCCGGCCACCCGCACGCCGAACAGGCCGGCCTGGCGCGCGTCGTGGGCACGGGCGCCTGCCGCGGCCAGCAGCTTCGAGGGCATGCAGCCGACGCGGGCGCAGGTGGTGCCCCCCGGCCCCTGCTCGATCAGGACGGAGCGGGCGCCGGCCGCGGTCGCGGCCCGGTGGGCGGAGATGCCGGCCGTGCCGGCCCCGATGACCGCCACGTCGTAGCTGAGTTCGTGCATGAGGCGCCGACGATCCGTGCGGGCCGTTGCGCCGGCCGCTACCGCTGGCCAACCGGGGCCGGGAGCGATCGTTCCTGGAGGATTCCCGACAGGGTCAGGCCATCCGGCCGGCGCTGGTCCCGCCGAGGTGGAACACCCGGTGCGGCACGAGCTCGCCCCGCTCCACGTCGCCGACCGCCACGAGGATGCCGCCGCAGGTGGCGAAGATCTTGCCCTCCACCGGGGCGTCGCGCCCGCGCAGGATCACCGGCTGGCCGCGCATCAGGCGCAACGCCATGTCGCGCGAGACCGCCACGGAGGCGATCGCGTCGAGCGCCGTCTCCACCGGCCGCAGGTGCGCGCCGTTGCCGTCGGGGCCGCCGGCCTCGAGGGCGGCGACGTCGCAGGCCTCGGCCTCCGAGAACGGGCCGACGCGGGTGCGGCGCAGGGCCGAGACGTGGCCGTAGCAGCCGAGCATGCGGCCGAGGTCGCGCGCCAGCGCCCGGACGTAGGTGCCCTTGCCGCACTCGGCCTCGATCACCGTGTGGTCGCCGTGGTGCTCGGCCACAGCCAGGCGGTCGATCTGCACCGGGCGGGCCGCCAGTTCCACCACCTCGCCGTCGCGGGCGAGGTCGTAGGCGCGCTCGCCCTGGATCTTGATCGCGGAATAGCGCGGCGGCACCTGCTCGATGGCGCCGACGAAGGCCGGCAGCGCGGCCTCCACCGCCTCGCGGGCGGGGCGGGCCTCGCTCGTCGCGACGGGCCGGCCCTCGGCGTCGTCCGTGTCGGTCTCCACGCCCCAGGCGACCGTGAAGCGGTAGGCCTTGCGGCCGTCCATGACGAAGGGGACGGTCTTGGTCGCCTCGCCCAGCGCGATCGGCAGGATGCCCGAGGCCAGCGGATCGAGGGTGCCGGCATGCCCCGCCTTCTTGGCGTTGAAGGCGCGCTTGACCACCGCGACCGCATGGGTCGAGGTCATGCCGACGCCCTTGTCGAGGATCACCCAGCCGGACACGTCGCGCTTCTTCGGCCGGTCGGGCCGGGGCGCGCCGCGGGGCGGGCGGGGCGTGTCCGCGCGGCGCATCGCGGGCGGGACCGGGACGGGGGCCTGCTCAACGGGGGGAACGTCGTTCATCAAAACCTCGGTCGGTGCTCGTATCGACGGCGGCCGCTGCGGGCGAAGGCCCCAGGCCCGCGGGGCGTCGACGGCGTCGTCTGGTGCCGATCCCACGGGGATCAATGCACGGCTCAGGCGTCCGGTTCGGACGCGCCCTCGGGCTGTTCGAGGTCGCGCCGGACCCGGTCGTCGCGCAGGAGGCGGTCGATCCGGTCGGCCTCGTCGAAGGTCTCGTCCCGGAGGAAGCGCAGTTCGGGGGCGAACTTCAGGTTCACCCGCCGGGCCACCTCCTGGCGCAGGACCTTGCGGTTGCGCTCGAGCGCCGCGATCACCGGCGCCTCGTCCCGGCCGCCCAGCGGCATGACGTAGGCGGTGGCGAGCTTCAGGTCCGGCGACATCCGCACCTCCGGCACGGTCACGACGTGGGAGCCGAGCACCGGGTCCTGGATGTCGCCGCGCTGGAGCACCTCGGCCAGAGCGTGGCGCACGAGTTCGGCCACGCGCTGCTGGCGCTGGGACGGGCCGGTCGGGTTCGGTTTCTGGGCCATGCGCTTTGCGTTGTCCGGCGCCGGGCTGCGGCGCGGACGGGTACAAAAAAAGGACGGCCGCGGCAGGTGCCGCGGCCGCCGTGTCGGAGACCGAGCGAAGGCTCAGAGGGTGCGGCGGATCTCCTCGACCCGGTAGCACTCGATGATGTCGCCCGCGCGCATGTTCTCGAAGTTCTCGAAGGCCATGCCGCAATCCTGGCCGGAGGTGACTTCCTTCGCGTCGTCCTTGAAGCGCTTGAGCGTCTTCAGCTTGCCCTCGTGGATCACCACGCTGTCGCGGATCAGGCGGACATGGGCGCCGCGCTCGACGACGCCGTCGCTGACGCGGCAACCGGCGACCTTGCCGACCTTCGAGACCTCGAAGATCTCCTGGATGAAGGCTTCGCCCAGGCGCTCCTCGCGCAGGGTCGGCGACAGCATGCCCGAGAGGGTGGCTTTGATGTCGTCCACGAGGTCGTAGATGATGTTGTAGTAGCGGATCTCGACGCCGGCCCGCTCGGCCGCCTCGCGCGCTTCCTTGTGGGCGCGCACGTTGAAGCCGATGACGAAGGCCTTGGAGGCCTGCGCCAGGGTGACGTCCGACTCGGTGATGCCGCCCACGCCCGCGAGCAGGATGCGGGCCGAGACCTCGTCGTTGCCGATCTTCTCCAGGGCGCCCGAGATCGCCTCGACCGAGCCCTGCACGTCGCCCTTGATGAGCACCGGCAGTTCCTTGCGGCCGGCGCCCTCCTTGAGGTCGCGCATCATGTCCACGAGCGAGCGGTTGGCGCCGCCCGTGCGGGCGTTCTGGCGCTCGCGCTTGGTCCGGGCGCGGTATTCCGTGACCTCGCGGGCTCGCGCCTCGCTGGGCACAACGACGACCCGGTCGCCGGCGTCCGGCGTGCCGTTGAAGCCGAGCACCTCCACCGGCACGGACGGGCCGGCATACTGGATGTTCTCGCCCTGGTCGTCGATGAGGGCGCGCACGCGGCCCCACTCGGCACCGGCCACGACGATGTCGCCGGTGAAGAGCGTCCCGCGCTGCACCAGAACCGTGGCCACGGGGCCGCGGCCGCGGTCGAGCTTGGCCTCGATCACGGTGCCCTCGCCGTCGCGCTTCTCGTTGGCGCGCAGGTTCATGATCTCGGCCTGGAGCTGCAGGCCCTCCAGCAGGTCGGGCAGGCCGTCGCCGGTCTTGGCCGAGACCTCGAATTCCAGGGTCTCGCCGCCCATCGACTCGACCTGGATGTCGTGCTGGAGCAGCTCGGTGCGGACCCGCTGCGGGTTCGCGTCGGGCTTGTCGATCTTGTTGATCGCCAGGATCAGGGGGACGCCGGCCGCCTTGGCGTGCTGGATCGCCTCGATGGTCTGGGGCATCACGCCGTCGTCGGCCGCCACCACGAGCACGACGATGTCCGTCACCTTGGCGCCGCGCGCCCGCATCGAGGTGAAGGCGGCGTGGCCGGGGGTGTCGATGAAGGTGATCATGTCGCCGGACGGCGAGGCCACCTGGTAGGCGCCGATGTGCTGGGTGATGCCGCCGGCCTCGCCCTCGACCACGTTCTCCTTGCGGATGGCGTCGAGCAGCGAGGTCTTGCCGTGGTCGACGTGGCCCATGATCGTGACGACGGGGGGACGGGGATCGAGATCCTCCTCCAGGTCCGGCTCGTCCGAGGTCAGGCCCTCCTCCACGTCCGACTCGGCGACGCGGCGGACGTGGAGGAGGGCCT
>NZ_BPRB01000030.1 GCF_022179685.1 Methylobacterium trifolii
GCGCCGCGGGCCGCGGCGATATGGCCGAGGGTGTCGGCGCCGGCATCGCCGTAGTGCGCGGCATCCGGCGCGCCGCCGATGCCGACGGAATCGAGCACGATCAGCAGGACGCGGGGCATCGGCTCAGACCGGCTCCACGTCGGCGACCGTGTCGCTCTTCAAGGCGAAGGCCGCCGAGAACAGGGTGCGGGTGTACTCGGTCTGCGGGTCCGAGAAGATCCGTTCGGCCGGCCCCTCCTCCACGACGCGGCCGTTCTGCATCACCAGCACGTAGTTGGCGAGCGCGCGGACCACCTTCAGGTCGTGGCTGATGAACAGGTAGGCCAGCTTGCGCTCCCGCTGGAGGTCGCGCAGCAGGGTCACGATCTGCGACTGCACAGAGCGGTCGAGGGCCGAGGTCGGCTCGTCGAGCACGACGAAGCGGGGCTTGAGCACCATGGCGCGGGCGATGGCGATGCGCTGGCGCTGGCCGCCGGAGAATTCGTGCGGGTAGCGGTCCATCACCGCCGGGTCGAGGCCGACCTCGGTGAGGGCCCGGGCGACGATCGCACGGCGCTCCGCCCGCGAATGGCCGCCCTGCACCACCAGCCCCTCGGCCACGATGTCGGCCACGGACATGCGCGGCGACAGGGAGCCGTAGGGGTCCTGGAACACCACCTGCATGTCCCGGCGCAGGGGGCGCATCGCGGCGACCCCGTAGCGCTCGATGTCGCGGCCGAGGAAGACGATCGGCCCCTCCGAGCCCGTGAGCCGCAGGAGGGCGAGGCCCAGCGTGGTCTTGCCCGAGCCGGATTCGCCGACGACCCCGACCGTCTCGCCCTCGCGCACCCGCACCGAGACCCCGTCCACCGCCTTGACGTGGCCGGTGGTGCGCCGCAGCCAGCCTTCCTTCAGGGGAAACCAGACCTTGAGGGGGCCGGCCTCGATCAGGGCCGGGGCGTCCGCCGCCACCGGGTTTCCGCGGCCCTTCGGCTCGGAGGCGACGAGGCGGCGGGTGTAGGCGTGCTGCGGGTCGGCGAGCACGGCCTGCGCCTGGCCCGCCTCGACGATCCGGCCGTTCAGCATGACGCAGACGCGCGAGGCGATGCGCTCGACGATGCCGAGGTCGTGGGTGATGAACAGCATCGCCATGCCGAGCCGCTCCTGCAGGTCGGCGAGCAGGGAGAGGATCTGGGCCTGTACCGTCACGTCGAGCGCGGTCGTCGGCTCGTCGGCCACCAGCAGGTCCGGCTCGCAGGCGAGCGCCATGGCGATCATCACCCGCTGGCGCTGCCCGCCCGAGAGCTCGTGCGGATAGGCCCCCATGCGGCGGGCGGCATCGCGCAGGCCGACGAGTTCGAGCAGTTCGAGGATGCGGGCGCGGGCCGCCTTGCCGGTGAGTCCCCGGTGCAGGTCCAGAACCTCGCCGATCTGCCGCTCGATGCTGTGGAGCGGGTTGAGCGAGGTCATCGGCTCCTGGAACACCATGGTGATGTCGGCGCCGCGGACCTTGCGCATCTCTGCCTCGGGCAGCCCCGCGAGGTCGCGCCCCTTGAACACGATGCGCCCGGTCTGGACCGCCGCCCCGTCGAGCAGCCGCAGGATCGACAGGGCCGTGACCGACTTGCCGGAGCCGGACTCGCCCACCAGCGCCACCGTCTCCCCCGGCGCGATGGTGAAGCTGATGCGGTCCACGGCGACCGCCTCGCCCTCTCGTGAGCGGAACGCGACCGAGAGGTCCTCGACGGAAAGCAACGGCTCGGTCATCACACTCGTTTTCGGGCGCTGGTCGCGTCCGCTTTTATAGCGCGGCCGGGGTGTGAGGGCGAACGGGGGATTCGCTCATCCTTCACGGCCTCGGCCGTGCGGCTGTAACCTGCATTGATCGTTAGGTCGGACACGCTAGAACCCGGCGGGTGATCGAGCCTTTCGGAATTTTCCGCGCGCCTCCCCCTCCCCCCTCTGCGGGGGAGGGTGGCCCTCGCGTCGGCGAGGGTCGGGAGAGGAGAGCTCCCTCTCTGCACATGGCGCTCCCCTCTCCCGACCCGCTTCGCGGCCCACCCTCCCCCGCGAAGGGGGGAGGGATGCGTGGCGCTTGGGCCCTCCTCGCCACGCTCCTCCTCGCCACCCCCGCGGCCGCCCTCCCCTCCGAGGGCGCCACCGAGACGGTCGAGCAGGCCCTGTGCCGGCTGATCGACGGGTCCGCCAAGGCGCGCGGGCTGCCGATCCCGTTCCTGACGCGGCTGATCTGGCGCGAGAGCAGTTTTCGCGTGGGCGTGGTGAGTCCTGCCGGCGCGCAAGGGGTGGCGCAGTTCATGCCGGGGACGGCGCGGGAGCGCGGGCTGACCGACCCGTTCGACCCGGAGCAGGCGATCCCGCACGCGGCCCACCTGCTCGCCGACCTGAAGCGCCAGTTCGGCAATCTCGGGCTGGCGGCGGCCGCCTATAACGGCGGCGCCACCCGCGTGACGAACTGGCTCGCCGGCAGCGGCGGCCTGCCGGCCGAAACGCGCGCCTACGTCGTCGCGATCACCGGGGCGCCGGCCGAGGACTGGCGCGGGGGTGCCAAGGGCGCGATCGAGTTCCCCGAAGGTGGTGCGCCGGCCCCCAAGCCTGCACAGGAGGCCAAGCCCGCAGCGGAGTCCAAGCTCCCGGAGCCGGAGACCGCCCAGACCTGCCTCCAGGTCACCGCCGCCCTGCGCATCCCCTCTCGCGGCGACCGCTTCGCCCTGGGACAGAACGAGGGCCCGGCCGCCCCCTGGGGCATCCAGCTCGCCGGGAATTTCTCCAAGTCCCTGGCCCTCCAGAGCTTTTCACGCACGCGCGCCACCTACGCCAAGGTGATCGGCGACGTACGCCCGATGATCATCGGCACGCGCCTGCGCAACCGCGGCACCCGCGCCTTCTACCGTGTTCGCATCCCGGCCGAGAGCCGTCAGGCGGCCGACGGCCTGTGCGGCAAGATCCGCAGCGTCGGCGGTGCCTGCATCGTCCTGCGGACCTGACCCCACCACCCGGCCGCGAAGGCCGAGCTCGGCCGCTTTCCGGTCATGAATCCGCCCAGAGCGGCGGGCCTTCTACGGTCGTAGGGGCAAACGGAGACCGAATGACACGCGTCCTGACCACGCTCGCCGGCATCCTCTGCCTCGGTCTTGCGGCCTTCGGGCTCGCCAATTGCTCGGCGCTGGCCCTGTTCGACGCGATCGGCCCGCGCGATTCCGGCGGGCGGCAGGCCGCCAAGGACCAGCCCTTCGGCGAGGGGCCGCGGCGCAAGCTCGACGTCTACGTGCCGGTGGCGGCGGTCGAGAACGCCCCGGTCCTGGTGTTCTTCTACGGGGGCTCCTGGCAGAGCGGCGCCAAGGAGTACTACGCCTTCGTCGGGCAGGCGCTCGCCGCGCAGGGCTTCGTCACCGTGCTGCCGGATTACCGGCTCTATCCCGAGGCCCCCTTCCCCGGCTTCCTTGAGGACGGTGCCCGGGCCGTCGCCTGGGTGCGGGAGAACATCGCGGCCTATGGCGGGGACCCGCACCGCATCGTGCTCGCCGGCCACTCGGCGGGCGCCTACAACGCGGTGATGCTGGGCCTCGACGAGCGCTACCTGCGGGCCGCCGGCGTCGATCCGAAGGTGATCCGGGCGGTGGCGGGCCTGTCCGGCCCCTACGACTTCCTGCCGCTCGATACGGACACCACGATCAAGGTCTTCGGCCAGGCCCCGGACAAGGCCGCGACGCAGCCCATCGGTTTCGTCGGCCCCCGCTCGCCCCCGACCTTCCTGGCGACCGGGGATGCCGACACCCTGGTCCGCCCGCGCAACACCGCGCGGCTGGCCGAACGGCTCCGCGCCGCCCACGTGCCGGTGCAGGAGCGGATCTATGCCGGCCTCGACCATTCAGACACCCTGCTCGCCCTCTCGGTCGCCTTTCGCTCCAAGGCGCCGGAACTCGCCGAGATGGCCGCCTTCCTGCGCGGCCAGGCGTTGAGCCGGCAGCAGGTGACGATGCGGGCGCGCTGACGCAGGCGGGCATCAAGGTTACCCGCAGCATAGTGCCCCCGCCGCGCGGTTTCCCGTGACCGGCCGGCGCGTCCGGGGGTAGGCTCGCCGGGAAGCGGGATCGGGAGAGGAACAGGCGTGTCAGCGACCGCCGGCATTGTGAGTGGTCACGCGAGCGCGCCCGCCGCCCGCGACATGCCCGACGCCCTGCGCGTCGGCCTGATGGCCGTCGTGCTCGTCGCGCTCTGGAACCGGGCCTGGTTCACCGACCTCGCCGACCGGGACCTGCTCTCCGTCGCGGAGGGCGGCAACCTCTGGACGCAGGTGCTGTTCCTCGCCCTCGGCGGAGTGATGGGACTCGCGGTCCTGCGCCTCGGCGCGGAGCGGCTGCGCCCTCTCGCGAGCCCGCCCCTGCTGCTGTTCACCGGCTGGCTCGCGGTCTCGACCGTGCTGTCCACGGACCTGTCCCTGTCCGTGCGCCGGATCGCCCTCTACGCCATCGTGGCCTTCCTCGCCGCCGGACTTTTAGTGGTCGCGCGCTCGGCCCGGCAATTCGCCTCGGCGCTGGCGATCGCGGCAGGGATCATCCTGGCCGCCTGCTACCTCGGGATCGCCTTCGCCCCCCGCCTGACGATCCATTCGGCCTACGACGTGACCAACGAGTACAACCACATCGGCCTCTGGCGCGGCGTCTTCCCGCACAAGAACGAGGCGGGCGCCGCGATGGCGATGCTCGTGGTCTGCGGCCTCTACGTCGCCGCCGTCCGGGATCGCTTCCTCGGCTGGGTGATCGTGGCCGCGTCCCTGGTGTTCCTGGCCAGTACCGCCTCGAAGACCGCCCTGGCGGTGCTGCCGGTGGTGTTCCTGGTCACGAACCTGTGCGGCTACTTCCGCGGCGGAGCGATGCGCGGCCTGATGCTGCTCGGCCCCGTCGCGGTCATGGCGGTGGCCACCATCGGGGCGACCCTGCTGCCCCCGGTGCGCGCCGTCCTCGACCTCGTGCTGCCGGATGCGAGCTTCACCGCCCGCAACGAGATCTGGAGCTTCGCCATCGAGAACATCATGCAGCACCCGGTCAAGGGCTGGGGCTACGGGGCGTTCTGGCTCACCGACCGCACGATCTACGGCTCCGGCTCTGAATCCGACTGGGTCCAGACCGCGACCCAGGCCCACAACGCCTATCTCGACGCCGCCCTGGTGATGGGGCTGCCGGGCCTGCTGCTCACGGTGGTGGCCCTGATGGTCGCTCCCGTGCGCGACCTCCAGCGTGCCGCGGGCGGCAAGGCCCTCGACCCGCCGACGTTGCTGTTCCTGCGCCTGTGGCTGCTGGCGATCCTCACGGCCTCGTTCGAGAACTCGCTGTTCAACGCCAACAGCACCACCTGCGGCATGGCGCTGCTCGCGATCTTCGGCCTGCGCATGCGGGCCGTGCGCCGCCCTGTCATCGCCTGAGGGGCGCCCTCACTCCGGCAGGGAGAACACCACCAGCGCGTCCCCGGTGCCGAAGCCGGAGCCCTTGGTGAACGAGGAGCCTCCGGCCGCCACCGCCACGTATTGCCGGCCGTCGAGGCTGTAGGTGATCGCCGGACCGCTGATGCCGGCCCCGCACTGGAAGCGCCAGAGCACCTGGCCGGAGGCCGCGTCGTGCGCGTCGAGATGGCCGTCCTCCTCGCCGGAGAAGACGAGGCCGCCGGCGGTCGCCAGCGTCCCGCCCGAGAGCCGGCTCGCGGATTTCACCGACCACGCGATGGAGCCGCCCTTGCCGAGGTCCACGGCGGTCAGCGTGCTGAAGCTCGGCTCAGCCCTCGCCTCGCCGGTCTCGGTGTAGCGGATCTCCGGCCGATCGGGGCCGGCGGGCACGGTCTTCACGGTGTAGGTCGCGGCCCCGTGGCGCACCTGGGCGTAGGCGAGGCCGCTGGCCGCATCGAAGGCGGTGGGCGGCCAGGAGACGGCGCCGAGGGGGCCGGGGCTGACCACGGTGCCTGTCGTGCTCGGCGGCTCGAACAGGTTCTTCTGCGCGATCAGCGGCGCCGAGCGCGCGAGGAGTTTCCCCGTGGCGCGGTCGTGGACGTAGATCCAGCCGGTCTTGCTGGCCGAGGCCACCGCCTTCACCGGCCCGTCCGCGCCCTTGTGGTCGATCAGGAAGGGTGGGGCCGCCACGTCGTAGCCCCACTCGTCGTGGGGCACCTGCTGGTAGTACCAGCGCAGGTGCCCGGTCTTCACGTCGAGCGCCACGAGGCTCATGGTGTAGAGGTTGTCGCCTGGCCGGGAGAGCCCGAAATTCTGCGGCGCCGGGTTACCGGTGCCGACGTAGATCAGGCCGAGGTCGGGGTCGAAGGCCGGCGTCATCCAGAGGGAGCCGCCGCCCACCCGCCACGCCTGGCGGTTGGCGGGTGCTGCCGCCTTCTCCGCCGGAATGTCCCGGTGCAGCGGAATGCCGTCGCCGGTTTTTTCCGAGAAGGCACCTTCCCAGCCGTCCTCCTTGGTCACGTACCAGCGCCAGCGCTCCTGCCCGGTCCCGGCGTCGTAGGCGGCGAGCCATCCGCGGCGGCCGTAGCCACCCTCGATGCCCACCACGGAGCCGCCGTCGAGGCCGCCCGCCTCGTCCTCCACGTGCAGGCCGTAGCCCGCCCCGCTCACGCCGACGATGACGAGGCCGCCCGCCACCAGCGGCGGCATCTTGAAGCCGAGGCGGCTCGAACCCTGCACCGGCTTGCCGCCGAGCTGCTGCGCGAGGCCCGAGGCGGTCTCGGTCTCGCCCTCCTCCGGGCGCACCGCCTCGTGGTCCCAGGCGACCTTGCCGGTCTTGGCGTCCAGCGCGATCACGCGCCCGTCCATGGTCGCCTGGAACACGAGGCCGCCGGAGACCGCGACCCCCCTGTTCGAGGGCGGCCCGAAGATTTTTTCCGTGCGCGCCTTGTGCGTGTAGGTCCACAGCACCCGGCCGGTCCTGGCGTCGAGGGCCGCGACGTTGTTCTGCGTGGTCGAGAGGTAGAGCGTCCCGTCCACCATCACCGGCTGGGCCTGGAAGTAGCCGGTCACGCCCGTCTGGAACATCCAGGCCGGGCGCAGGCGGGCGACGTTGCTCCGGTCGATGCCCGCGAGATCGGAGAAATTCCGGTTGGTGTGGTCGTGCCCGAACATCGGCCACTCGCCCGGCGCCTCCGCGGCCGGGAGTGGGGTGGCGGCGGCGATCCCGATGGCGGACACGGCCGCGCGCAGGCGGAAGGCTGCGAATGATCTCGGCACGGCGTCTGGCTCCCGGTCCCGTCGTTCGTGCGCGCGGCCGAGCCGCGGCGCACCGACTGTCGGACGGTCCTTAGCCCGGATGCCCGGTCCGTCAATCTCGGAGGGCTCGGCGCCGCCCTCCGTGCGATCGTCCCCGCCTCAGGCCGCGCGGATGGCACCGAGGAAATCGTCCACGTCCTGCTTCACGCTGAGGGACTGGGTCGCGAGTTCGGCCGCGGCCAAAAGGACCTGCTCGGCGGCGCTGCCGGTCTCGGACGATGAGGCCAGGACCTGGGCGACGTTCATCGAGACGTCCTGCGTGCCGCGGGCGGCTTCCGCCGCGTTGCGCGAGATCTCGTTCGTGGCCGCGGTCTGCTGGACGACGGTCTCCGCGATGCTGCCCGTGATCTCGTTGACCGCGTGGATGGTCCGGCCGATCTGCTGGATCGCCGAGAGCGCCCCGCTCGATGCCGCCTGGATCGCGGCGATCTGCGCGGAGATCTCCTGCGTCGCCCGCGCCGTCTGGCCGGCGAGTTCCTTGACCTCGGAGGCGACCACGGCAAAACCCCGACCCGCCTCGCCGGCACGCGCCGCCTCGATGGTGGCGTTGAGCGCGAGCAGGTTCGTTTGCCCGGCGATGCTGGAGATCATCGTCACGGCCTCGCCGATCTTCTCGGCGGCGGCGGCCAGGTCGGCCATCGAGACGCCGGTGGCCTGCGCCTCCTGGGTTGCGAGGTTGGCGACTTCGTTGGAGCGGTGGACCTGCCGCTCGATCTCCTGGAGGGAGGCGACCATCTCCTCGGCGGCCGCGGCCACCGTCTGGACGTTGGCCGAGGTCTCCTCGGCGGCAGCGCTGGAGGCCAGGGCCTGGCTGTTGGTGCTCCCGGCCACACCGGTCATGGCGCGGGCGGTGGCGTCGAGTTCGGTCGAGGCGGAGGTCACGATATCGAGCGATCCGGCGATCCGGGCCTCGAAGCCGCGCACGAGTTGGTCGACGCGGTCGGCCCGGCGCTGGCGGGCCGATTGCTCGACCACCTGCGCGGCTTCCAGTTCGACGCGGGTGATGGCGTTCTGCCGGAACACGTCCACGGCCCGGGCCATCTCGCCCATCTCGTCGACCGCATCCTGCGAGGGTACGGTCAAGGCCGTCTCGCCGGCCGCCAGGCGGCTCATCGCCCCGGTCATGCCGCGGATCGGCTGGATGATGCTGCGTGCGATCAGGATGGCGAGCACGCTGCCGATCAGCAGGATCAGGCCGAGCAGACCGAGCTGGACGGCCTTGCTCGTGCCCATCGTGGCATCGCTCTTCCCCGCGAGTTCCAGGAGCAGGCTTTCTAGCTTGGCCCGGACGGCGCGGCCCGTGGCGTTGATGCCCTCGGCTTCCGGCTTCAGCACCGTGTCGTAGAACGCGTCCGTGGCGACGAGGGCGTCCGCGGTCGCCTTGAAGCCGGCTGCGTAGCCGTCGAGCGCCTCCTCGACAGGCTTGAGCAACCGGACCTGCGACGGGGACAGGTCGAGGCCGCGAAGCTTGCGGATCGCCCCCTCGGCCTTGGCGACGTTGGCGGCGAAGGTCTCCGGTCCCTTGGGGTCGTTGGTGGCGAGGAAGCGCCAGTTCGTCACGCGCACGAGGAGGATCGCGGCCTCGGTCGCGGCGGCCTGGGCGGTCGCCCCCTCGTCGCTGCCGGCCCGGATCTCGCCGACCAGGGCGTTGGTGGCCTTCGTCAGGCCGTCGCCGGACACGAACAGCTTCGCCTTGTTCTCGCGAATGCGCGTTCCGAGGTCGAAGAGCTTCGGCATCTGTGCGGTCAGGCCCTTCGCCCGGTTGCGGACGCCCGCATAGGCGGCCCGCCGTTCCTCGCTGATCGCCCGCCCGGTGAGCTCCTCGGCAAGCTGCGCCATCGTGGACAGGCTGGCGGTCAGGCGTTCGGCCTGCTCCGCCGTCGGCCGGGCTCGGTATTCCGTGCTCTGTCCGATGAAGCGGTCCGTCAGCCCGTTCACGGTGTAGAGGTCTCGCGCGGCCCGCTCGATGCGGCCGCGCAGGGCGAATGTCTCCTCGAGGCTCGTGAGCTGGAAGTAGGCGAAGCCCCCCATCCCACCCGCGAGGACGACGAGGGCGGCAAAGCCGCCGTAGAGACGGGAACGGATACCGATCTTCACCACAGGCTCCAGGCACATCCGAAGGAACATGGAAACGAGTAGGGGTTCGATCGAATAAGACTTGGTTAACGGCAGGCTTTTCGGGGTGATGGCGAAGCCGTTTTAGACCGGATTGCATCAGTTCGGCGTCCCCGGTCTTCGGTTGGACGCTCTCTTCGATAACGAACGGGCACCCACGTCTCGCGTCGACCCTTCTAGAGCGCCGACCGTGCGATGCCTGCCAGGAGGCCGGGCGTCGACGTCGCCCCCATCGCCTGCGCCATCTCGGCGGCCGTCTGGCCGCCGCCGTCGCGCCGGTCCGGATCGGCCCCGTGGGCGAGCAGAAGCTCGACGACCTCCGCGCGGTCGAACATCGCCGCGAGCATCAGGGCGGTGCGGCTGCCCGTTCCGGTGCCGTCCACTTGGGCGCCGTGCGCGAGCAGGAGCCGGGCGATTTCCAGGTCGCCCTTGAACGCCGCTCCGCCGAGGGGCGTCTGGCCGCGGTCGTTGCCGAGTTCCGGATCGCCCCCGGCCTCCAGGACCACGCGGACCGTCTCCGCCTGGCCGTTATAGGCGGCGA
The DNA here is from genome assembly GCF_022179685.1 of Methylobacterium trifolii. Classification (GTDB taxonomy): domain Bacteria; phylum Pseudomonadota; class Alphaproteobacteria; order Rhizobiales; family Beijerinckiaceae; genus Methylobacterium; species Methylobacterium trifolii. The sequence goes on from NZ_BPRB01000030.1 coordinate 9,915, forward strand.
GCATCAGGAGGCTGTCGCCCTTGTCGTTGCGGAGGTTGGCCGGCAGGCCCTGCCCGAACAGCCCGGCGAGTTCCTCGGCATGGCCCATGCGGGCGTATTGGAACACGCGCCCCGCGAAGGCCAGGGTCGCGTCGTCGAGGACGGGCGGGGAGGTCTCGTCGGCCATGCTGATCTCGCGAACGGTTGCGCCCGCGGATCTGGCGCCGCGCACCGGTCCTGTCCAGGCCGTCCGCCGGATCGGCTGTCCGCAACCGATTGCCCGGCCGGCCCGGATGGGTGTTCCCGCGCGGGCCGCGCGGCCCTATGCCGGTACGACCGATTCCCGCGGACGGATGCCCGTGCCACCGACCACGTCCCAGCCGATGCGGCGACGATGCGCGATCTGCTGATCCGGGCCGGGCTGCTGTTCGAGGCTGCCCGCGACGAGGAGCGCTTCGTCCGCAGCTTTATCCGGCACGACCTGCGCATCACCCGCGCGGCCATGCTGCTCGGCGCCTTCGTCTACTACATCTTCGCCCTGTGGGACTGGACCATCGACCGGGCCGGGTGGGGCACGACGCACCTCGTGCGGGTGTCCGTCATCCTCGCCGTGCTGCTGCCGGCCACCGCCCTGACGCTCCTGCCCGCGGCGCAGAGGCGCCTCGAATGGTTGCTGCTGGCCTATTGCGTCGTCCCGGCCGTCTGCCTGTCGCTCATCTTCGCCATGCTGGAGCACGGCTTCGCCTACGGCGCGGCCGGCATGCTGATCATCGTCCTGTTCGTGGCGACCCTGCTGCCGATGCGCAGCCCCTACTTCGCCCTGTTCTGCCTCGCGGCCTGGGTCTCCTTCGCGATCTGCGAAGCCCTGTCCGCTCCGGAGCGGCCCGGCCTGCCCTTCGTCAACAACTTCGTCATCGGCACCTCGGTGACGCTGGCGATGTATTCGGTGGCCGCCCGCGAGATCCAGGCCCGGCGCCAGTTCCGCACGGCCACGGAACTGCGGGAGGAGAAGCGCCGGGCGGAGGCGACGCTTTCGACCCTGCGGCAGACGCAGGCGAGCCTGATCCAGGCCGAGAAGCTCGCCTCCCTCGGCCAGCTCGTGGCCGGCGTCGCCCACGAGATCAACACGCCCATCGGCGTCGCGGTGATGACCTCGACGGCCATCGAGGCCGACGTGCGGCGCATCGCGCAATCCCTCGAATCCGGCCGCATCCTGCGCTCGGAACTGACGGCGAGCGTCGGGCGCATCACCGAGGGCTCGCGCCTGCTGTTCTCCAACCTGAACCGCGCGGCCGACCTCGTGCACAGTTTCAAGCAGGTCGCCGTGGACCAAGCTACGGGCGACCGGCGCAGCTTCGCGGTGGCTGGCTGGCTGCACGAGTTGCTGAGCAGCCTCGGGCCCCTGGTCCGGCGCAAGGGCCACGCCGTCGAGGTCGCGTGCCCGGAGGGGATCGTGCTGGAGAGTTATCCCGGGGCGCTGGCCCAGGTGCTGAGCAACCTGATCCTCAACGCGGTGGTGCACGCCTACCCGGATGGGCGGCACGGCCTGCTGCGGCTCACCGTGGCGGCCGAGGGCGAGGACGGCCTGCGCATCGTGTTCTCCGACGACGGCCGCGGCATCCCGCCCGAGCACCTCGGCAAGGTGTTCGATCCGTTCTTCACCACCCGCCGCGGCGAGGGCAGCACCGGGCTCGGGCTCAACATCGTCTACAACCTCGTCGCCACGACCTTGAACGGGCGGATCGCGGTGGAGAGCGAGCCGGGCGCAGGCACGCGCTTCACCATCGACCTGCCGCTGGCGGCGGGGGCCGAGAAGCCGGCGTGATGCGATGTCCTATCGGTTCTTCAGGGTCCTGAGGCGCCCGTTCCCCGGAAGGGTGGCGTGTCGGCGGAACCCGCCCGGTGGCTGGCACGAAGCTCCGCGCAGCGTCGAGCCCCTACGCGATCGATATCGAGCCGCCGACGCGGCTTGGTAATGCGCCGGCCCGCGGTTCACGCGTCAGGCGTCCGGGAAAGCGGAGCGCCCTCGCAGAACCCGATCAGCTCCGTCAGCCCGGTCACGATGTGATAGAAACTTGAGGCCGGGGCCGTGGCGTCGGGGAAGCGGCCATCCGCGTCCTGGCGGTCGCGCCAGAGGCCGCGCAGGGGCACGTCGAGGAAGCCCTCCAGGGCGCAGAACGATTCCACCGCCGCGCCGAGGCAGGCGCCGGGGGGCTGGTCCGGGCGCCGGGCCAGCAGCATCACTGATGTACGCAGGCGCTCGGTCTGGGCCCAGATCCGGGCGTGGCGGCCGGTGACGCGGCCGGTCACGTCCACGTCGTGGAGGGCGAGGCCCCGCAGGCCGTCGCGGCCGTGCTCCTCGGCGAAGGCGTAGAGTCGGGCCTGATGCTCCCAGAAGTCTTGGCCGCCGAGGGCGGTCCGGCGCTCCAGCAGCCAGGCCCACTCGTATTGGTGCCCCGGCTCGATCACGCCCGCCGCCCGCCCGCCCGCGGGCGACCAGTCGGCCTCGAAGAACTCGAACAGGGCGCCCGTCTGCCGGTCGACGAAGCGCTCCGTGGCGAGCCCGACCATTTCGTCGGCCAACTCCGTCCACGGCTCCGGCCGGCCCGCCTCCATCCAGGCCAAAGCCGCCTCCAGCAGATGCATGTGCGGGTTCTGACGCAAGGGCCCGGCGCCGGCCTCGGTGAAGCCGCCCCCCGGATGGGCGCGGGCCTCGCGCAGGTGCGCCAGCACCCGCCGCGCTTGCTCCGACAGGTGCGGGTCGGCCCCGCAGGTGGCGTGGACGTGGGCCAGCGCGAAGATGGCGAAGGCCTGGTCGTAGAGGTCGACCCGCCCGTCGACCGGCCGCCCCGCCGGATCGACCGCGTGGATGATCGCCCCGTCCGGCCGCTGGAAGCGGTCGATGAGGTAGCCGGCCGCGTGCAGGGCCGCCTCCCGCCACGGCCCGTCCCAGCCGAGGCGGCCGGCCTCGCAGAAGCAATAGGCCTGGCGCGCCTGCACGAAGGCCCGGCGGTCGTGGCCGGTCGGCGTGCCGTCGAGGGCGAGCCGCTCGTGGCAGCCGCCCGCGTCCCGGTCGAGGCCGCGTTCCTGCCAGAGGGGGAAGGCCGCCTCGAACAGCCAGTCCCGGCCGCGTCGGGCGAGCGGCGCGAGCAGGCTCGCGGGTGGGACCGGCATCTCAGGCGGCCTCGTGCCCGGGAACGTTCCGTGCCTCGGGCCGCCTGGCATCGAGGGACGCCTTGAGGGCGCGCTCGTAATGGGGAAGCGCGTAGCGCCCCGCGATCCACGACGTGGCCTTCTCCCGGTAGCCTGCCCGTTCCTCCGGCGAGAGGGCGACGAGGCGGCGCAACTCGTTGGCGAAGCCCGCATGGTCGTCGGGATCGAAGTGGCGCATCAGGCCGCCGCCCACCTCCGGGCAGGCTCCCGTGGTGGAGGCCACCGCCGGCACGCCGAAATGCAGGGCTTCGAGCAGCGGCACCCCGAAGCCTTCGAGGTAGGAGGGATAGAGGAAGGCGGTGGCCTCGGCGTAGAGCCCGTGCAGTTCCTCGTTGGAGAGGTAGCCGCAGAAGATGACGGAGCGCGCCCGCGCGGCAGCCGCCTGGATCTCCGCGTTGCCGTGGCCGGCCCCGCCGACGACGAGGAGGCGGTAGCCCTTCCGCGCGAGTTCGCTGAGGGCGAAGATCTCGATCGCGCCGATCAGGTTCTTGCGCGCCTCAACGCTGCCCACGAACAGCACGTAGGGAAACGGCGTGTGGATCGGCGTGACCGCCGCGTGCGCCGTGAAGTGGTCCGGGACGTAGAGGGGCACGACCGCGATCCGCTCGCGGGGGATGCCGTAATTGGCATAGAGCGTGTCGGCCGTGTTCTCGCTGATCGCCAGGATGTTGGGGCGGCGCCGCGCGATGAGGTCGAAGGCGGCCCGGTAGGCGCGGGCGACGTTCGGGTTGTGCCAGTGCGGGTGCGTCACCGTCGAGAGGTCGAGGATCATGACGTGGTCCTCGCTCTGGAGGCCGCCGTAGAGCAGGTAGAGCGGATCGAGGTACAGGACCGGCTGGCCGCCGCGGCGGCGCGGGCGGGCGGGCGTTCGCCTCTGCCGCGAGGCGGTCCGGGTCGCCAAGCCTGTCGAAGGCGCGCCGTTGCATCTGCCGCAGCCGCTCGGCGGAGGGGATCTCCGAGAACACCTCGCCGAAGAACTGGCAGCCCGTGCGCCGGTCTTCGAGGCAGGCGTAGGTGTCGTGGGAGATCATGTACATCGCCGTGCGGTTCACGGCGGCCTGGCTCAGGTCCACGATCATCGGCCGGCTCTCGGCGCGGACGGCGGTGCGGCGTCGGTGGCCGCGAAGATCGCCTCGCGGGCGGCGTCGAGGCCGCAGAACGCCTCGGCGTGGGCGCGGGCCTGCGCCGCGACGCTGCGGCGCGCCTCGGGCGACATCCTGCTGAACGCGAGGAGACGGCCGGCCAGCGCGCCCGGCCGCGGCAGATGCCAGGTCGCCGACATCGGGTAGATCTCCATGTTGTCGCGCAGCGCCACGCAGCGCTCGTCGCTCGCGACCTGAAGGGGGTAGCCGGCCGGGATCAGGTCGGCGATGCCGGTGTGGCGCGGGGCGATCACCGGCACGTCCCGGGCGATCGCCTCGACGATGGGTCCGCCGAAGCCCTCCCCGAACGAGGCGGAGACGAGGCAGTCCGCGCGGGCGACGAGGGCGTCCAGCGCCGCGTCGTCCAGGTGGGCGTCGAGGATGCCGATCCGAAGCCGCTGGCCGGCCGCCACGCCGTAACGTCCCAGGATTTCGAGGAGATGGCGGCGCGGATCGGGCCCGATCCCATGGGCATGCCGAAACGCCAGCTTGATGAGGAGAATGCTGTCGTCCTCCGGCGTCTCGGCGACGAACCGGCACCATTCGGCGACCATGACCGGCAGGCCCTTGCGCGGGGCCAGGGACTGGATGGCCAGAAAGGTCTCCCGCGGCGAGTCCAGCAACTCGGAGAGCGGCAGGGTCGGCCAGGACGCGGTCTCGGACTCGGCAGGGGGCATGCGTTCGAGCAGGAGCACGTGCTGGTCGAGATGCGCGGCCGGGACGCGCCGGGCGGTGGGCAAGCCGAAGCGCTGCGGCCACGGCACCAGGGCCATCGGCCCGTCGTAGCCGCAATCGCGGGTGAAATCGGCCACGAAGCCCGTCGGCGCCCAGATCGCGTCCATCGCCGCGATACGCTCCGGCCAGTCGAAGCGACGCGGGATGCCCCGCGTCTCCCAATAGAAGGCGCCGACGTTCCAGCAATCGGGAAACGGAACGAAGTGATCCGGCGTGGTGTGGTTGACGACCGCCAGCGCCGCGTCCTGCGCCATGTGGCCGAGGTCGCCGTCCCGCACGAGGTCCCCGGGAAAGGGCTCGGAGCAATCCGAGGGGTCGACGTGAAGGGGAACTCCCACGACACGGAACCGCTCGCACAGGATCGCGGCCATGGCGCGCGCTGCCCGCGCGTAGCCGTTGTTGCTCAGGATGTCGCCCCGGATCGCGAACGTCCGCTCGCGGGTGGCCGGGCCGCCCTGCTCCCGTCCGAGGGCGCCACACGTGTCAAACATCGGCTCTGGTCCAAGACTTCAGGGTCAAAGACTTCAGGAAGGCGCGTCCGACCAATCGGTGCTCCATGTCGAAATCAGCTTGGATGGGCGGGATTGCGCCGCAAGAAGCAGAAAACCGCTGTGCCCGCAACTTCGCCGTCACGATACGAGGGCGGCCGGCCCCGTGCAGTCGTGTGCATATCCGCACGATCAGCCCGGCTCGGCCAAGCCCTCGGCATCGACGGCTCGATCGCGGGCCGACCGGTACCTCGACGGATCCTTGCGCAACCACAGCCTGCGGATGGCGACGCCGATCTTACGGTTGTCGTCTCCGAAGAAATCTGACGGTACGATCGGATCGCAGTGGAAGGCTATCGTGTTCAAGGCCGTCCTCTTGTTCGCCGCGGCCTCGAACGGCACGACGATCCTGTTCGTGTCGGCCCTGACGAGATCCGCCTCGTAGATCGTCTTTCCATTGAAAGATATTTTTAGGCGCCTCTGCGCATTGACGTGAAATTCGGTCACGTAAATGTCAAGATCCAGAATATATCTTGCTATCGTGACATCGCTTAAGCTGAAAGAAAACAAACCGACGTGATCTTTCGCCCAGGTCAGGGTCTGTTCCGGCAGGTACCACGTATCCCGGACGAGGTAACGGCCGGCGTTTCCGCCATGGGTAAAATCGACGATCTGGTCGAGTTCGAGCTTGCGCGCCAGCGCCGTATCCGGGACCGCCGAACGATCCGGCGACGCCGACGCGGGAGGATGTTCGAGGACATGCCTGATGAAAAAAGCCGATATCGGATAATAACCCGATGAAAGGAACTCCTCACGGGCGTCGGCCCTGTCGGATTGTATCGTAAGATCGTATTTGCGCGTAAAATTTCTCGGGATCAGCCAAAGCAGACGCAATATAAGGCTGACATCGTCATATTCGGATGGTCCGCATAAAAGCGCGAGCTGGTCGTTCGTCAAGAAACGATCATTGTTGTTCTTGTTGCAAAAATCGACAAAATACCATGCCGCAATCGTATTCGAATCGTTCTCGTTGGGGAATTTCGAATAGTGATGATGGCTGAGATAGGCGCCCATCATGAAGATCGTGACGCCGACCTGCGGCCATGATGTCGGGTAGATGACATCGTTGAATATGAGTCTCGATATCTGGTTGTAGACCAGATTCCTTTCCATGGCTGGATTCGACGCAACATCGGCGACGAAATGGTGGATCGCGACGAGCTGCCTGATCGCTTCCGTGCCGTCGGGCCCGGACTTTCCGTCCTCGGCACGGGCATTCTGCGTCAGACGATATATTCGTTCAATCTTCCCGCGATGCGATGGGGTGTCAGGATCGTCGCCGAAAAGGTCGTCGGCGCTCGTCGAGTCGAAGCGATGCAGCGGCGAGCTTCTCATGACATCGTGCATCCTGCGAGGCGCGCACCTCCGCTCAAGAGACATCGGGCTTGGCCACGATCCGCATAGCAGGGTGATCGAGTCGGGCAAGCCCGACCGAAGGCGGGGTGGTGCGACACCTGCTCCGGGCCGCAGCGTACCCCGCCCGGAAGGTTCAAGGCGCGCAGGCCTTGTCCGCCCCCTTGTCGAGGTCGAGGCGGGTGAGGTCGCCCACGATGGCGAAGTCGCCGTAATCCAGCTTGAGGGCGCCGCTGACGCCGTTGTCGTAGAGGTCGAAGCTCAGGGTGTAGATCGGCGTGCGCTCGCCCGCGCCCTTTGTGAAGTAACTCAGGGTCACGGGCCAATGCGGCACGCCCGCCATCGGAGCGTCGCGCAGGGGCTTGTCACGCTCGGACCCCGAGGCCGCCGTCGGGCCGGTGGCCTGGCGGCCGATCACGGCCAGCGTGTCGTAGATCTTCTTGCCGTCGTCCGATCCGTCGAAGACCTTGGCCGCCAGCGTGGTCTCGCCGGCCCGTGCGGCCTGGATCAGGCGGCGCATGTGCCGGCTCGGGAACAGTACCGGGCCGGCCTCGCCGAGCTGCTCCTTCCTCGGCTCCTTCAGCCGTACCTTGAGGGCATCGGCTCCCGCATCCGCCGTGCCGTCAACGGGGGCGGCGGGCTCGCCGTTGAGGACCGTGACGGTCTTGAAGCGGAACTCGCGGCCTTCGCCGCCCTCGAAGGTGGTGTTGCGCAGGTCGGAGGTGCGGCTGCCGCTCTCGCCCGAGGCCAGTTCCGTCACCTGCCGCGTCTGCATGGTGTAGCCGCGGCAGGCATCCCCCCGGAAATCGATGACGATTCGGCCCCGCGCGCTCTCCACCGCGCGGGTGCCGCCGCTGGAAGCCAGCGACAGGTCGTAGACGGCCCGGTGGTTGGCGAGCACCACCGGCGCGGGCTTGGCCCCTTCGGATGGCGCAACCGGGGCAGCGGGCGCGGCTTGGGCGACGCCGCCGGCGAGCAGCACGAGCCCGGCGCAGGCCGGACGCAGCCGCTTTGAGATTCCTGGCATCGCAGATCCTCGGATGAGCATGGTCGGCAGATAGGTGCCGGCGCGACCGGGGCAATGATCGGGCCGCACCGCCGAACCTGTACGAGGCGTCAGCGGTAGCCAGCGGCCTGGAGTTCGAACAGTTCCGCGTAGCGTCCCTCCAGCGCCACCAGTTCGGCGTGGGTGCCGGATTCCAGCACGCGGCCCGCCTCGAGCACGAGGATGCGGTCGGCGATCCGTACGGTGGAGAAGCGGTGCGAGATCAGCACCGTGGTCCGGCCCGCGCTGAGGTCGCGGAACCGGCGGAACACGTCGGCCTCGGCCCGCGCGTCGAGGGCCGCGGTCGGCTCGTCGAGGATCAGGATTGCGGCCTCGCGCATGTAGAGGCGGCTGAGGGCGATCTTCTGCCACTCGCCGCCCGACAGGTCGATTCCGCCCTCGAAGCGTTTGCCGAGCGGCTGGTCGTAGCGGGCGGGAAGCCGCTCGATCACCGCATCGGCCAGGCCCCGGCCGGCCGCGCGGGCGATCCGCGCGCTGTCGTCGCGCTCCACGATGCGGCCGACCGCAACGTTCTCGCCCGCCGTCAGGTCGAAGCGCACGAAATCCTGGAAGATCGCGCCGATGCGGGCGCGCAGGTCGTCCAGATCGTAGGCGGAGAGCGGCACGCCGTCGAGGAGGATGCGGCCCTCGCTCGGGTCGTAGAGCCGCGTCATCAGCTTGACGATGGTGGTCTTGCCTGCCCCGTTCTCGCCGACGAGGGCGATGCTCTCGCCTGCCCGCAGGGTGAAGCCGAGGTGGCGCACCGCCCAGTCGGCCGCGCCGGCATAGCGGAAGCCCACGTCCTCGAAGACCAGCCCCACGCGGATCGGAGTGGGAAACGGGACCGGGTTCTCCGGCGAGCGCACCTGCGGCCGGATCTCGAAGAAGGAGAACAGGTCTTCCAGGTACTGCGCCTGCCCCGCCACCTGGGTGAGCCCGAGGAGCAGGCCCTCGATCAGGCCGCGCAGGCGCTGGAAGGCGCCTGCCAGGAAGGCGAGGTCGCCGATGCCGAAACCGCCCGAGACCGTCCGCCAGACGATGACAGCGTACGCGCCGTAGTAGGCCAGGGTGCCGAGGGAAGCGAACAGCCAGCCCCATCCCGAGCGGCGGATGGCGAGGCGTCGGTTGTCGGACACGAGCTTGTCGGCCAAGCCCCCGTAGAGGTCCGCTATATAGCCGTTCAGGCCGAAGAGCTTGACCTCCTTGGCGGCCTCGACGCTGGCGCCGAGGTAGCGGAGGTAGTCGATCCGACGCCGCTCGGGGCTTCGGGTGAAGGCGAGGCGATAGCCGGCCCGGGTAAAATACCACTCGTTGAGGAAGGCCGGCACGAGGGCCGCCGCGATCAGCAGGATCAGCCACGGGGTGAAGGCGGCCACGCCCGCGGCGAAGGATGCGAGGGTGACCACGGACTGGACCTGCCCGAAGACCTGGGCGATCAGGCTGGTGCGGCCGGTGACCTGCCGTCGCGCCCGCTCAAGCCGGTCCTGCTGCGCGCTGTCCTCGAACTGCGCGAGGTCGAGGGCGGCGGCGTGGCGCATCAGCCGGAGGGTGGCTGCGTTGGAGTAGAGGTCGGCGATCAGGCCGTCGAGGAGGGTGACGAGCCGGCCGATCAGGTCGGAGAGCAGCGCGAGGCCCAGTTCCCCAAGGACCAGAAGGGCCAGATGCGACAGGTGCGGGTCGGAGACCCAGGCCGCCGGTTCCATCGGCACCGTGCGCGGTCGCGCGTGCTCGGCCACGATGGCGTCGAGGATCAGCTTGGCGAGGTAGAGCATCAGCACCGGCAGGCAGGCCCCGACGAGGCGCAGCCCGAGGCTCGCCGCGAACAGGCGCGGGCTCGCCGCCCGGACCTGCCGAAACAGGTCTGGCAGGTAGCGCAGGGCCCCGAGGCGTTCGGAGAAGGGAGATCGGGTGTCGGTGACGGGCATCGGCGCGGACCATGGCGGCGGGAACGGCGCCCGTCGATGCCGGCTTGCGACCCCGGCCGCGCGCCATCGCCGCATCCACCTGTTGATGAGCGGGATCGGCCGGGGGGCGGATCGGCGGGGCCGTTTGCCCGAGCCGCCGAAATGCCTAACTTGACAAGCACATAAGAGACTTGCGGTTCGGGAGGCTCGATGCTCAGCGGCTCGGCGATTCTGCGTGTGTCGGGGCTGCTCGTCGTGGCCGGCGTGCTCGCCGCGCTCGTCCAGTTCTTCTGGTCGGGGCCTGGGCCGGCTCCGGCTCCGGAACCGAAGACGGCGGCCCCGCGGCGCGACACCCTGGCCGAGACGCCGCCTGCGCCCCGGCGTGTCGAGACGGCACCCCGGCCGGCGCCGAACCCGACGCCTCCGAGTTCGGGACCGCCTCCAACCCCCGTCCCGCCTCCGGAGCCCACACCCCGCGCCGCCGCCGAGCCGCCGAGCCAGGTACCCGCACCGGTGCAGTCGCAGGCGCCCGCCCTTCCGCTGACTCCGGCACAGCCGCCGATGGGCCAGGAGGCGGTCGACGCGGCGAGCGACAGCGCGGGCCCGCGGGCACTGGCCCTGGTCGACCTCAACACGGGTTCGCTCGCCGACCTCAACCGCCTGCGCGGCGGCGGCAGCATCGGCCGCGCCATCGTCCAGCGCCGGCCCTACACCTCGGTGGACCAGTTGCTGAGCAAGCGCGTGCTGAGCCGCGCGACCTACGACCGGATCAAGGATCAGGTGTCGGTGCAGTGACGCCTGCTTGTCGCGCCTGAGTCTGGCGCGCCTCGCGGCGCTTGCCTATGGTGCGCTCCGCACTGGCCATCGCCGAGCACGGCGCGAGGATCCGAGGATGTTCACGCAATCCACCAGCACGACCCTTCGGGACGACCTCGGCGTCGAGGAGACGACCGAGACCGACAACGTCGTCCGCTGGGACGGCGAGCGCCTCTACGTCGAGCACGACGTCTATCACAACGGGCAACTCGTCCATCGCAAGTATCGTCGCAACGTCACCGAGCCCGTGGCCCGGGCCCTCCTGGCGGTGATCAACCGGGCCAAGCAGTGAGGCCGGCTGCCCTGGGGGGCGCCGTCCTCGCCGGACTGGTGCTCGCGGGGCCGGCCGCCGCGCAGGTGAACGTGCGCTACGTGGCGCCCGAGCGCTTCACCGATGCCGAGAACCGCTGGGGCTCCGGCCAGACCCTGCGGGTCACCCTGGCCGAGATGACCCGCATCTTGGAGGAACTGGGCCGGGCGCGCCTGCCGCCCGGCGAAACCCTGGACCTGACCATCACCGACATCGACCTCGCCGGCTTCGAGCGCCCAGGGATCGGCACGCCCAACGGCCTGCGGATCGTGGAGGACTTCACCCCGCCGCGGATCAAGCTGGCCTACGCCCTCCGGCGCGCCGGGCGGATCGTGGCTCAGGGCGAGGACACGGTCACCGACATCAACTTCATGCTGCGCGCCAACCCGCGCTTCTCCAGCGGGGGCCTGTACTACGAGCGTGCCCTGTTGCGGGACTGGTTCGCCAAGCGCTTTCCCGCGCGGAGCTAGGGCGTCGGCCGGCGTGAGACGCCGTCATCGACATTTCCGCGTCGGTGACGCCCGCGGCCTACGCCGAGGTTGCCGAGGGGAGGACCACGGCCAAAGCACGCGTGCGGCCGACCGGCGCCGAGCCCCGCTCATCGTCGGTCGGCAGCGATTCCTTATTGCGTGAGCCGGGCGACCCTCAGCGCCTGGGCGAACATCGCGCCCAAGGAGGCCGTGATGTCGGCCGGCGTGTTGGCCGTATAGAAGAAGCCCTGCGAGGCGCAGGCCTGGAGGGGCGTGGACAGCGTCGGGCTGAAGCTGTTGACGCGATTGTTCTCCCAGGCAATGCCACCGCTGTTGTTGACGAAATTGATCGTGTTGTAAGGAATGTACAGAATCGAGATGGTCGCTCCTGCCGACTTCAGCGCCGAACATTGGGACGGGTCGATCTGGGACGGATTCGAGCCGTCCCAGTCCGCGTTGGCGTATCCGAAAAAGCTCGATGGCTGACCTGAATATTGGTAAGGTGTGGGCATTAGGCCGCCGATCTTCGACGCGAAGTGCTGTCCGTTCTGCATCCCGTCCGTGATGAGGAATACGAAGGGCTTCCGCGACGTGTTGGACGAGCCATCGCCGAAACCACCCCTTGCGACCGTCGTCTTCATCTGCGGCAGGGCGACCTCGAAATGCGTTCCTCCACTGCCCGTTCCTGTGGTCGGATCGTTGCCGGTCGCGAGTTGGGTCTTTCCGGTATCGAGAAGGTTGGTGAACGCCAACGGCCAGGTCAGACCGCATTGGGCGGCGATGTTGAGTGTGGCGATGCTGCTGGTCGTGATGTCGGACAGTGTCGCCAGCTGGTTGATGAACGGGTAGATACCGATACGGTACTGGTTGGTGACGCTCGGCGTCGAAGCTTTTTCGATGAGCTTGCAGACCGCGTTGTTCACTGCATCCGACCGCAACTGGATCTTGCCTGCCGCGAGGTTCCAGCCGTTGAAGGTCTGCCCGTTGGTCGTCGGGAAATGACAGGCGAACTGGCAGCCCTGCTTATAGTCGCTCCACATGTCGGTGCTCTTACTGGCAAGCTGCGCCATCCCGTCCGGTGTGGCCGGCAGTCCCATCGAGCCCGACACGTCGACCATCAGGTAGAAGTCGAGGTAGCTGGCCAAGTCGACCGAGGCCGTGACCGTGTTGGTGACCGTCGTCGTCGGCGACCGGAAGAGCTTGCCGAAGTTGTTCTGGATGGTCGCCGTGTAGACGATCGTCGCGGTGAGCGTCTGGCCGCTCCGGGCGACCGTGGGCGATTGCAGCGTCACCTGCGCGAACGGCACGGTGCCGGCATTGACGTTGAAGGCGTTGATGGCCTGGTTCTGGCCGGCTGTGATCGCCTTGGCCGTCACGTTGTTCTGGGCCGGGTTGGCGGCGATGTAGGCCTTGGCCGTCACGACCGCCGCGAGCGCCGCCGCGTCCGCCGCGCTGTCGAGCCTCGACTTGTCCGAGGTCGCCACGCCGTAGTCGATCCCGAGCCCTACGAGGCCGAGGATCGGGATCAGGCTGAGGCCGAAGATGATGTTGATGCTTCCGCCCTGCGCCGGGCGCAGGGAGGAGACCCGTCTGCCGAAGCGGCGGGCGCCGATCAATAACCGGGACATTTCGTGGCGATCCCGTCGTTGCTGGTGGTGTCGAAGTTGACGAGCGAGGCGTAGCGCGGCTGCACGTAGGCCGACCGCGCGATCCGCACGGGGGGGATGAATTGTGAGCCGAAGGTCGGCGTGAAGTTGAAGACCACGTCGATCACGACGAGCGAGGCGGGCCCGTAGACGGAGCGCGGCAGTGTGGCCCGGCTCGGCGACGCGCTGTTGTCGCTCGGCGTCTGCGCCGTGACGCAGGGCCGGTAGTTGTCTCCGGATTTCGGCTGAGCCGTGCCCGTGCTGGTCCAGACGACGTTGGCGCGATAGCAGGCGCTCATGTCGGCGCTGTTCGTGCAGTTCGTGGCGAGCTGTGTGAACTGGATGCTGGCGTAGTTGATGGAGATGTCCTGCCACCACGAAATACCCTGGCGTTTGCTGTCCGCCATCACGAACGGGAACAGCACCAGCGCCGCGTCGAAGCTGAAATGCATATCGGTCGCGTTGACCGTCGCGACGGTCGAACCGCCGGGGGGCGTCACCTGTGAGATCATCTGGCTGATCGAGCGTGCCACCAGGTCCACCTTGCGGGTCGCGTTGATGTAGGTGACGACCTGGGTGCCGCCGAACATGATCGCGAGCAGGATCGGCAGGACCAGCCCGAACTCGACCGCCGCCATGGCACCGTTCGCAGCGGCAAAGCGCCGAAGCCGGGAGCCGAGGACGGCGCGCAGGGATCGCGCCGAGGATACGGGCGTGCGGATGAGGCCGGCCGTCATTGGTACTGTTCGTTCCGGAAGGCCACCGTCGAGATCGCGAGGTAGGCGGCCTTTCCGTTGTAGGTGAGGCCGCCGCTCAGCATCGGCGCGAAGGCGGAAGGCAGGAAGGTGATCGGGTAGATCACTTGCAGGTACTGGTAATCGCCTCGGGTTCCGAGGTTGAATTGGCCGGACCCCGGCGTGAGCGCGGGGACCACCAGCCCGCTCATGTCGGATTTGACGTAGCCATAGTAGCCGCTGGGCTGGACGGCCTTCGGCACCACGTAGAGATTGACGACGACGTTGCTGCACGAAATCACGGCCGGCAGGTAGCTGCAGAGGCTCTGCGTGAAGCTCGAGAGGGTCGCCGGCGTGGCCTGGGATTGGGTGCTGCCGGTCATGATCTGACGCGATGCCCTGGTCGTCGCGTAATCGAGCACTTGATTGATGTACAGGATCGCCGCGGTCACCAGGATGAACAGTAGCGTCATCAGGAACATCGTCCCGACGAGGGCGAATTCGACCGCCGTCGCCCCACGACGATCCTGAATGAAATTCGATGTGCACCGCATGCTGCGACGCTAGCAGCCGGGGTTTTAAGGAACGGCTAATCGGATGCTTGAGACATGCGTTGTCCGGGCAATCACACGCTCAGGTTTTATGCGGGACTTTAGCAGTGATCGCAGCGTGTCCCGATCGACGCCCATGACGGACGCACGGGGTCCACGCACCCGCTCACTCGCCGAGGGGCGTCAGCAGGATCGGGATGCGTCCGCGGGCAGAGCGCAGTTCGAGGCCGCGCAAGGCTCGCAGGCGGACGAGGCCTGTCGCGCCGGGAGCGACGCGCTGCACCCGCTCGCCGTCGAGGCGAAGGCTGAAAGGGGCCTCGGCGCTGAGGCGCAGGCTCGGCACGGACTTGAAGCCATCGAGGGCGATCCCGGTCCAGGCCGGGCCCACGGTCACCGTGACCGGGGCGGGGCTTCGGGGACGCTGGGCCAACACTCCGGCTCCCACTGCGCAGAGACCGAGCAGAACCAGAACGGCGCGGCCGATCCGACGACGGGGTGGCGGCGCCCGCCCCGCTGCGGGGGAGAGCGGGGCCACGGCGGCCGGCATCGGCGACCGGCCCGGCCCGGTCGCAGGCGGCTCGGAGGGACGCCGGGTCGGGACGGGGGCCGCCTCGTGCTCCAGGTGGAACGTCAGCGGTTCCGGCGCAAAGGGCGGTGCCGGCGTTGCCGTGGCCTCGGTCTCCGGCCCGTTTCGTGCCGCGGACGGTTGGGCGCCGCCGCAGAACGGGCAGAACGCCACCGCGGCGTAGTGCCCCCGGCCGCAGGCCGTGCAGTGGCGTGGCGGGCTCGGGAACGCGGTGTTCGGCACGCGGATTTCACCTTCCGGCAGGGAGGGTCCGGCGGGAACGTGATTCTGGCCGCCTCCGCCGGTTCCGTCCAGACCTCGACGCATCGACGCCCCCGGTGATGGGGGCCGGCCCGCGCCCCGGCCTTGCCTGTCGCGAAGGAGGCGCGTAGGCGGCCCGGATCGTGCAGCCGCCCGCCGCGACGGTTTCCTCCGAGTTCGGAAAGACGCCCATGACGACCACCATCGACGGCTGCACCCTCAGCGCGGACGACGTCCTCGCCGTCGCCCGGCCGGATGCCGCGGGTCGTCGCGCCCCGGCCGCGCTCGCCCCCGAGGCGCGCGCGGCGCTCACCGGCACGCGGGACTACATCGAAGCGCACTTCATGCGCGACGACGCGCCGCTGATGTACTCGTTCAACACCGGGGTCGGGCTGTTCAAGGACCAGCGCGTGCGCCTGGACGAGATGCAGGCCTACCAGCGCTTGACCGTGTACGCGCACGCCACCGGCCTGGGCGAACCCTTCGACGCCGACGTGGTGCGTGCCACCATGCTCCTGCGCGCCAACGCCTTCGCCTCGAACTTCTCCGGGCCGCGTGTGGCCGTGGTCGAGCGCCTGCTCGATTGCCTCAACGCCGGCATCGTGCCGGTCATCCCGCAGAAGGGCTCGGTCGGGGCCTCCGGCGACCTCGCCCCCCTGGCGCACCTGGCCGGGGCGATCTGCGGATTCGCGGAGGCCGAGGCATTCTACGAGGGCCGCCGGATGCCGGCACGCGCCGCCCTGGAGGCCGCCGGGCTGCCGCCGGACTTCCCCCTGGAGGCCAAGGACGCCTCGGCGCTCATCAACGGCTCCACGGTCTCTCTCGCGGTCGGCGTGCTGGCCCTGGAGGATATGAAGCGCGTCCTCAAGCATGCCGAGATCGCTTTGGCCCTGACCCTTGAATGCCTGCGTGCGGAGAAAGCCGCGTTCGACCCCAGGGTGCACAAGGCCCGCCCGCACAAGGGGCAGGCGGCCAGCGCCCGCAACGTCCTGCGCATGATCGCCGACTCGCAGCGCTGCACGGAATCGGCCCGCGTCACGGTCTTCCCCGACGAGAACCGCGCGCCGGGGCAGGCCCCGCCGCCGCGAGTGCAGGACGTGTACTCGCTGCGCTGCGCCCCCCAGGTGCACGGGCCGGTACGCGAGGCCCTGGCCTATATCGACGGCATCATCGGCACCGAGATCAACTCGGCCACCGACAACCCGCTGATCTTCGCTCAAGGTGAGAGCGACGGCGGCGGCTACGTCTGCATCTCCGGCGGCCATTTCCACGGGGCCTACGTGGCGCAGGCCATGGACCTGCTGTCGATCTCGGCCACCGACCTCGGCTCGATCTCCGAGCGGCGGCTCGCCCGCCTGATCGACCCGACCATGAGCTACGGTCTGCCCCGCAACCTGCTCGCCGGCAAGAAGGGGCTGAACACGGGCTTCGCCACGGTGCAATGCACCCTCTCGGCCCTGGTGATGGAGAACCGGACCCTGTCGATGCCGGGCTCGGTGGATTCCATCCCCGGCAAGTCGAACGCGGAGGACCACGTCTCGAACTCGACCTGGTGCGCGCGCAAGGCGCGCACCATCGTGCAGAACGTCGAGGCGATCGTGGCCGGGGAGATCCTGATGGCCTGCCAGGCCCTGACCCTGGTGGCCGACGTGGCCCGCGAGCATCCGCTGGGCAGCGGCACCCAGGCGGCGCTGGACGCGGTGCGCGCGGTGATCGAACCGGCGCTGTCGGGCGACCGCTGGTATCACACCGAGATGGTGGATGCGCTGGCCCTGCTGCGCTCGGGCGCGATCGTCGCGGCGGTGGAAGCCGCGGTGGGGCCGCTGGAGTAGCGGCCTCCCCTCACGCCTCCCAGACGCGCCGGTAGAGCGCCTCGATCTCTTCGGTATTCGGCACCAGCGGGTTGTTCCCCGGCGAGCCCGAGGCCAGGGCCTGCGCGGCCATGGTCGGGATCAGTGCCGCCCATCGGCCGGCGTCGAGGCCGTATTCGCGCGGGCCCGGCACGTCGAGGTCGTCGTTGAGCCGTTCCAGTTCGGTGACGAGGCGCGCCACCGCGCCCTGGTCGCCCTCCCCGTCGCGGGCCACGCCCATGGCGCGGGCGCAGGCCGCGTAGCGCCCCGTCGCGGCCGGCGCCGAGAAGGCGGTGATTGCGGGCAGCAGCATGGCGTTCGAGAGCCCGTGGGCCACGTGGAAATGCGCGCCGATCGGCCGGCTCATGCCGTGGACCAGCGCCACCGAGCTGTTCGAGAAGGCGATCCCCGCCTGCGTCGCCCCCAGCATCATCGCCTCCCGCGCGCCCCGGTCGCCGGGATCGGTCCAGACCCGGCGCAGGTTCGGCGCGATCGCCCGCATCGCCTCCAGGGCGAGCCCGTCCGAGAACGGGTTGGCCTTCTTCGAGACGTAGGCCTCGATGGCGTGCGTCAGGGCGTCGATGCCGGTGTCGGCCGTGAGGCGCTTGGGCTTCGACAGGGTCAGCTCGTAATCGACCAGCGCCGCCACCGGCAGGTAGGCCAGGCCGATGCAGAGCATCTTCTCGTCGGTGGCGGCGTCCGTGACGATGGTGAAGCGCGTCGCCTCCGAGCCTGTACCGGCTGTGGTGGGGATCGCCACGATCGGCAGGCCGGCCTCGTCCTGCAGGTGCGGGGCCTTGTAGCGGCGCATCGGCCCGCCGTGGCGGGCCAGCACCGCCACCGCCTTGGCCGTGTCCATCGGGCTGCCGCCGCCGAAGCCGACGACGCAGTCATGCTCGCTTTCCTTGAGCGCCTCCAGCACCGCCTCGACCGAGTCCACGGTCGGGTCCGGCACGGTGTCGGCGAACACGCCCGCCCGGATGCCGGCGGCCGAGAGCCGCGCCACCAGTTCGTCGAGCCTGCCGCTGTCGCGCAGGAACGGATCGGTGACGACGAAGGGACGGGACAGCCCGAGCTGGCCCAGCACCTCTGGCAGCAGCCCGGAGGCGCCGGCTCCGATCCGCATCAGGCGCGGCAGGGCGATCGGGCTGACCATTCTCTTGCTCCGATAGGGGACCCGCCCTCGTGCGGACGGGGGCGTTTCCGGAAGCTAGGGCCGGGCGGGGCCGGAAGGAACCCGTGCTCCCGGCGGGACGGGTTACACCGCAGGCCCGGCGAACAGGTCGCGGGCGCCCTCCACCTCCCGCGCGATGAAGGCGGCGACCTCACGGATGTGGGCCGCCTTCCGGTTGTCCTCGTGGATGTGCATGTGGAAGGCCCGCGTCAGGGAGAGTTCGGCGGGCAGCACCGGCACCAGCCCCGGATGGGCGCCGGCGATGAAGGCCGGCACGATGCAGAGGCCCGCGCCCGCCAGTGTCGCGTGGACCTGGGCTAGCAGATTGGTGCTGCGCAGGCGCGCGGCCGCTTCCGGCCCGATCACGTTGAGGTAGTTCAGCTCGCGGGCAAACAGCATGTCCTCGATGTAGCTGACGAAGGGATGGCGCCGCAGGTCGGCCAGCGTCCGGATCGGCTCGGCGCGGTCGAGGTAGCCGGGCGCGGCGTAGACGAACAGGCGATAGTCGGTCAGCCGCCGGGCCACCACGCGGGCCTGCTGCGGGGCCGACAGGCTGATGACGATGTCGGCCTCGCGCTTCGACAGGCTGAAGATCCGGGCCGTGGCCATGATCTCCACCTCCAGACCCGGATGGGCCTGGGTCAGCCGGTGCATGCGCGGCGCCAGGAACACACTGCCGAAGCCGTCCGGCGCGCCGATCCGCACGGTGCCGGCGATGCTGCGCCCCTCGGTGCCGGTGGTGGCCGCGGAGACGAAGGCACTTTCCATCGCCTCCGCCGTGGCGAGCAGGGCCTCGCCTGCCGGCGTCAGGGCGTAGCCGAGGTTGCTCCGATGGAACAGGCGGCTGTCGAGGCCCTCCTCCAGGGCCTGGATGCGGCGGGCGACCGTGGTGTGCTCCGTGCCGGTCTGCGTCCCCGCCGCCGTCAGGGTGCCGGTGCGGGCCACGGCGAGGAAGAAGCGCAGGTCGTCCCAGTTGCGGAGTTTTTTGGGGTTCATACCTCACTCGCAACGTCTCTGGCCCTCCCTCCCCCGCAGAAGGGGGGAGGGAACGTGCCGTGTGCATCGATGCACACCGGCTGCGAACGGGTCCAGCTTTATCGCTCAACAAACGCTGTTACCCTGCGCGCAAAATCGGGCCTCGCAAGCGGTCCGGATTCGAGGAAGCGAACAGGAGGAGCGCGGCATGCGCACGATCGGTCATTTCATCGGCGGCAAGACCGTCGAGGGCACGAGCGGGCGCTACGCCGACGTGTTCCATCCCTCGACCGGTGAGGTCCAGGCCCGCGTGGCGCTGGCGAGCAAATCGGAACTGCGCGCGGCCGTCGAGAACGCCGCCGCGGCGCAGGTCGCCTGGGCCGCCACGAACCCGCAGAAGCGCGCCCGCGTGATGATGCGCTTCCTCGAACTGATCCGCGGCGAGATGGATTCGCTGGCCGAACTGCTGGCTTCCGAGCACGGCAAGACCGTGCCCGACGCCAAGGGCGACATCCAGCGCGGCGTCGAGGTGGTGGAGTTCGCCTGCGGCATCCCGCACCTGCTGAAGGGCGAGTTCACGGAAGGCGCCGGCCCCGGCATCGACGTCTACTCCCTGCGCCAGCCGCTCGGCGTCGTCGCCGGCATCACGCCGTTCAACTTCCCGGCGATGATTCCCCTGTGGAAGTGCGCGCCGGCCATCGCCTGCGGGAACAGCTTCATCCTCAAGCCCTCTGAGCGCGACCCCTCGGTGCCGCTGCGCATCGCCGAGATCTTTTTGGAGGCCGGCCTGCCGCCTGGCGTCCTGAACGTCGTCAACGGCGACAAGGAAGCCGTGGACGCGATCCTCGACGATGAGGACATCAAGGCGGTGGGCTTCGTCGGCTCCTCCCAGATCGCGGAATACATCTACGTGCGTTCGGCCCAGACGGGGAAGCGCGCCCAGTGCTTCGGGGGCGCCAAGAACCACATGATCGTGATGCCCGATGCCGACATGGGCCAGGCGGTCGACGCCTTGATCGGCGCCGGCTACGGCTCGGCCGGCGAGCGTTGCATGGCGATCTCGGTGGCCGTGCCCGTGGGCGAGGGCACCGCCGACCGGCTGATGGAGCGCCTGATCCCGCGGGTGGAAGCCCTCAAGATCGGCCCCTCGCACGATGCGTCCGCCGATTACGGCCCGATGGTCACGGCCGAGGCGGTGGAGCGGGTGAAGGGCTACATCGAGACCGGGCTCAAGGAGGGCGCGGAACTCGCCGTCGACGGGCGCGGCTTCAAGCTCCAGGGCTACGAGAACGGCTTCTACATGGGCGGCTGCCTGTTCGACCGGGTCACGCCCGAGATGACGATCTACAAGGAGGAGATCTTCGGGCCCGTCCTCTGCGTCGTCCGCGCCAAGGATTACGAGGAGGCGCTGGCGCTGCCCTCGACCCACCAGTACGGCAACGGCGTGGCGATCTTCACCCAGGATGGGGACGCGGCGCGCGACTTCACCGCGCGGGTCAACGTCGGCATGGTCGGCGTCAACGTGCCGATCCCGGTGCCGATCGCCTACCACACCTTCGGCGGCTGGAAGCGCTCGGGCTTCGGCGACCTGAACCAGCACGGGCCGGACTCGATCCGCTTCTACACGAAGACCAAGACGGTGACGCAGCGCTGGCCCTCCGGCATCAAGAGCGGCGCGGAGTTCTCCATCCCGACCATGCGCTGAACCCGCCCTCCCCCCTCTTTGGGGGGAAGGTGCCTGAAGAGCAGGCGGGAGAGGGTCGCGACGGCTCCGGATACGGCGCTCC
>NZ_BPRB01000031.1 GCF_022179685.1 Methylobacterium trifolii
GCACGGGAGAGGGGGCCGCTCAGCGCTTCGACCGACCTGTCCGGTTCACCTGGGCAGATGTGTGAATCCGGTAGCCCGCACGGGAGAGGGAGCCGCCCGGCGCTTCCAGCGACCACTCCTGTTCCGCTGCGCGGATGTGTGCCTCCGGCAGCGTAATCGAGGCGGGAGAAGCTCGCACCGGGTCGCGGTCCAGGCTGTCAGTGCCGACCGTTGCCGATGCGCACGAAGGTGCGGACCGGGCCGAGGTCCGACTCCGTGCGGGTGTCGATCGCGAAGCGCCCGGCGGCGGTCGGCGCCGTCGCCGTCCCGTCCCGGCCGGCGCGCAGGTCGGCTCCCGCCGAGACCCGGCCCGAGAGGCGGGTGCAGGTCGAACTGCCGGGCAGCCGCACGAAGCCGGCGCCGTAGGCGGGGCAGGGTTTTGCGGTCTCCGGCGCCGGCGCCTTGGCAAGGTCGCGCGCGCGTACCGGCCCGGTCGCGGCCAGGGCCGCCAGGATCGCTCCGCAGACCGCACGCATCATGTCCGGACCCGTCCCGTTCACCGCTTCGATGATGGTCCAGGCTTAGGCCGCCCTGGGCTGGCCGATCAAGTCTCGGGGCACGAACCGCCCGCCGCGCGGGCGCGATCCTCAGCTCATGTAGTTCACGAGCGACAGCTTCGAGAGCGAGGAGGTGATCTGATAGCTCGCCTGGAGCCGGTTCTGGACTTCGAGCAGCTTGGCGGCGACCTCCTCGATCGGCGCGCTCTCGACGTTCTCGACCGAGGATTGCAGGGCCGCGCGCGTGGACTTGTTCTGGTCCTTGGCGTTGGCGAGCGCGCTGGAGGCCAGGCCGAAATCGGTGGCGACGGAGTCCAGGCTCGGCTCGTTCGAGGCCTTGCCGAGCAGGTCGTAGCTGCGGCTCGACAGGGCGCCGAACCGGGTGGCCGTTCCGCCGCCGGCAGGGTCTGCCAGGGAGTCCACGGCGAGGGCGGCAAAGCCCGCGAGCGCCTTCTGGATCGGCACCTCGTTCGCCCGCGCGCCGACCGACACGTCGAGGTTCGCGCCGGCCCGGACGCTGGCCGTATCGCGGGGGTCGCCCGCCCCGGCCTCGCCCCGATACCAGATCACGGTGTTGGTGGCGGCCGCGTCCTTGTAGGTCGGCGGGTCGGTGGTGGTGTCGACCCGGCGCGGCTGCTGGCCGGGAACGGTCGATGCGGAGAAGAAGTCCTCCGAGGCGCGGGTGGTGGAGCTGGCCGAGAGCGGGCCGGCGGCGGCCCCCTTCAGGGCGGCCTCCAGGGCGGTCTTCAGGTTGGCGGTGGTCGCCGCCGCGTCCGCGCCGATGGCGAAGCTCGTGGTGGAGCCTGCCGGCACCGAGGTCTGGGCCGTGAGCGTCACGATGGTCGTGGTGCCGTCGTGCAGGGCGAGCTGGATGGTGATGCTGTCGCCCGCCGCCGGCTGGGCCGAGAGGCCGACGTCGTAGGCCGCGTAGTCGCCCCCGCCGAAGGTCGCGGTGAGCGGCGGCGTGGCCGCACTCTGGACGCCGGCCACCGTGCCGCCCTGCGCCGCCGCGAAGGCGTTGAGGCCGGCCGCCGCCGCGGCGGGCGAGGCGAACACCCCGAAACTGTCCGTGGAGCCCGCGGGCACGGGATCGCGGGTGGTGAGGTCGAAGCTCTTCTGGCTGCCGTCGGCGAGGTTGAGCGTGAGCCGGAAGCTCTCGCCCGCGGCCGGGGCGTGGTCGAGGCCGGTGACGCTGGCGGCCTTGGCCGAATGCGCGGGGTCGGCCGTCACCGTGAAGGCGCTGCCCGTGGCGGTCGGCTGGCCGGCGATGCGGAAGCCGAAATTCGCGCGGCTCTCGCCCGTGGCGTCGCCCGTGTCCTCGCTCAGGCGGACGCTCGTGCCGCCGGCCGGGCTCCCGAGCTTCAATCGTCCCAGGCCGTCCGCGCCGAGGTCGGCCGCCTTCTGCTGCGCCACCAGGGTGACGAGGCCGTCGAGCTTGGGCGACCTGGTCGCGTCGCCGTTGAGGATCGTGTCGCTCGACACGACCGGCTCGGTCTCGCTCGCCCGGCCGCCGAACAGGTACTGCCCGGCCGCGCTCTGGTTCAGGGCGTCGAGGGCGGCGTCGAGGTTGGTGCGGCCGGTCTGCGCCGCGGTGCCGGCGCCGGTGTTGTTGCGGAGGCTGGTGTTCAGGCCGGTCCGCAGGCTCGTGGTCAGTTTGCTCACCTGACTGAGGCTGGTGGAGACGAGCTGCACCCGCGTCTGCGCCGCCGTGATCGCCGAATCGTACCCGTCGAGCGCGCTCAGGGTGGCGTGCGCCGTGAGGCTGGTGCTCCGGCCGGTGCCCAGCCCGCCGTAGGTCTCCGCCGTGCGGCCGGTGGAGAGCTGGGTCGAGAGCCGGTCGAGCTGGGCCTTCAGGCCCAGGATCTGCGTGGTGGAGCGGTTGGCCGCATAGCTGCCGGCGGCGTAGGGGCGGATCGCGGTCATCGGCTCTAGATCCGGAGGAGGGTGTCGAGCATGTCGCGGGCTGCGGTGAGCACGCGGGCATTGGCGCCGTAGGCGGTCTGGAGGGCGATGAGGTTCGACATCTCCTCGTCCACGCTGACGCCGGCGCTCTGCGAGAAGCGGCTCTGGGCGGTGGCGAGCGCCACGCCCTGGCCGTCGTCCAGGCTCTGCGCGTTCGCCGACGCCGAGCCTTGCGCGGCGATCACGTCCTGGGCGAAGCCCGCCACGCTCGTGCTGTAGGGGGCCGAGACGCCGCCGATGCCGCTGGCCGAGGAGAAGGTGTGCGGCTTGGTCGTCAGGGCGTCGTAGACGAACTGGGCGCGCGTGGAGGAGACCGTCGCATCCGTGCCGCTCGACGCGACCAGGGCGGCCGTGTTGCCGGACACCGCCGGGTTGAGCTTGAGGCGCTGCGCCAGCCCGGCGAGCTGCGAGCCGCCGTCGAAGGAGCCTGTGACCAGCGTGTTGCCCGAGCCGTCCACGAACAGGGCGATCTGCGGGTAGCCGCCCGAGAGGTCGCCGGCCGATCCCGGCACCGTGACGTTGGCGCTGGCGCCCGCCGCGCTCCAGCCGCCCGTGCCGGCGATCGTCACGGTGCTGCCGGTGCCGCCGGCCGTGAGCGCCGGGACGCTGGGATAGCCCGCCGTGGAGAGCCGGCTCGCCATCGCCGTGAGGGCCTCCTGGAGCTTCGGACCGTAGGTCGCGGGGCCGCCCGAGATGTCGAAGGTCTGCGCGAACCCGCTGCCGTCGTCGGTCCGGCCCGGGTCGACGCCCTGGGTCGGGCCGTTCGAGGCGATCAGCACGACGTTGCGCACGCTGCCGCCCGGGCCCTTCACCGGCACGGTCAGCCGGTTGCCCGCCTGGATGCCGGCGATGTCGAGGCTGGCCCCCGTGCCGGAGACCGTGCCCGTCACGGTCCTGTCGGTGAGCGACGTGGCGAGCCCCGAGGCGAGGTCGTCGAGCTGGCGCTGGGCCTGGGGCAGGATCGTGTCGCGCAGCTCGAACTCCGCGGCGATGGTGCCCGAGCGCAGCACGCCCGGCTCGCCGAGGTCGATGCGGCCCCCGCCCGGCGTGGTGGCCGTGATGGTGCCGACGCCGCGCTTGTCCGCATCGGTGGAGTAGGTCGCGTTCGGGCCCAGGGTCGAGCGCCCGTCGAAGCTCAGGGAGGCGGCCGAGCCCCGGTCGACCAGGGTGACGCCGGAGCCCGTCATCACCGTCAGGGTGCCGTCGCGCTGCTCCTGGGTCTGGATGTCGAAGTAGCCCGCGAGCTGGTTGACCTTCTGGTCGCGCTGGTCGAGCAGGTCGGCGCGGGAGCCGTCGTCGCTGGTGTTCTGGATCTTGACGTTGAGGCTCGCGATGCCGGCCAGCAGCGCGCTCGCGTCCTTGGTCTCGGTGCCCAGGCGCGACTCGATCCCGCTGCGGATGTCCTGCACGCTGCCCGCGATGCTGCCGATCTTGCCCGCCAGCGTCGAGGCGCTGCTGAGCACGGTGGAGCGGGCGGCGGCCGAACTCGGGTTGGCGGCGAGCGTCTGGAGCGACTGGGTGAAGGTGTTGAGGATGCCGTCGAGCGCCGTCGCGCTGCCCGGCGTTCCGTAGAGCTTGTCGAGCTGGGACAGGACGCCGGACTTCGTGGCGGTGTAGCCGGAGCCGCTGGTCTCCAGGCGCAGCTGCTTCAGGGAGGCCGTGTCGAAGCTCCGGGTGATCGTGCCGGTGGCCACCCCCGCGTTGCCGCTGCCGGAGGCCACCGAGGTCAGCGTGCGGCGGACGTAGCCGGCGGTGCCGGCATTGGCCACGTTCTGGGAGACGAGGCCGATGGCGGCCTGCGTCGCCCGCAACCCCGCCGTCGCCGTCGCGAGCGGATTCAGCCCCATTCCGTCCTCCTGGCGCGCTCAGGCCCCGCCGGTCATCGGATCACGTTGAGCAGGTCCGACATCATCTGCTGGGCGGTCGACATGACCTTCGTGTTGGCAGAGTACGCCTGCTGGGTTACGATCATCTTCGAAAACTCGTCGGCAATGTCGGTATTCGACTGCTCGATGCTCGCGCCGATGAGCGAGCCCCCGTTGAGTCCCGACAGCGGCGTGCCGGAATCGACCGTCTGCTCGTAGTTGCCGTTGGAATCCGGCTTCAAGCCGTCCGGGTTGACGAAGCGGGCGATGCCGACGTTGGCCAGCGCCATGACGGAGCCGTTCGAGAACGAGCCGACGACCTGGCCCTCGGCGGTGACGGAGATGTCGTTGAGGGTGCCGGCCGCGTAGCCGTTCTGGCTCTGGGCGTTCGTGGTCACGGCGCCCGAGGCGGCCGCGTACTGCGTCAGGCCGGTCTTGCCGAAGTCGAAGCTGACGTCGCCGACGGTGGTGCCGCCGACGGTGAGCCCCGAGATCACGGCCGAACCGCTGGCGGGCGTCTTGAGCTGTCCGGCGTTGTCGAAGGTGAAGGCGGAGCCGGCATTGGTCCAGGAGGTCTTGTCGGCCGCCACGCTCGGGTCCGCGGCATAGAACAGGTTCCAGACCGCGTCCTGCGCGACGGTGGGCGGCGTGGCCGCCGGGTCCGCCGCCTTCGCGTCCTGGAGCTTGGCCCAGCGCGTCGTCACGGTCACGGGGGCGCCGGATTCCGTGTAGGCGGTGAGCGTGGGGCCGGAGATGCTGTTGGCGACGAAGGTGGACGCGTCGGCGGCCGCGATCTTGGGCGGCGGCGTGGCCGTCCCGCTCATCACGAGGCCCGCCCCGCCGGTCGGCGCGTAGAGCGACGACTTCGACGTCGCCGAGGCGGTCGTCGTCGGCGTGGCGGGGAGGTTCGCGGCGTAGGTGATCGACGTGGTCTTCTTGGCCGGCAGCGTCGTGTTTCCGATCCGGATCGCGCCGGTGCTGCCCGCCTGCCCCGTGGCGGCGTCGATGTTCTGCCCCTGGAGGTAGCCGCCCGCGCCGTTGACGAGGTAGCCGTCCTTGTCGAGGGAGAAGTCCCCGCGCCGGGTGTAGAGGTTGGTGCTGGAGAAGGCGCTCTGCCCGTTGGCGTCGCCGGTGCGGCGCTGGACGACGAAGAAGCCGTCGCCGCTGATCGCCATGTTGGTGGGCACCTTGGTCCCGGTGATGTTGCCCGCGATCGTGTTGGTGAGCTGGGCCTGCGCCAGCACCGTGCCGGCCACCTCGCGCCGGGGCGTCTGCTCGGCGATCAGGTCGACGAAGCTGGTGTCGATGCGCCGGTAGCCGGTGGTCTGCGAGTTCGCGATGTTCCCGGAGATGTTGCCGATGGCGTAGGACTGCGCCTTCAGTCCCGAGACCGCCGTCTGCAACGCGGA
>NZ_BPRB01000032.1 GCF_022179685.1 Methylobacterium trifolii
GTAGCGGGCCCGGTTCTCGTTCGTCCACATCGGCAGCCTCCCAGCATCGGCTGCCTTGAATCACAAACCGCTCGCATCATTCAATATGACGCCGGACAGACACTGAGGCCATTCGCCCATCCCAACGGTCGTAGGGCGGGACCTGCAAACCTTGACCGCTAAGAAAGGCGGACGTCCCGGGTTGGGAGCTTACCGGACAGAGGAATGAAACTCCTCGTTGCAGCAGGCGACTCCTGGATCCGTTCACCGATGAACGACCGCTTCTTGGATCGTGGCGAAGCGACTTCTACGGCAGATCTGGGTCGAGACCGGCTGGTCCCCTCTACGGCCACGGTGAGTGGTTTTGCGACGGTTCGCTTGCTCTCCGCAGGACCGCTATGTATTTGAATTGTAATAATTCGAAAATTTGCGCTTATTATCGACCATAAGCAGATTGTGCTCTACAAGTTGGGCATATGTCTTTCGCCGATTCAGACAACAACGTCTTCCGGCGTCCGGCCAACACGGTCGCGCATCACCTCGGTGGGTGGCTGAGCGTCTTTACAAACGAGATGACGTTTGAGGAGACATTCCGAACGACGGCGCCGGTGGGTACGGGCTTGCGCGTAGTTGTCTACCTTCGTGGGCAAACCAGCTTTCAGGTTGCCGACTTGCCCGCGATCAAAATCGAGGCGCCCGCGCTGCTCGTCTGCTTCACTGAACGGGAGCTTGATAGAGACCAGACTGTCACGGCGAGTCAGCCGCTGAGCAGCGTCCACGTCCGAGTTGACCCCGACCACGCCAAAGCGAACCTGGGCGCCATCGTACCCGCGATGGCGCGGTTCTCCGTGGGACGCGGTTTCGTTTTCGAGGGGCGTCCGGCCGACGCGACGGTGCAGGCGGTTGCATCGCAGATCCTCGCCGCATCGGGCCCGGCGGGACAGCCCCTGTATCAGGCGGCCAAGGCCCTCGAACTCCTCGCCCTTGTGTTCGAGGCTGAAGGACCGGCCGAGCCCACAGGGCCCACTCGCGCGCTTACGATCGTGGATCGCGGGCGCGTCGAGGCGGCTAGTGCGCTGATTTTGGAGCGTCTCAACGCCGTGCCGGACTTCGACGCAGTGGCCCGGAACGTCGGACTAACGCCAGCCAAGCTCAACCGCGCATTCCGGATCGCCTACGGCATGACGCCCTACGCCGTCCTTCAGGAGCGACGTCTGCAATCGGCCTACCGGATGCTCGCCAGCCGCGAGGCGACCGTCGGTGAAGTCGCCCAGAGCGTTGGATATACCGCACCGCACTTCGCGACCCTGTTCAGGAAGCGTTTCGGAATGCCGCCAAGCACCTTGGCCGCCGCGCGAACGACATCGATCTGAAACCTTAGAACAGCACTAAATTCGATCGAACGGAATCGCGTTTATCCAGTAAGTATCAATCATTGTTGTGGGCGAAACCGGAGCGTATGACGGTCATCACGACTCCGTGAAGGAGCATTGAGGACTGCGGTCGAGCGGCCGCCCGGGGCTCGAATTTCATGTGGACGTCCGAGATCATCTGCCGAGCGAGTTCTCTGTGTCTAGTGTCCACGAGCGCTCTCGCATCGATGGTCACGGTCGCGGCGGCGCAACCCGCCCCGGCTCAGGTCACCCTCGAAGAGATCTCGGTGGTCGGGGCCCCGGGCGGCGCCGCGTCCGGTCCGCCGGGCGTCGGCGGTTCTGTCGGCGAGCGGGCGAATGGCCCAGTGCGCGGCTTTACGGCCAAGCGTAGCGCCACCGGCACCAAGACCGATACCGCGCTCATCGCAACGCCGCAGTCAATCAGCGTCGTCACTGCCGATCAGATCCGGGCGACCGGCGCACAGAATCCAAGCGAGGCCCTGCGCTACACTGCCGGTGTGCAGGCCGAGCGCTTTGGCGGCGATCCGCGCTACGACTGGATCAAGGTGCGCGGCTTCGACGTGCCAGAGTATCTCGACGGCTTGCAATTGCCGAAAGGCACTTACGCGTGGTCGCGCTACGAGACCTACGGGGTCGAGCGGGTGGAAGTGCTCAAGGGCGCGGCCTCCGTGCTCTATGGGCAGTCCCCGCCTGGTGGACTCGTCAATTTCGTCAGCAAGAAGCCCCTCGACGTGCCCTACCGCGAGGTTTTGGTGCAGGGCGGTAGCTACGGGCGTCTCATCGGCGCCTTCGACGTGACCGGCCCAGTCGATCCGGACAAGACGGTGCTTTATCGCGTTGTCGGTCTGGGCCGGCTCTCGGACACGATCGTCGATACCGTGAACGACGACCGCGCCTTCATCGCGCCGAGTGTCACGTTCCGGCCCGATGCGGCGACGCAGCTTACGGTCCTCGGCTACTACATCAAGGACGACTCGAAGGCCCTGCAGTTCCTGCCGTCCCAAGGCACGCTCACCCCGAACCCGAACGGGCGCATCCGCCGCTCGACCTTCCTTGGCGAGCCCGGCTACGACCATTTCCGCCGCGAGCAGTTCGGCATCGGCTACCAGTTCGAGCATCATTTCGACGACGCGGTCACCTTCAGGCAGAACCTGCGCTACTCCGGCGTCAACGTCGACCTACCGGTAGTGCGCGGTTTCGGCTTCCCGACGAACGCGGCCGGCGCGGTCACGGATTTTCGCAACGTCACCCGCCGAGCCGTACGCTTCGACGACAATGTCAACGCCTTCACGATGGACAACCAACTAGTCCTGAACGCGGTGACCGGTCCGCTTGCGCACACGTTCCTGTTCGGCCTCGATATCCGCACCTTCGATCTCGGCTTCGCCACCCGCAACGCCCTGACCACGAGCCTGAACGTCTTCGACCCGGTCTATCGCGGCTTCCAGACGCTGCCGCCGATCACGGCCCGCATCCGCCAAAACCTGGAACAGATCGGTGCGTACGCGCAGGACCAGATCCGGCTCGACCGCTGGGTGCTGCTTCTGAGCGGGCGCCACGATACCGTAACGAGCACCACGCTCCAGCAGGTCGGCAACACGCGCATCGAGCAGACCGATCACGCCTTCACCTACAGGGCCGGGCTGCTCTACGAGTTCGACGCCGGAATCAGCCCTTACGTGAGCTACTCGACGCTGTTCCAGCCCGCGGTCGGCACTGGCTACAACGGCATCGTCCCGCCGACCGCGCTCGGCGCCGGCTCGACGCCGTTCCGGCCGACCACTGGCGACCAGATCGAGGGGGGCGTCAAGTACCAGCCCCCCGGCACCGCGAGCCTGTTCACCCTGGCCGGCTTCTCGATCGACCAGCAGAATGTGCTGGTGCCCACCACCTCCGGCTTCCAGGCCCAGGTCGGCGGCGTGCGCGCGGAAGGGTTCGAGGCAGAGGCGCGGGTGACCGCCTTCGAGGGCTTCGACATCGCCGCCGCCTACAGCTACCTCGACGCCCGTATCACGCGGACCGGCACCGGCCCGACCGCGCCGCGGATCGGCTCGCGAATCCCTGTGACGCCCTACAACCAGACGGCACTCTTCGCGACCTACAGCGTTCCGGCCGGCCCGCTGCTGGGCCTGACCGTTGGCGGCGGTGTGCGCTTCTTCGGCGATCATTTCGGCGATCTGGCCAACACCATCCGCATCCCGTCCTACACCCTGTTCGACGCGACGCTGCGCTACGACCTCGTCCGTCTGAACCCGGCCTGGGCGGGAGCGACCCTGGCGATCAACGCCACGAACCTTTTCGACAAGGTCTATGTTGGTACCTGCGATACCCTCGGGTCCTGCTATTACGGCAACCCGCGCACGGTGCTAGCGAGCTTGAGCTACCGGTGGTAGGCACCGGGGCGTCAGGCGGATCGCACTAATGAGGGGCAGCGTCCGGCAGTCGATGGCGTGGCTGCACACATGGTCGGGCTTGGTGGTCGGCTGGTTGCTGTTCGCGGTCTTCGTCACCGGAACAGCGAGCTATTACCGAACCGACATCTCGCGCTGGATGCGCCCCGAACTCGCCGCGACCTCAGAGCCCGGCCCGGATGCACTGGCGCGGGCCGCCGAGTTGGGCGCCCGCTACCTTGCAGAGCACGCTGGCGACGCGACCGGGTGGTCGATCGGCATGCCGCGACCCGAGTTTCCCGTGATCGAGCTGTACTGGCGCTCCCGGCCGGGTCCGCCGACGGGCCATGCCCTCCTGGACCCTGAGACCGGTGAGCCGGCAGCGGTGCGCGACACGCGCGGCGGCGATTTCCTCTACCGCTTCCATTTCGAGCTGAGCTTGCCGCCCCTTTGGGGGCGATGGCTCGTCGGCGCCTGCGCAATGACCATGCTGGTCGCGCTGATCTCGGGGATCGTTACCCATCGCCGCATTGTAAAGGACTTCTTCACCTTCCGCCGAGACCGCTCGGCGCAGCGCGGATGGCTGGACGCGCACAACGTTGCGGGCGTGCTGGCGCTGCCGTTTCACCTCATGATTACCTACAGCGGGCTGGTGACGCTGGCCCTGCTGTACATGCCCTGGGGCGTGACCACGGCGTATCGCGGCGACAGCCAGCGCTACTTCGCCGAGTCCGGGCAGATCCTGCCGCCGCAGGACGCGGCAGGCCGCCCGGCCTCGCTTCCTCCGCTCGGACCGATCGTCCTGCGGGTCGTGGCAGAGACGCCGCAGCCATTGGACCGGGTCACGATCACCCATCCGCGCGACGCGAACGCGACGGTATTGGCGATCT
Source organism: Methylobacterium trifolii (assembly GCF_022179685.1). Classification (GTDB taxonomy): domain Bacteria; phylum Pseudomonadota; class Alphaproteobacteria; order Rhizobiales; family Beijerinckiaceae; genus Methylobacterium; species Methylobacterium trifolii. The sequence continues at coordinate 4,654 of NZ_BPRB01000032.1, forward strand.
TCGAGGAGCCGCATGGGCTCGCCCATGTCCATCCGCAGATCAGCATCGCGGCTGCCACCGGGACGGTCCGCGCGCGAACCCTCCCGGCGAGGCCCGCGACGCAGATCCATGCCGTGATGGTTGGGCTCCATGAAGCGCACTTCGCCGATGCGGCTCTGCGCGTGCTCTTCTTCCTGTCAGGTCTTCTGGGCTGCGCCACGGTTGCCACGGGCCTCATTCTCTGGACGGTGGCACGGGCGCCCACGGTTTTCGACGCGCGTTCCCAGGGCTTGCGCAGTGTAGAGGCGCTGAACGTCGGCACGATCGTTGGGCTACCAGCGGCGATCGCCTGCTATTTCCTCGCCAACCGGCTCCTGCCGACTGATCTTGTGGGTCGGTCGGGTTGGGAGGTCAGGTTCTTCTTCGCGGGTTGGATCATGATCGCGCTTACAGCCCTGCTGCGGCCGCAGGCCCGCCGTTGGTACGAGGCCCTAACCTGCACAACCGCCCTCTACCTCGCTGTGCCAACGGTCGACATCCTGTCACGTGGGCGGGCTACGATCACGGGTGACGCGGTGTTCCTTGGGTTCGATGCCACGATGCTCGGGACGGCCGCAATTTTTGCTATTGCGGCATATCGCACGGCCGGCCATCTGATCCATTCAAGGCCGCCTATCGCCCAGCGGGCACCATCAACGTCATGAATGTCGCGGCTCCGCGCTGCATAGCTAATCCCAGTTTAAACGTCTGCTTACGGGTATCGGGCCTGAAATCTTGAACGACCGGGTTGGGTCGGATGCGGAACGTCCGCTTTCAGGCAGTCGACCAACTTCCGCTTATGGCGCAAAGCGGAAGGACGGTAATCAAAGCTAAAGCGACGTAGGCGAACATTAAATAAGCGATTAGGAGCGGGATGGGCCAACACCTCAGCCGAACGTGAAGGCGTAGGCCCTCACTCCTGGATCGTCGAAGTAAATCTCGAAGGTTCGTTCTGAATTAGAGTCGGACTGGCGCACGAGCTGGTAAAGCCGTGTCTCCTCGACAGCGCCGCGGCCGTCCGGCGCGATGTCGGTTCCGTGGTTGGCACCGGGAGGTCTGCCGTCGAGCATGACCGTGAACCGGACAGGTCGGCCGTCAGGGTCCGGGCCGAGCACCAAGTGGAGGTCGCGGGCGCGGAAGCGATAGGTGATGCCGCCCGCCGGGGCGTCGAGACGCGCGAATTCAGTCTCGACGGACCATGCTCCGGTCAAGGACCACTGGTTCAAGCGGGGCCTGCCGGCCGTGTAGGTCGTCCGGCCCGCCGACAGGCCCTCCGGCGAGACGAAGCCCTGGGCGTTGTCGGTGCCGAGGTAGGTCTCGCCGGACCGAAGATGCGTGAGGTCGGGCGGCACTTCGGCGCCGATCGCCTGCGGCTTCGTCTCCGGCACGGCGCCACCACGGTGCCCCCCAGCCTCGGCCAGCAGCTCCTGGATGGCGGACTCGGACTCGGCATAGCCGTCCTCGCCGAACTGGTGATGCCGGATGCGCCCCTCGGCATCGACGATATACAGCGCCGGCCAGTAAGAGTTGCGCAGCGCCCGCCAGATCCGGAACTCGTTGTCCACGGCAACGGGATACGGCAGCGCGAAGCGGCGGATCGCGGCGGAGACGTTCCCGACGTCACGCTCGAAGGCAAATTCTGGAGCGTGGATGCCGATCACAACGAGTCCCTGCTCCCGGTACCGTTCGGCCCAGGCGCGCAAGTAGGGCAGGGTCCGGATGCAGTTGATGCAGGAATAGGTCCAGACGTGGACCAGCACCACCGTGCCGCGAAGCTGCTCAAAGGTTCGCGGCTCGCCGTTGAGCCAGTGGGTGGCGCTGTCCAGGTTCGGCGGACGGCCCTGTATGGGGAGGCTGCTGCGGCGCGACGGAGGCAGCGCCTCGGAGCGCGCGGCGTCGATGCGGAATGCCTTCAGGAGCGCGTCCTCGGTCGCGGTCGTACCGGCAGAGGAAAGCCGCACTAAGAGGTCCGCGTCCACGCCGGCTGCAATTGCGATCACGGCGGCGATCATGCCGGCACCGGCGGCCTGACGGAGGCGGTCTCCGAGCCGAAGATAGGGACGGATCGCCGCGATGATCGCGGTGCCGAACCGGATCGCGGCCGCGAGCGACGTCGCGGCGCCGGCGGCGTAGCTTGCGAGCAGCGCCGTCGTCTGCCAGCTGGCGCCGTTCAGAGCCGCGCCGGTCAGGATGAGCCCGAGGATCGGTCCGGTGCAGGGCGTCCACAGGAGCCCCGTGGCGACGCCGAGGCACACTGAGCCAAGGACGCCGCCCGTCGTCCGCGCGGACGCGGACAGCCGCTCCCCCAGCCCCACGAACGGCCGGTGCAGCCAGGCAGACAGCCGAGGCGACAGGAGAGTCGCGGCGAAGACCGCCAGCAGTACGAGGGCCGCGAGGCGGCCCGCCTGGCCGAGATCGGCGACCCAGGCACCGGAGGCCGCTGCGAGAGACGCGGCGCCGGCAAAGGAAGCGGCCAGCCCGGACAGGAACGCCAGCGTGCCCGACGCGAAAGGCTGCCCCGCCCGCGCCAGCGCGAAGGGCAGCACCGGAACGATGCATGGGCTCAGGATGGTCAACACGCCCGCAAGAAAAGCGGCGAGGTAGAGGGTCATGGCGGCTCCTGTCGGTGCCCACGGTGGTGCCTTCCTCACCGCTCCTGCATGTCGTGACTGTGTGTGGGTACTGCCCACAGCGTATCGGCCTGTAGCGATCTGGTCGCCGCGCTTCCGCTCACCCGCTTGCCGCTACATTGCGTTACGAAGAACCGCTCGCGTTTCACAACGGCGGAGCGCTACGGAGAAGCGAGCCGAGGGCCGCCGGTGGACCATATCGACCACGTGCTGATTATCGACGACGACCGGGATATCCGCGACCTCCTGTCGGGCTATCTGAAGAAGAACGGCCTGCGGGTCACGGTCGCCGCGGACGGCCGGCAGATGCGAGCTTTCCTCGACGCGGACCGCGTCGACCTCGTGGTGCTTGACATCATGATGCCGGGCGACGACGGCCTGGTCCTTTGTCGCGAGTTGCGCGCCGGCAAGCACAAGACCACGCCCGTCCTCATGCTGACGGCGCGGGGCGACGAGACTGACAGGATTGTCGGCCTGGAGATGGGCGCGGACGACTACTTGGTGAAACCATTCTCAGCCCGGGAGCTCCTTGCGCGGATCAAGTCGATCCTGCGCCGAACCAGGATGCTGCCGCCCAATCTCCAGGTGACGGAGGCCGGCCGGCTGCTCGCCTTCGGCGCCTGGCAGCTGGACACCACGGCCCGGCACCTGATCGATGGGGCCGGGACGGTCGTGCCGCTCAGCGGCGCGGAGTACCGGCTGCTACGCGTCTTGCTCGACCATCCGCAGCGCGTGCTCTCGCGCGACCAACTCCTGAACCTCACACAGGGACGCGAGGCAGAACTCTTCGATCGCTCCATCGACCTCCTCGTCAGCCGCCTGCGGCAGCGCCTTCGGGAGGACGCCCGCGAGCCGGCCTACATCAAGACCGTGCGGAGCGAAGGCTACGTGTTCGCGATGCCGATCACCATCGCGGAAGCCCGCGAGCGATGACGGCTAGAGCGCCGATCTGGCCGCGCAGCCTACGGGGCCGTCTCTTCCTGATCCTGTCCGCAGGCCTTCTCGTCGCACAGGCACTCTCGTTCGGCACCATGGTGGTGGAGCGGGACCAATCGGCCCGGGTCGTGATGCTCACGACCCTACAACGCGACGTCGGGGTAGCGGTGGCCCTCTTAAACAGCGTCCCCGCGGACGAGCGCTTGCGGTGGCTGCCCATGCTCGACCGGCCAACCTATCGGTTCGAGCTCGGTGCGGGGCTCCGTGGCGAGGAGGAGCTCTCGCCACGCCTGCGGGCCATCGCGAACCAGCTCCGGGTCGCGCTGGACCCGCGCTTCGCCGCTCGATTCGATGCCGTGCCGGGCGATGGCGAGCGCCTTCAAGGGCATCTCGTCCTGTCGGATGGTGCGGCCCTGACGATCGATGTCCGCCCGGCGGCGCGGCCGATCGCGTCCTGGCTGCCTCTCGTGCTCGCCGGACAGCTCGCGCTGGTCCTCGGCTGCGCCTGGCTGGCCGTCCGCCTCGCCGTGGCGCCGCTGTCGCGCTTCGCCCGCGCGGCCGAGGACCTGGTGCCCGGCCGGCTCGCTCCGCGCTTCCCGGACGAGGGACCGGTGGAGGTGGTGCAGGCCGGCAAGGCCTTCAACGCCATGCAGGAGCGCATTGCGGGCCATTTGGATGAGCGCGTCCGCATCTTGGCGGCGATCTCCCACGACATCCAAACGCCGATCACCCGCATGCGGCTCCGAGTAGAGACCGGCCCGGCTGGAATGGAACAAGAGGTGCTTCTCCGCGACCTCGACACCATCCAGGCGCTCGTGCGCGAGGGGATCGCGTATGCCCGCAGCGGGCACGACGCGATCGAGGAGCAGGTCCGGCTCGACCTGGGCGCCTTCCTCGAAAGCATCGCCTTCGACTACCAGGACACCGGCAGGGAAGTGGTCGTGGCCCACCTGCCGGAGGTCACGGCCCTGACGCGACCGAAGGCACTGCGCCGCATCCTCACGAACCTGATCGACAACGCGCTCCGCTATGCCGGCGCGGCCGAGCTCTCCGCCGCGACGACGGTGAGTGGCATCGCGATCAAAGTCAGGGATCGCGGTCCGGGTATCCCGGCGGACCAACTCGACAACGTCCTGCTTCCCTTCGTCCGGCTGGAAGGCTCCCGCAACCGGGAGACGGGCGGGACCGGGCTCGGACTCTCCATCGCGGACGAGCTCGCAGCAGCGCTTGGCGGCACGCTGTCACTCCGCAACTGCCATGGCGGTGGCCTGGAGGCCACCGTTACCCTACCGGACGCTAGGCTGATAGAGAGCGCCTAAGCTATCTTGACTGATCGTTCCAAGATCGCTTAAAGGACGCCATGGCGAGGACGAAAGCCTTTGACGCGGAGGTCGCACTCGATGCGGCCATCAGCGTGTTCCGCGAGCACGGCTTCGAGGGTACCTCGGCCGACATGCTCGTGGGAGCTATGGGGATCGGCCGCCAGAGCCTCTACGACACGTTCGGCGACAAGTGGCGCCTCTACCAGGCGGCACTGCAGCGCTACAACGTGCTGGAAGGGAATGCGCACGTCGCGAGCCTCCGGGGGCAGACCCGAGCCGTCGATGGGCTCCGCGCGATGATGGAGCGGGTCGTGGAGACGGCGCGCAGCGCCTGCCTCGGCGTTGGCGCGATCTGCGAATTCGGCAGTTCGAAGCCGGAGATCGCGAAGATCAACGCGGCCGCAGACCGGGTGCTGCGCGCCGCGATCGTCGAGCGCGTCCGCGAGGCGCAGGCTGACGGCGACGTCACCATGGATTTGCAGCCCGGGGAGGTGGTCGACTTCTTGTTCGCCGCCTTCGCGGGCATCCGGGTCGCCGCGCGGGGCGGAGCCGACGCGGTCAGGCTTGAGGCGCTGGGCCGTACGGCGCTGCGCGCTCTGTACTAGCACCCAGCTTTCATTTGAACCTAAATTGACTGATCGTTCCATAAAGGATCTGCGATGATCACGGCGGTAGGCGACGCTCCCAAAACAGCCCTCGTGTATGGGGGATCGCGCGGCATCGGCGCCGCGATCGTGTCGCGCCTCGTCGAAGACGGCTACGCGGTCGCCTTCACCTTCGCGTCGCGCGCGGACACTGCACGGGACCTAGCCAGTGCCCTTGAGGCGAGAGGCGGCCGGGCCACCGCCATCCAGGCCGACAGCGCCGACCCCGCCGCGATCCGTACTGCGGCGGACGCGGCCGGCGAGCGCCTCGGCTCGATTGGACTCGTTGTCGTCAATGCCGGCATACTCAAACTTGGCACGGTCGACGCCGTCTCCCTCGACGATCTAAACCTGATGATCGACGTCAACATTCGGGGCGTGTTCTTAGCGGTTCAGGCGGCCCTTCCGCATGTGTCCGATGGCGGTCGCGTGGTTACGATCGGAAGCTGCTCGGCTGAATGGACTGGCTTTGCCGGATCGAGCGTGTACCAGTTTACTAAGGCCGCGGTTGCAGCGATGGCCAAAGGTCTGGCCCGCGATCTCGCGCCACGGAAGATTACCGTCAACAACGTTCAGCCTGGGCCGACACGCACGGACTTGAGCGCCGGCTTTATCGATACGCTTTCCGAGCGAAGCCCGCTCAAGCGCATCGCCGAACCTGCCGAGATCGCCGGTCTCGTCTCTTACCTCGCCCGCGCCGAGGCCGGCTTCATGACCGGCGCGAGCCTGACCATGGACGGCGGCCTCACGCTCTGAGGGACCGAGGCTATCGTCGGCAGCGGGCTTCGGCTTCGTACCGGCACGATACATCCGATTACAAATAGCCGTTCCATTGCACACAATCAGCACAAGAACGGCGGTTCATGTCGGCTCAATGCACGGAGACGTGACGATGTCTGTAGAAGGCGATGCGAATCGTCGAACGTGGGTGCTCGGTGCCGGGGCTGTATTGGCCGCTGGTGCTATGGGGCGCAGCACGAATCTTGCCGCACGGCCACAAGCGGCGGGTAGCGTCGCCGACGCGGAGATCATCCAGCCGTTCCGCGTCGCCGTTCCGGACAGGGCACTCGACGACCTGCGAGCCAGGCTCCGCATGCGGCGACTGCCGGAGCGCGAGACCGTGACCGACTGGTCGCAGGGCGTGCCCCGCGACCGGCTGGAGCATCTGCTCAACACCTGGGAGCGCGACTACGATTGGCGCCGCTTCGAGGCCCGCCTCAACGCGCTGCCGCAATTCGTCACCAGCATTGACGGTCTCGGCATCCACTTCATCCACGTCCGCTCGAAGCACGCGGACGCCCTGCCGCTTATTCTCACCCACGGCTGGCCTGGATCGGTCGCCGAGTTCTTGGAGGCGGTCGCGCCGCTGACAGACCCGGAGGCGCATGGCGGAACGGCGCAGGACGCCTTCCACCTTGTCATCCCGTCCATCCCCGGCCACGGCTTCTCCGACAAGCCGCGGGAGACCGGATGGGGTCCGGAGCGCGTCGGTCGGGCCTGGGCCGAGTTAATGCGACGGCTCGGCTACAGTCGCTACGTCTCGCAGGGTGGAGACCACGGATCGGTGATCTCCGATGCGATGGCCCGTCTCAGGCTGCCCGGGCTGGCCGGCATCCACGTGAACATGCCGGCGACCGTCCCTCCCGAGATTGCGGACCTACTGCGGTGCGGTGCCCCGGCCCCAGCCGAGCTGCCGCCGGACGAGCGCGCGGCCTTCGACCAGCTGGAGTCGTTCTACCGGACGGGAGGCGCCTACGCGGCGATGATGACGACGAAGCCGCAGACGCTCGGCTACAGTCTCTCTGACTCGCCGAGCGGCCTCGCCGCCTTCTTCTACGAGAAGTTCGCGGCCTGGACCTATCCGGGCGGCGCGCCCGAGCGGGCTCTCACCGTCGACGAGATGCTGGACGACATCTCCCTCTACTGGCTGACCGACACGGCGACCTCGGCGGCGCGGTTCTACTGGGAGAATAACGCCAACAATTTCAACGCGGTCGATATCGACCTGCCGACCGCCGTGACGATTTTCCCGGGCGAGATCTACCGAGCGCCGAGACGCTGGACTGAGCGCGCCTACCGCAGTCTCGTCTACTTCAACAAGGCGTCGAAGGGCGGCCATTTCGCCGCCTGGGAGGAGCCGGAGCTGTTCGCCACCGAGCTCCGCGCCGCCTTGCGCTCGTTCCGCGCGTAGCCGCCACCAGTCCGAGGGAGCATCGAACATGGCAGACACGGCAAAACGCCTCTACACGGCCCATGTCCACACAGCGGGCGGGCGCGAGGGAAGAGCGCAGAGTTCGGACGGGAGGCTCGACCTGAAGCTCTCCCGGCCTGGAAGCGCCGGTGACGGGACCAATCCGGAGCAACTCTTCGCGGCCGGCTGGTCCGCCTGCTTCGAAGGCGCGATGGAGCGCGCCGCCCGCACGCTCCACCTCGCACTCCCGGAGCCGCCGCGTATCGATGCGGAGATCGGTCTCAACCAAGACAGCGACGGCTTCCACCTCAGCGCGCGGTTGACCATCGCGGTGCCTGGCCTCGAACTCGCGCTGGCGGAGCAGATCGTCGAGCGGGCCCATCAGATCTGCCCGTACTCGAAAGTGACCCGCGGCAACATCGACGTGGTCCTGGTCGTCGTCTGACCGCCATCGCGTCGCGGCACTGAAGAACACGACATTCATCGACAACAAGGTGATGAGATGACCCAAGCACCAGGACCCGATCGACGCCAGATGCTCGCACGTGCCGTCGCCGGCCTCGCCGTCGGCCTGACCGCCGAGATCGCCCCAGCCGCCGCGCAGAGGGCAAGCCCCGGCAACCCGTCCCAAATGGCGGCCCCTGGGTCTCATGCGTCGTTCGGCGCGCTGAAGCGGATCGCGGCGGGCCACCTCGATGTCGCCTATGCCGAGGCCGGCCCGGAGGATGGCAAGCCGGTCCTCCTACTGCACGGCTGGCCCTACGACATCGACAGCTACGCGGACGTGGCCCCCGCGCTCGCCAAAGCGGGCTACCGCGTGCTGATCCCCTCCCTGCGCGGCTACGGCGCGACCCGCTTCCTGTCGGATGCGACGATGCGCAATGGGCAGCAGGCCGCGCTGGCGGTGGATGCTCTTGCCTTCCTGGACGCCCTCAAGGTTCAGAAGGCGCTCGTCGGCGGATACGATTGGGGTGCGCGGACGGCCTGCATCCTCGCCGCGCTCTGGCCCGAGCGCTGCACAGGTCTCGTCTCCGTCAGCGGTTACCTGATCGGGAGCCAGGCCGCGAACGCGATGCCGCTGCCGCCGAAGGCCGAACTGCAGTGGTGGTACCAGTTCTACTTCGCGACCGAGCGGGGTCGCGAAGGCTACGCGCGCAACACCCGCGACTTCGTTCGGTTGATCTGGGAGTTGGCTTCTCCGCAGTGGAAATTCGACGACGCAACCTTCGCGCGCTCCGCGCCGGCCTTCGACAATCCCGACCATGTGGCAGTTTCGATCCACAACTACCGCTGGCGGCTTGGACTTGCTCAAGGCGAAGCCCGCTACGACGAGATCGAGCGGAAGCTGGCAGCGTTCCCGAATATCGCTGTGCCAACGATCACGATGGAGGGCGACGCCAACGGCGCGCCGCACCCTGCCCCGTCGGCATATGCCAGCAAGTTCGCCGGACGCTACGAGCACCGCACGATCACGGGCGGCGTTGGTCACAACCTGCCGCAGGAGGCTCCGGACGCGTTCGTCCAGGCGATCGTCGCGGTCGATAAGTTCTCAGGCTGAGGGACTTCGCCCTCCGATGATCCGCTACGCTCTTAAGGGAGAATACTCGATGAGGACCGTGCTTGCCTGCGCGGCCGCGCTGACCTCAGTCACGGTCGGTGTCGCGGCCCTGGTAACGGCCCGTGCGCAACCCGACGACGCGTCGCCGATCTATGGTGTCAGGTTGCCTGAGGGCTATCGCGACTGGAAGCTCGTGAGCGTCGCGCAGGAGAACGGAGCCAACAACGACATACGGGCGATCCTGGGCAACGAGATCGCACTCAAGGCCTTCCGAGACGGGACCCGCCCTTTTCCGGATGGCGCTGTCATCGCCCGGCTGGCTTGGCGCTACGAACCCTCGCCCCGCAACGACGCCGTCTTCCCGGCTCCCCAATCCTTCGTGGCTGGCGCGCCGACGAACGTGCAGATCAGCATCAAGGATTCGAAGCGCTACGCCGACACGGGAGGTTGGGGCTACGGGCAGTTCGATGCCGGTGTCGCCAACAAGAATGTCTCACTCACGCAGTCATGCTTCGCCTGCCACACAAAGCTGCGCGACTTGTCACCCGGGTCGGACTTGGTCTTTACACCGTACTCGCATTAGACGGCCGAGCACCGATTGGTCGAGTTGGTGCGAAACGCGGGTCTGATCCCTGAACCGATTCATGCATGCCACGCGCGCCGGCTTCTGGATCCTGGCACCCATCATCGGACTGGTGGCGGGCCTGCTTTACAGTATGGCGTTCGACGCCGAACTGTTCGTTTCCGCGGTTCGCGGCGCGTTCATCGGCTTCCCGGTCCTGCTCTATGAGCGAGGCCTGCTTCTGCGCGGTTGGCGCGACCTCATCCGCCGCGCCGCCACCCCCATCTTCATGGTCGCTACCGTTGCCACCTATGTTGCCACCATCGCGGTTGGGAACGCAGCGGCCGGAACCATCCTGAACCACGGGTTCGGCTACATGCCGGACGCTCGTGCCGCCATGATGATGTCGGAATCGGGATTCGCCTATGCGCTTGGGATATCCGCGCTCGCGACTTTCGTCTTCCGTGTCCGCGATCTGATGGGACCGCGCGTCTTCGCGAGCTTGCTGATCGGACGCTACCACCGCCCGATCACGGAGGAACGCATCTTCATGTTCCTCGATGTAACGGGGTCGACCCGCTTCGCGGAAGAACATGGCGACCTCGCCGCTCAACGCTGGTTGGGAGCGATCTTCAGCGCACTCGCCGGACCGGTCCACAGGTCGCGCGGTTCCATCGATGATTACGTGGGAGACATGGCGCTCGTGAGCTGGTCGATGGAGCGGGGCACGCAGGACGCTGCCTGCCTGCGTTGCCTTTTCGATTTTGCACGGGTGATCAAAGACGATTCCGAACAGTGGATCGCGCGCTTCGGCGAAGTCCCCACCTTCCGGGCTGCGCTCCATTGCGGCCCTGTCGTGACGGCTGAAATCGGGCTTGAACGCCGCAAGATCGCTCATTTTGGAGACGCGCTGAATACGACGAGCCGACTCGAAGGGTTGGCCAAGGAACTCGGCGTCGACGTCCTAGTCTCGGGCGATCTTCTCGACCGCCTTGGTCAAATGCCCATCGAGTTCCTAGTGTCGGATCTCGGCTCCCGTCCCTTGCGCGGGCGCAAGGAGCCGCTTCGGGTCGCCACGGTGAGCGAGCGCACGATTCAACCGTTCACCGGGGGCTTCCAAGCTTAGTGTCTGCTTCCGGCGCAGAAAGCCCGACAAATCGAATGAGCGGTTTGGGCGCGCAACTCCCCAAGTGAGGGCGAAACATACGTCTGCTTACGGGAGCCGCACGGACGCTCATGAACGACTGCGTTGCGTCGTAAGCAGCATGTCCGCTTCCAGACGGGCAGCCGACTTCCGCTCATGGCGCAGTGCCGAAGCAGACCGCTCGGTCGTTGGCGTCACGCCGCAGTGCACGATCATGACGACAATCTTAGGCCCAAAGCGGATTGAACAAGCATGATAGGGCTGCCATAGTTCTCAGATGCGAACGGCTACGATTATCGGGCTCATTGCTCTGTGTGCAGGATCTTCTTCTGCTTTAGCAGTCGACCTTCCGATCTCGGGTATCTACGGGATTGACGCGGATGATTGCAAAGCTGCAAAGGAAGGGAATGAAGGCGGCTACGTCGCGTTCGAGGGATCGAGCACTGGCGAGGGTGGTCAAGGGGGCTGTGAGATCACTGGCGTGAAGCAGACTGGCCCGAATGCCTACTCACTCACGGGCGTCTGCAAGCCCCTCGAAGGCCCAAGAAAGCGGCGCACCCTCAAGCTGCTCGTAAAGGGAGATGGAGCAATCGAATACGACGGCGCCGATTACAAGCGCTGTTCGAGGTGACGACGCGGAATCGCTCTCCCGGTTGACCGATCTCGAGCTTTCAAAGGTCCACTTAAACGACGGCGTCCGCCTGCGCATGATATTCATCAATCAGAAAGGCGGCCGATTACTGCCCTTCGAGCTTAACGAGGCCATCCGAAAGGTGCTTGCGGCTTGGCTTAACCTTCGGGGGCTGCGGGCCGACGACTGGCTGATCCCGAGCCGAACCCGCCCGGGCGAACGCGCCTCCCGCGAGCAGGGTCGTCGGCACATGTCGATGCTCGACGTCGGCAGCCAACTTTGCCCTGCAAACGCGCCGCTGGCTGCCGAGGTGCGACCTCGTGATCGTAGCGTGGCTCATGCGTCGGCGGAACGTCGTGGTCACCTTCAGGAGTGCGCATTCATCTCGGCGTCTAGAACCAACGGCAGTGGTCCAACCGGGCAATCGCCTGCAACACCCCCCTGCCTGCTCGCGCTATTCTCCATTGTCACTCAGCTGGCTGCGCGGCTTACGAGCCGCTACCGACGCCGAACCGCGACCACCGCGCGATATTCGAAACTGGGTCCGACCTTCGCCGATGCCGTGGCCGACGTGCGATGTGCAATTTTGGCGCAAGCGGGCTTTGGCGACATCCCGGCACCGATGCCTCAGAAGACCCCCTCCCGCTGACTTGCGCCCTACGCTTAAGCCCTATGCTACGCCGCTCGGATGTGGACGACCTTCTGCTTTGTCATCTCGCGGAATGTCTCGACATCACGGCGCGCCACCTCTTCCGATCCGTCGGCATCACCGGCGTCCAACTGCCGATCCGTCGCGACCGAGCGGATCAGAGGTCGAGGGTCACACCGACCCGTGCGCGCGAGACGCACGGGGTCATCCGATCCTGGCGCTTCCCGATCGGGAGCACTGCATCGCGGTGGATTACCGTGCCGTCGCGGTAGCCGCATTCGCAGGCACCGCAGACCCCGAGTTCGCACGAGGAGGGCTGGGAGAAGCCGTGGTCGCGCAGCACGTCGAGGAGCGAACGGTCCGCAGGCACGTGGAGCACCGCGCCTGTAGAGGCGATCCGCGCGTCGAACGGTTCCGGCTTGAAGTTCTCGTCCAAGACGGCGGCGAAGTGCTCGACATGGACCCGCTCCGGCGGCCAGCCGTTCGCGGCGAGCGCCGCCTGCACGGCCTCGGTGAGACGCTGAGGGCCGCAGGCGTAGACGTTGGTGCTCGGGTCAGGGCCGCGCAGGAGCGCCGGATCGAAGCGCCGGCCTTCCTCGGAGAACCAGTCGTGCAGGCGGGGCCCACAGACGGTGCGCAGGTCTGCGAGAAGCGGCGCATGGATCATGGAGCGCGCGCAGAGATGGAACTCGAAATCGGCACCTTGAGCCGACAGTGTGCGTGCCATGGCGAGGAGAGGCGTCACGCCGATGCCGCCCGCCACCAGGACATGCCGCCGCGC
>NZ_BPRB01000033.1 GCF_022179685.1 Methylobacterium trifolii
CACGAGCGGATCGCGGCCATCGACGCCTTCGTGGCCGCGATCCGCTCGTGGATCGGGGCGGTGCGCACGTCGACGACCCTGGCGATGCGCGCCGGCATCAAGGAGAAGCGGATGCGGGTCCGCCCCTGGGGATCGTAGGCCAGCAGGTCGGGGTTGACGGCCTTGGTCGCGAACGAGCCCTTGGCGTTGGGCAGCGTGCGAAACAGGGCGACGAGGTCGCGGACGGTGTCGCAGATCGCGGCGTCGACGGAGAGGTCGCCGTTCTCGCCGATGTCGTAGACCCAGGCCTGCCCGTCGATCGCGTCGGGCTCGGGCAGCTTTCCCTGTCGGCCGGCATGGCGCCTGACGGCCGCGCAGACCGCCTCCACGTTCACGAACAGGGAGATCGGGTTGGCGAAGCCCTTGCGGCGGGGCACGTAGCAATAGGCGCAGGCCATGGCGCAGCCGTTCGAGGTCGAGGGCGCGATGAAGTGGGCGCTGCGCCCGTTGGGCCGCATGGCGAGGCCCTTCTTCACCCCGAGCACCAGCGTCGAGCGCTTGATGCGGACCCAGTCCTCCACCGAGCCGGCATTGCCGTGCAGCTCGGGGATGTTCCAGTGCGAGGGCACGACGATGCGCGCCGCATCGGGATAGCGGGCCAGAATCTCGCGACCGCGCGCGAACTCGGCCACCGCCGGCTCGTGGTAGATCGTCTCGATATCCACGAGGCTGCGGGCAAGGGCCATGCGCGGCGGATCGGTCCGTGCAGAACCGTCAGAGCCGGGCCAGAAGCTCGGCCTTCTTGTCCGAGAACTCCCGCTCGGTCAGGACGCCGCGGGCAAGGAGCGCCGCCAGCCGCTCGATCGTGGCGATGACGTCGCCCTCGGGCGCGGAGGCCGGCGTCTCCCCGGCCGGAGGCTTTCCGGCGGGGTCGGATTGCCGGGGGGCCGCGGCCTCCGCCTCGATGCGCTTGAGGCGGTCCAGGGCGATGGTCCCGTGCGGACCGGTGAAGCCCAGGGTGCCGTTGGACTGCGAGACGCCGGAGATGCGGTGCTCGCCGGTGTCGTAGAGGTCGATGCCGGCCCCCGACTCGATCGCCAACCGCCGGCTCTCGGGGAAGTAGGCGTAGCGCATGCCGTCCTGCGAGCCGGCGGTCGAGGGCGTGCCGAGGCCGGCGGGCCACCATTCGCCGCCCCCGCGTGCGCCGGTCGTGCCCCCGTCGGACGACCAGCCGCCCGCCGGCAGCGCGGCGGCAAGTTCCGTGCACAGCGCGCTCACCCGCGCCTTGAGGTCGGCGTCGAACATCCGGCCGACCATGACCATGCCGCCGGAGAACCATTGGCCCATGCCGCCGAGGTCGGGATGGTCGAACTGGGCCATCCTGCCATGGCCCCGTTCCAGGGCCCGCATCAGGTGGCGAACCGCGTCGAGGCCGACGCCGTGCCGCTCGGCCACCGTCCTGAGGCCGGTGGCGTGCTCAGGGCCTTCGACGGATGGGGATTCGCTCATGATCTCGCTCCGCAACGCGAACTCTCGGGGTCGCAGCCGCCCGACGAGAGGCAAGGGCCGGGCCCGCGCGGGAGTTCCCGGCGATACGGACGCGATCGTCCGGCCCGGTTAGCCGAAACCGGGCCGGCCCGAGACCCGGGCTCAGAACCCGGTCGGACGGCCCGCGGCCACGGCGAGCATGCGCCCGTCGGCGAAGGTCCGGCCGGCGGCGCGGCGGATGTCGTCCTGCGTCACGCGGGAGACCATCTCGTTGCGGCGGCCGATATAGTCCATGCCGAGTTCCTCGAAGGCGATCTGCACGAGCTGGTGGGCGATCTTCGTCGAGGTGTCGAAGCCGAGCGCGTAGGAGCCGGTGAGGTAGTCCTTGGCCTTCTGCAACTCCTCGTCGGAAGGGCCGTCGCCGATCAGGCGGGCGATCTCGTCGCCGATCACGCCCATTGCCTCGCCGACGCGCTCGTTCTTGGTGGCGATGTAGCCCCAGACCATCGCCGCGGAGCGGTGGCTGACGAGCGAGGTGCCGACCGAGTAGGCGAGCCCGCGCTTCTCGCGCACCTCCTGGAACAGGCGCGAGGTGAAGGAGCCGCCGCCCAGGATGTGGTTCAGGACGTAGGCCGGGATGAAGTCGGGGTCGCGCCAGGCCACGCCCGCCATGCCGAAGCGGATCACCGATTGCGGCACGTCGAGGTCCACCACGACGCGGCGGCCGAGGTCCTGCACGGTGGTGCGGGGGATCGCCTTGAGGGCACCGGCCTCGGGCAGGGCGCCGAAGGCGAGGTTGAGGCTCTCGGCCAGCCTGTCCGCACCGATGGCGCCGACGGCGGCGACCTTGACCCGGCCGCGGCCGACCACCTGCGCGTGCAGGGCGACGAGGTCGTCGCGGGTGATGGCGGCGACGCTCTCGATCGTACCCGAGGATGGGCGGCCGTAGGCATGGCCGGCGAAGGCTTCCTTGAAGAAGCGGCGCGAGGCCATCACGCCGGGATCGTTCTGCTGGTAGCGCAGGCCGGCGATCATCTGCCCGCGCACGCGCTCGATGGCGTCGGTGTCGAAGCGCGGCTTGGCCAGCGCCAGGGCCAGCAGCGCCACCGCCTCGTCGGCATGCTTGAGCAGCATCTTGAGGGAGCCGCCGACGGCGTCCGGCCCGGCATGGAAGCTGAGCTCGATCGCGCGCGCGGCGAGGCGCTCCTGGAAGGCGTCGGAGACGAGGTCGCCCGCGCCCTCGTCCAGCAGGCGGGCCAGCATCTGCGCGCAGCCGGCCTTGCCCTCCGGGTCCTGCGCCGCACCACCCTCGAAGGTGAAGGCCAGCGCGATCATCGGGACGACGGGGGACTCGACGTGCCACGCCTCGACGCCGGCGGCGGAGACGACGGGCAGCGCCGTCGTGGGCGAGCTCGCGGTGCGGGCGGCAGTCTCGGCCAAGTTCATGGGAACCTCGTCTTCTTCGTTCTGGGGGCGCGGCGCGGGGCGCCGCGGGCCGATGCAGGCGTGGGCGTCCGCTACTCCGCGGCGACGGCGAAGGGCGCGTCGGGATCGCGGGGCTTGGTCAGGTAGCCGGTGACGGAGCGGGACGGCGTCAGCCAGCGCTCGGAGGCCAGGGCGAGGCGGTCGCGGGTGACGGCCTCGATGTCGGTGGGCCAGCGGCGCACCTCCTCGATGGTCTCGCCGATGGCCAGCGCCGAGCCGTAGATTCGCGCGAGCGAGGACTGGCTGTCGGAGGAATAGACCGTCTCGGCGACCAGCCGGGTCTTGGCCCGCTCCATCGCCTCGGCATCGAGCGCCTCGGCCGGCGCCCGGCGGAGCACGCCGTCCACGGCCTCCTCGAGCTTCTCCAGGCTGACGCCCTCGGCGGGCACCGCGTAGACGGAGAAGCGGGTGTCGTCGATGGCCGAGCCCATGTACCAGGCGCCCGCATTCACCGCGAGGCCGGTCTCCATCACCAACTTGCGGTAGAGGTAGGAGGTCGAGCCCCCGCCCAGCACCTCGGCCAGCAGTTCGAGGTCGTGGCAGCCGCCGTCGCGGGCGGTGATGCAGGACGGCGTCAGGTAGAGGCGCTGGAGCGTCGGCTGCTCGACCTTGGGGTCGGCCACGGCCAGACGCCGCAGGGCCTTCGGCTCGGGCTCGCGCGCCCGCACCCGCTCGGGGCGCTTGCCCTGGGGGGCGACGCGTCCGTAGGTCTGCTCGGCCAGGCGCCGGACCTCGTCGGGGGTCACGTCGCCGGCCACCACCAGGATGGCGTTCTCCGGGGTGTAGAAGCGCTTGTAGTAGTCGAGGGCGTGGCCGCGGTTCAGCCCCTCGATCTCGTGCATCCAGCCGATGATCGGAATGCCGTAGGGGTGGTGCACGAACAGCGAGGCCGCCATCGCCTCGGAGAGCTGGGCGGAGGGGTCGGTCTCGACCCGCATGCGGCGCTCCTCCAGCACCACGTCGCGCTCGGGCGCCACCACCGCGTCGTCGAGGACGAGGCCGGTCATGCGGTCGGCCTCGAAGGCCATCATCGTGCCGAGATGGTCGCGGGCCACCCGCTGGAAATAGGCGGTGTAGTCGTAGGAGGTGAAGGCGTTCTCCTGGCCGCCGAGCCCCGAGACCGCCTGCGAGAAGGCGCCGACGGGATGGGTCTCGGTGCCCTTGAACATCAGGTGCTCGAGGAAGTGGGCGATGCCCGACTGGCCGAGCGGATCGTCGGCCGAGCCGTTGCGATACCAGATCATGTGGGTCGCCACGGGGGCGCGGTGATCGGGCACCACGACCACGTCGAGGCCGTTGTCCAGGGTGAAGGCCGTGACCTCCGGGCCACCGGCCTCGGACCGCCCGAACGGGGCCGCCTCCGCACGTCCGGCGCTCGCATGAGCCGGGCGGGGAAAGAGGGTGGGCGTCGCCTTCCTGAACAGGTGCATTCCGTCTTCCTTCTGCCGGCCCGTGCGGCGGAATCGTCCGATTCCGCGACGCAGGCCGTATCGGACTCTCCGGCGGGGCAAGTCCCGTACCGGTCACTCAGATCGCGCCACCCGTTGCCGGCCACCGTCGCAGGGGAGCCACGGGCCGGCAAATTCGATTCGTCAGGCGTCAGTTGCGCTGCTGGGCGCGCAGGTAGGCGCCCGGATCGGACTCCTCCCGCTCGCGGCTCGCGTTGTTGATCGGGTCGCTGTTGGCGCGCACGATCTTCTTGGGCGCCCGGCGGTAGCCGTTGGGCGGGTCGGTGAGGATGTCCCGGTCGGGCTCGGCCAGGGCAGGCTCGGCCTTCTCGTCCTTCTTGCCGAGCATCAGGTCGATGGGGTTGACCCAGAACGAGTCGCGGCTGTTGTCGCCGGGCTTGCGCTCGACCTCGCGGGTGAGGTTGGCATCGGCGCGCCGGCCGCCGCGGATCTCGTCCACCGACATGGTGGCGTTGTTGTCGTTGTAGCGCCCCTGGGTCTGGTTGCCCCGCGGCACGCGGCGCTCCTCGGCCGCGCGCTCGCGGGCGGCGACCTCCGGCTCCTTGGGCCATTGCGGCGAGGCCGCGCGGGGGCGGGGCGCCGGGAGGTTCTTCCCGTCGAGCTTGGGCGGCATCACCAGGGGCGCGCGCTCGCGATACTCGATCGGGTCCTGCTGCTTCTCCAGCAGGCCCAGGGTGCTGAGGCCGTCGCGCAGGAACTCGCCGCGCTCCTGCGCCTGCGCGGAGGCGGTCGCGAGGAGCCCGGCAAGGCTGCCCGCCGCGATGAGATGGACCTTGCGATACCCGGTCATGCTGCCCCACAGGTTCCGGCCGGTTGCCCGAGCCCCACGTCCGGGGCCTGGGGGCGGCCGCACGGGTGGCGGCCTGATCCGGCTTACCCGGCCTGAGGCCGGTTTCCGGCGATCGTATGGCGCCTTGACCGCTGGGAGCCAATCCATCCACGCGACGGCACGGGTTTGTCGTGTGCCGGCTATGCCGACGGCGTGGAATCGTTCGGCGAACGGGTGCGGTCCGGCATCAGGCTGTCGAGGATCAGGCCGACGACGCCGGCCACGATCGCGGCATCGGCCACGTTGAACACGTACCAGGACCAGCCTCCGGCGTGCAGGTGCACGAAGTCGAACACCGCCCCGTAGGCCGCCCGGTCGACGGCGTTGCCGAGCGCCCCGCCGGCGATGAGGCCGAGGGCAAGCGCCAGCAGCCTGGAGCCGGTCCGGCCCATCCAGACGCCCAAGCCCAGGGCGGCCGCGAGCGACAGGGCCACCAGCAGCCAGCGCCCGAAGCCGCCCTCCTGCTGGAACAGCCCGTAGGAGACGCCGCGGTTCCAGACCACGACGAACTCGGCATACGGGCCGAAGCGCCAGGGCTGCGTCAGCACGAGGTCCGTGCCGAGGTAGAGCCAGAGCTTGGACGCCTGATCGAGGGCGAAGGTGGCGAGCAGGGCGGTGAGGCCGAGACGGAACGGGGTCACGACGCCCGCTCCCGGCACGCGACCGCACCGCCCCCTCCCCCGCGAAGGGGAAGGGAAAGACCGTCCGACCGCCTCACGCCGCGCTCGCCTCGGGGTGGGCGGCGTCCCATTCCCGCAGGGCCCGCGCGTCGCGGGGCGTCACGTCCGGATAATCCGGATCGGTGCCGACCTCGGGGTCCACCCGCCAGGACCGGGCGCATTTCCGGCCCTCGGCCAAGGCCGGCACCACGGCGACGCCGCGGACCTCGTCGAGGCGGAAGGCGTCGGCGGGCCCCTCTCCTTCGGTCACGGTGATCGCGGAGGTGATGCAGACGTCGGCGAAGTCGACGCCGTCGAGCGCCGCCAGCAGGTCGCGGTCGGCGACGTGGACGACCGGGGCCGCCTCCAGGCTCGCGCCGATGCGCTTTCCCGCCCGCTCGATCTCCAGGGCGCCCGTCACCACCCGGCGCACCCGCCGGATCTTGTGCCAGCGCTCGGCGAGGCCGGCGTCGCGCCAGTCCGCAGGGGTCTCGGGCAGGGTCTGGAGGTGCACCGAGCCGGTCTCGGACGGATACCGGTCGAGCCAGGCCTCCTCGGCCGTGAAGGCGAGCACGGGGGCGAGCCAGATCGTGACGCGCCGGAAGGCCTCGTCGATGACCTGGAGGGCCGCCCGGCGGACGGGGGAGGAGATCGGATCGCAGTAGAGGGCGTCCTTGCGCACGTCGAAGTAGAAGGACGACAGGTCGCCGGTCATGAAGCCGTTCAGCAGGGCCACCACCCGCTTGGTGTCGAAGGCGCCGTAGGCCTCGCGGATCTCGCCGTCGAGTTCGGACAGGCGGTGCAGGATCAGCCGCTCCAGCTCCGGCATTTCTTTGTAGTCCACGTCATCTTCTGGGACGCGGTGGGCGAGGGAACCCAGCATCCAGCGCAAGCTGTTCCTGAGCTTGCGGTAGGTCTCCGCGAAGGTCTTGATGATCTCCGGGCCGATGCGCAGGTCGTCGGTGTAGTCGGAGGCCGAGACCCACAGGCGCAGGATGTCGGCGCCCGAATCCTTGATGACGCTCTGGGGCGCGACGACGTTGCCCTTCGACTTCGACATCTTCAGCCCCTTGGCGTCGAGGACGAAGCCGTGGGTCAGCACGATGTCGAAGGGCGCCCGGCCGCGCGTGCCGGAGGATTCGAGGAGCGACGACTGGAACCAGCCCCGGTGCTGGTCCGAGCCCTCCAGGTACATCACCCGGTCCCGGCCGCCGTCGCGTCGGCGGCTCACGCCCGCCAGGCCCGGGAACTGCTCGGGATCGTCCAGCACGAAGGCGTGGGTGGAGCCGGAATCGAACCAGACGTCGAGGACGTCGGCCACCTTCTCGTACTGCGCCGGGTCGTGCTCGGGGGCGAGGAAGCGCCGGACGGCGTCCTCAGCAAACCATGCGTCGGCGCCCTCGGCCGCGAAGGCCGCCACGATCCGGGCGTTGACCGCCGCGTCCTTCAGGATTTCACCGGTCTCCCGGTGGACGAACACGCTGATCGGCACGCCCCAGGCGCGCTGGCGCGAGACCACCCAGTCGGGGCGGTTCTCGACCATGCCGTTGATGCGGTTCTTGCCCTGCGGCGGGACCCACTGCGTGTCGTCGATCGCCTGAAGTGCCACGTCGCGCAGCGTCTTACCGTCCAGCGACGGCACCGGCCGGTCCATGGCGATGAACCATTGCGGTGTATTGCGAAAAATCACCGGCTTCTTCGAGCGCCAGGAATGCGGATACTGGTGGCGCAGCACCCCGCGGGCGACGAGCGCCCCGGCCTCGGCGAGCGCGGCGATGATCGCCTTGTTGGCATCGCCCTTCTCGCCCTTGTCGGTGAGCACGCGCCGGCCGGTGAAGCCGGGGGCGTCCTGCGTCAGGGCGCCGTCCGCGTCGACGGTGTAGGGGATGCGGGTCTCGATGCCGCGGGCGGCGAGGCTGCGGCCGCCGGCCATCCAGAGCTCGAAATCCTCGCGGCCGTGGCCGGGCGCCGTGTGGACGAAGCCGGTGCCCGCCTCGTCGGTGACGTGGTCGCCCTCCAGCATCGGCACGTCGAAGTCGTAGCCGTGGCCGGCGAGCGGATGGGCGAGCGTCAGGCCGGACAGGGCGGAGACGGGCACGTCGGCCACGCGCGCGAAGCCCTCGACGCGGGCGGCCTTGAACACCGTCGCGGCAAGAGAATCGGCCAGCAGGTAGGTGTCGCCGGGCTTGGCCCAGTTCTCAGGTGCCGCCTCCGTGACGCGATAGAGCCCGTAGGCGATCTTCTTCGAATAGGCGACGGCGCGGTTGCCGGGGATGGTCCAGGGGGTCGTCGTCCAGATCACCACGCGGGCCCCGGCGAGACCGGCATCGGCACCCGCCCGGATCGGAAACGCACAGAAGATCGTGTCGCTGACGTGCTCCTCGTACTCGACCTCGGCCTCGGCGAGCGCCGTCTTCTCGACCACCGACCACATCACCGGCTTGGAGCCGCGGTAGAGCTGGCCCGACATCGAGAACTTCATCAGTTCGGACGCTATGGCGGCCTCGGCCGGGTAGGCCATGGTCACGTAGGGGTGGTCCCAATCGCCGGTGACGCCGAGGCGCTTGAATTCCTGCCGCTGCACGTCGAGCCAGTGCCCGGCGAAGGTCCGGCATTCCTGGCGGAACTCGATGACGGGCACGTCGTCCTTGTTGCGGCCTTTGGCGCGGTACTGCTCCTCGATCTTCCACTCGATCGGCAGGCCGTGGCAGTCCCAGCCCGGAACGTAGTTCGCGTCCTGGCCGAGCGCGCCTGCGGAGCGGACGATCACGTCCTTCAGGATCTTGTTCAGCGCCGTGCCGATGTGGATGTTGCCGTTGGCGTAGGGCGGCCCGTCGTGCAGCACGAATTTCGGCCGGCCGGCGGCCTGCGCGCGGATCTGGCCGTAGAGGTCGGTCGTGGCCCAGCGCTCCAGCAGCAGCGGCTCGCGGGTGGGCAGGCCGGCCCGCATCGGGAACTCGGTGCGGGGCAGGAACAGGGTCTTGGAATAGTCGCGGGCGGGAGTAGCCGCGTCGGTCTGGTCGCTCATCGGGCGGGGCGTCCTGGGATCGTGCATCGTGCGCGCGTCCGGCGAATACGGGTGCCGGCATCGAACGAGGCCGGCCGGGGCTGTCCTGGACTCTCGCGATCCCGGCCTCCGCGCAGCCGCGCGGCGGCGGCGCTCACGCGAGGGCCGGGCCCGTAATTCGCAGGCGGCCGGAGCCGCAGGGAGTCATGGCGACGCGCATCGGCGGCGTTCTAGCAGCGGCCCGCCCCGTGCGCCAGCGCAGGCAGGCACGCGGGAGCGCACCCGCGACGGGCGTCTCCGATGCCCGCCGGTGCAATTTTACCACGCAAGCGGGAAGCTTTGCCGGCACCGCCACCTTTCGCGGACGGGACCGTTGACGGGGCGATCGGTCCCGTCCGGCCGGTGCCGGGCCTCGGGACGCATCCAAGGGGAACACGCCATGAGACACATCCTGATCGCGGCCACGCTCGCGCTCTCGACCCTCACGCTCGCCGGCGCGGCCCAGGCGCAGGGCCTGGTCGGCGGCGTCCGGCGCGGCGCCGACGAGGGCAACCGGGTCGGCGGCCCCGTGGGCGGGGTCGTCGGCGGCGCGGTCGGCGGCGCGGTGGGCACCGTGAACGGGGCGCTAGGCCTGGATCCGGGCCGGCGCGCCTACCGCACCGACCTGCGCTCGCGCCGCCCGGCCCGCCGGGTGCACCGCCGCCATCAGCGCTGAGGACGGCGGACGGCCGGCGGCGTCAGGCCGCCGGCCGGCGCTCTCGGCGCATCGTCTCCTGCGCGAGCAGGTAGAGGCCGGAGCCGACAACGATCATCGCGCCAAGCAGCGTCCAGTGGCTCGGCACGTCGCCGAACAGGAAGAACCCGAGCAGGACCGACCACAGGAGCTGGGTGTAGATGAAGGGCGCCAGCACGTTGGCCGGCGCCCGCGCATGGGCGAGCACCAGCAGCCAGTGCCCGACCGTGCCGAGCAGCCCGATCCCCACGAGGAGCGCCCAGACCGTCCACGCGGACGGGGTGGTCCAGATCCAGGGCAGCAGGGGCGTCATCAGGGCGAGGCCGGCCAGCCCCGAGTAGAACATCGTCGTGGCGGTGGAATCGTAGGCCGCGAGCTTGCGCGTGGTGATGACGTAGAGGGCGTAGCAGAGCACGTTGCCGAGGCTGAACAGGGCCGCCGGATGCACCGCGCCGAGGCCGGGCCGCACGATCACCAGCACCCCGAGGAAGCCGACGCCGATCGCCACGAGGCGGCTGCGCGAGGACCATTCGCCGAGGAGCGGGCCCGCCAGCAGCGCCACGGTGAGCGGGGCCGCGAACTGGATCGAGATGGTCTCGGCCAGTTGCAGGTGGCGCAGCGCCAGGAAGTTCAGGGCGGTGGAGCCGAACAGCAGCAGCGAGCGCGCGATCTGCAGCCCGAGGCGGCGGCTGTGCACCACGCTCGGGGTGGTGACGGGATTCACGAACAGGGAGATCATGGCGACGCTGACGGCGTAGCGCATGAAGGTCGTCATCAGGGGGTCGACGCCGGCCAGCGCCAGCCCCTTGGCGGAGGCGTCGAGGCAGGAGAAGAACGCGACCGTGGCGCACATCAGGCCGATGCCCACGAGGCGTGCGCGGTCCGGGCGGACCTCGCGGGCCGGGGCCTCGCGTGCCTCCGCGTCGATGCGGGGCGTCGCGGCCTGTCCTTCGCTCACCGCGGAGCCCTTTTCACGCTGACGGTTCGGGATTCGGTCCTCCGACCTACCTCAGGCCCGGCGCGTCGGGCACCCGGGCCGCCGCAACCGGGCCGCGCGTCGCACGCGCTCAGCGCAAGCCGGATCGATGGCGAATCACCGACCGGTGCACGGTTTCGGTCCGGAGAGCCGAGACCGTCGCGCGGGGCGATCCCGGCTCAGCGCTTGGCCAGAACCTTCTGCGGCCGGGCCTTGTCGGCCGTGGTACTGGCGATGAGGGCGGAGAGGTGCCCCTGGTCGAGGCCGCGGGCCTGGACCGGTGCCTGGGCTTCCGGCTTGGCGGCGGCGACCGCACGCTCGACCTTGCGCGGTTCGATCGAGCCGGTGGTGACGGGGTCCGGCAGGCTCGCCATCGCCGGGATGGGGGCAGCGGGCTCGCGCTGCACCCGCAAGGCCCAGTGGGCCGCGGTAGAGAGCGCGGCGATCGCCAGGATCGCCTTGATGCCGCCGGTGAGGAGGCGTCGCATGATGGTCAGACCCGAGAGAACGCGGTTGCACGCAGCCGGTTCGCCGGCCCTCCACGATCCTTGCCCAGGAGCGTCAACGAAGCCGCAACGGCTGTCCGCGGCAGGGTCCCGAAACGGGGCAGCCGCACGCACCGGGCCGATTCATGTGGGCCTTGCGCCGGCTCCGCGGTTCCTGTTCCCCGCGCTTCCGACACGCCTGCAGCGACCCGGCCCACTGAGCCTCACAGGAACGGCCCAGAGAACTGGTCCGGACCGCCCCGTCACTGCCGACCCCGCCGCCACGCAGGCCCGAGCGGGCTCGCGAAACCTTCAGGCGCATAGGCCGCAGGGACCGCCGATGTAGAGGGCGCATCAACGAACAGCAACCGAGGCGCGGCGTTTCGCCGATCAGCCCCGGCCCGCGGCGGTCTGCGCGAAGCGCAACAGGGCCGCGATATCCTCGGTCCCGTCGTCCCCCGACAGGCGTTCGTAGAGCCGGGCGTTTCCCGCGAAAACCTGGCGGCCGGCCTCGTCCTGCCCGAGGAAACCCGCGATCTCGCGCATCTCGGGCGCCCAGCGATAGGCCTTGGGCACCATGTCCGGCAGGCCCTTGGCGAAGCGGGCGAGAAGCTGCGGCTCGTTCTCGGCGAGCTCCGCCAGCAGCGCCTCCCCCGCCCCGGCCCGGTCGGCCGCGAGCACCATCAGGGCGGCGAGCGCCGTCAGCCCCTTGTTGATGCCGGCATAGCTCATCTTCAGGCTGGAGGCCGCCCCGACGCCGCCCGGACAGACGCGCAGGTCCAGGCCGAGCTCGCGCAACGCCATCGCGGGCGCGGGATCGTCGCCCGACACGTAGACGCGCGGCCCCGGCGTGCCGGGCTTGGGCGGCAGGCCGATGATCGCCCCGTCGAGGAAGGGCGTGCCGGTGGCCGCCACGATCCCGCCGATGCGGCGCACCGTCTCCGGGCTGACCGCGTTCGCATCGACGTAGACGGGTTTTCTCGCTGCGGCCGCCAGATGCGGAGAGAGCCGCCGGGCCAGAGCCTCGGCTTCTGCCGGCGGCACGATCGAGAGGACGATGTCGGCGCCCGCGAGCGCTTCGTCCCCGGCCGCCTCCATGCCGGCAGCCGCAGCCCTGGCGCGGGTCGCTTCGCTGCGTCCGTCCAGCGCGGTCAGGACGCGGGCGCCCTCCCCCGTCAGCCTTAAGGCGACGGCGCTGCCCATGGCGCCGGGGGCGATGACGGCGATGGTCTTCATGGCTGGAGCGTCCGCCTGTCCGGCGAGCCGGCGTCGTCCGGACGAACGGCCCGGACGCACGCCGGCGTCGAAAAACGTCTACCGCAGGGAGCCGCAGAAGCGCTGGATGCGGTTGCAGGCCTCCTCCAGCGCCGTGTTCGAGGTGGCGTAGGAGATGCGCAGGTTCGGACCCAGCCCGAAGGCCGAGCCGTGGACCGCGGCGACGCCCTCGGCCTGGAGCAGTTCGGTGACGAAGTCCTCGTCGGTCTCGATCACCTTGCCGGCTTCCGTCCTGCGGCCGATCAGTTCGGCGCAGGACGGGTAGACGTAGAAGGCGCCCTCCGGCTGCGGGCACTTGAGGCCCTTGGTCTGGTTCAGCATCGAGACCACGAGGTCGCGCCGCTCCTGGAACGCCGCCTTGAAGCGGGCTAGGTGCTCCTGCGTGCCGTCCAGCGCCGCCACCGCCGCCCATTGCGAGATCGTGGAGGCGCCCGAGGTCTGCTGGCCCTGGACGAAGTCCATCGCCTTGATCAGGTGCTCGGGGCCGGCCGCGTAGCCGATGCGCCAGCCGGTCATGGCATAGGCCTTCGAGACGCCGTTCATGGTGAGCGTGCGCTCGTAGAGGCCCGGCTCGACCTGGGCCGGGGTGACGAACTCGAAGTCGCCGTAGGTCAGGTGCTCGTACATGTCGTCGGTGAGCACCCAGACGTGGGGATAGCGCATCAGCACGTCGGTGATCGTCTTGAGCTCGTCCCGGGAATAGGCAGCACCCGAGGGGTTGGAGGGCGAGTTCAGGATGATCCACTTGGTCTTGGGCGTGAGCACGCGGTCCAGCTCGTCGGCCTGGAGCTTGAAGTCGTGGGCCATGTCGGTCTCGGCGAAGACCGGCGTGCCGCCGCAGAGCACCACCATCTCCGGATACGAGACCCAGTAGGGCCGCGGGATCACGACCTCGTCGCCGGGGTTCAGGGTGGCGAGCAACGCGTTGTAGATGACGTGCTTGCCGCCGGTGCCGACGATGGTCTGCGACGGCTTGTAGTCGAGGCCGTTCTCGCGCTTGAACTTCTTGGCGATCGCCTCCCGTAAGGGGACGATGCCGGAGACGGGCGGGTACTTGGTCTCGCCGCGGGCGATCGCCTCGATCGCGGCGTCCTTGATGTGCTGGGGCGTGTCGAAATCGGGCTCGCCGACCGAGAGGCTGATGACGTCCATGCCGCCGGCTTTCAGCTCGCGCGCCTTCTGCGTCATCGCGATGGTCGCGGACGGTTTTACGCGCGAGAGGGCGTCGGCGAGAAAGCCCATGGGTCGGTGCTCCGGTCGGGTTTCGTGAGTGATGTCCGCCTGTTGGCGGCGGCGCGGACCCTAAGCAGGTTCGCGTTGGCAAGCCAACGCTTCACCCGCTTCGCTCGTTATGAAGGGACGCAGGTTTTCGTCGCAAAACCGGTGCCCACTTTTGCGAAACTGCTTAGGCCCGGCTCGCCGGAGGGGCAAGGCGGGACGAAACACGGCCCCCTGGCCCGCCTCCGCGCCGCATGCAGGGCTCGCCGGGCTTCCATGCCGCGACGGGGGCATACCTCGAACGCGGGGCGGGCCGACACCATCTATCCGCCATGCCGCCCCTGTCCGTCCTCGACCTGTCCTTCGTCAACGCCGGCGCCAGCGCAGGCCAGGCGCTGCAGGATTCCCTGGCGCTGGCGCGCCACGTCGACGGCCTCGGCTACACCCGCTACTGGCTGGCCGAGCATCACGCCCTGCCCTCCGTGGCGAGCCCGGCCCCCGAGATCATGGTCGGGCAGATCGCGGCCGCGACCCGCCACATCCGGGTCGGCTCGGGCGGGATCATGCTGCCAAATCATGCACCGCTGATGGTGGCGGAGCGCTTCAAGATGCTGGAGGCGCTGTTTCCCGGCCGGATCGACCTCGGCCTCGGGCGGGCGCCGGGGACGGACGGGATCACGGCCCAGGCCCTGCGCCGCCGCGAGGTGCCGCGGGGCGGCGACGACTTCCTCGACCGCCTGCAGGAACTCCTGCTCTGGGACACCGGCGAATTCCCGGAGGGCCACCCGTTCCGCGCGGTCACGGTCATGCCGGCGGGCGTGCCACTGCCGCCGGTCTTCCTGCTCGGCTCCTCCGATTACAGCGCGAACTTGAGCGGCCGGCTCGGCATGGGCTTCGCCTTCGCGCAGCATTTCGCGGGTATCGACGCCGCGGGGCCGATGCTCGACTACCGCCGCCTGTTCCGGCCCTCGCGCTGGGCCGGGCGCCCGCACGCGATCCTCGCGGTGGCGGCGATCTGCGCGGAGACGGACGTGGAGGCCGAGCGCCTCGCCATGAGCGCCCGCCTCTCGACGCTGAGGCGCGAGCGCGGCGACTACGCGCCGTTGCCGAGCCTCGCGGAAGCGGAAGCCTATCCCTACTCGGAGATGGAGCGGGCCCGCATCGACCGGGGCGCCGCCCGGCTGCATGTGGGCGGGCCGGAGACCCTGCGCGCCAAGCTCTCCGCCCTGGCGCAGGCGACGCAGGCCGACGAGATCATGATCGTCTCCGCTATCCACGACCAGGCGGCCCGGCGGCGTTCCTACGAACTCCTCGCCGAGGCCTGGGGTCTCCCCCGCGCCGAGGGCTGACTATACCGCAGACGGAATCCCGGATTCTCCCACCCCTCTCCCTCATCCTGAAGTGCCCGCGCCAGCGGGCTATGACGGAGCCCTCCGGAATCCGCGCGGTCCCTGGAGGGCTCCTTCGAGGCGGCTGTCGCCGAATCTCCGGTGAGGTGATGGGTCGGACGAGCCGCCTGTCGGCAAACGCTGCCACAGGCTGCGAGAGTTCGTCCGCGTCGCGAGATATGAGACGGCGCCGGGGACTCAGCCCCCAAAGAACCGCCGCAGCCCCGCGATGAAGCCGCGGGCGACTTCGGGCTTCGGAGCGACGGTGGAAACCGGACTCCGCGCGGCGGCCTCGACGCGCGGGGCCTGCACCAAGCCGAGGGCCGCCGTGTCCGTGGTCTCCCGGTCGATCAGGATCAGCCCCCCGGTCTCCCGATTCTCTGCATAGGCGTCGAAGGCGACCGGGCGGTCGAGGCTCAGGGTCACGTCGGCGATGTCGTTGGCGACGAGCGTGTCGGCCGGGCCCGGCTGCCCCGTCTCGGGGTCGATGCGGGTGCGGATCGCCGAGACGGTGGCGTTGACCGTCACGGTGCCGATCTTGGCGAGCAGCGTGGCGCCCGGCGCAAGCGGGGTCTCGGCGGCCCAGAACAGGCGCACGTCGAGGCTGTCCGAGATGCGCATCGGCCGGTCGGATGCCACGATCACGTTGCCGCGGGAAGCATCGACCTGATCGGCCAGGACCAGGGTCACCGACTGGTCCTCGCCCGCAACCTCCAGATCGCCGTCCGCGGTGTGGATGCGCGCCACGGTCGAGGTGCGGCCGGACGGCGCGACGGTGACGGCATCACCCGGCCGGATGAGACCGCTGGCGATGCGCCCGCTATAGCCGCGAAACTCGGAATCCGGGCGGTTGACCCATTGGACCGCCATGCGGAAGGGGGCGGCCAGGGCTTCCTCGTGCACCGGCACCGTCTCCAGGTAATGGAGCAGGGTGGTGCCCGTGTACCAGGCCGCGGCCGTGCCCGGCAGCACGACGTTGTCGCCGTTCTTGGCCGAGAGCGGGATGGCCCGCACCTCAGCGAAGCCGAAGGTCTTGGTGAAGTCGGCAAAGCCCGCGAGGATGGCGTCGTACTTGTCCTGCGACCAGCCGACGAGGTCCATCTTGTTGACGGCCAGGGCCACCCGGCGGATGCCGAGCATCGAGACCAGCAGGGCGTGGCGCCGGGTCTGGCGGGTGAGGCCCTGGCGGGCATCCACCAGGATCACGGCCACGTCCGCCGTCGAGGCGCCGGTGGCCATGTTGCGGGTGTACTGCTCGTGGCCGGGGGTGTCGGCCACGATGAAGGAGCGCGTCTCCGTGGAGAAGAAGCGGTAGGCCACGTCGATGGTGATGCCCTGCTCGCGCTCGGCCTGGAGGCCGTCGACCAGCAGCGCGAGGTCCACCTCGGCCCCTTGCGTCCCGTGCCGGCGGGAATCCCGCTGGAGGGCGGTGATCTGGTCGTCGAAGATCTGCTTGGTGTCGTGCAGCAGGCGCCCGATCAGGGTCGACTTGCCGTCGTCCACGGAGCCGCAGGCGATGAAGCGCAGCACCTCCTTGCGCTGGTGGGCGGCCAGGAACGCCTCGTAGCCGAAGGCGGGGGTCTCGAACGAATCGCGGGACTGATGGATGGTCATCAGAAGTAGCCCTCCTGCTTCTTGCGCTCCATGGCGCCCGCACCGTCCTTGTCGATCACCCGGCCCTGCCGCTCCGAGGTGCGCGCGGCCAGGGTCTCGCCGATGATCTCGGGCAGGGTGGCCGCATCGCTCTCCACCGCCCCGGTCAGGGGATAGTCGCCGAGCGTGCGGAAGCGGACCGTGCGCCGCTGCGGGGTCTCGCCCGGCTCCAGGGGCAGCCGGTCGTCGTCCACGAGGATGAGCTGGCCGTCGCGCTCCACCACAGGACGCGGCTGGGCGAAGTAGAGCGGCACGATCGGGATGCGCTCCTGCTCGATGTAGAGCCAGATATCGAGCTCGGTCCAATTCGAGAGGGGGAAGATCCGCAGGCTCTCGCCGCGCTTCTTGCGCAGGTTGTACAGGTGCCAGGGCTCGGCCCGCTGGCGCTTGGGGTCCCAGCGATGCTGGGCCGTGCGCAGGGAGACGATGCGCTCCTTGGCCCGCGAGGCCTCCTCGTCGCGGCGCGCGCCGCCGAAGGCCGCGTCGAACTTGTGCTTGTCGAGCGCCTGCCGCAGGGCCTGCGTCTTCATCACGTCGGTGTGCACCTCGGAGCCGTGGCTGATCGGCCCGACGCCGCGGGCCAGCCCCTCCTGGTTGGTGTGCACGATCAGGTCGAGCCCGAGTTCCTTCGCGCGCGCATCGCGGAAGGCGATCATCTCCCTGAACTTCCAGGTCGTGTCGATGTGCATCAGCGGGAACGGCAGCCGCCCCGGCGCGAAGGCCTTGAGCGCCAGGTGCAGCAGCACCGAGGAATCCTTGCCGATCGAGTAGAGCATCACCGGGTTCTCGGTCTCGGCGACCGTCTCCCGGAAGATGTGGATGCTCTCGGCCTCCAGGCGCTGGAGATGCGTCAGGCGTTCGGAATGCAGGGCGGCTGTGGCCGCTTGGGCGGCGCTCATCGGGCCATCTCCGGTGTCCGTGTCTGTCTGGTCTCGAAGGCGGCCGCCTCCAGGCCGGGCTGCACCGCGGCCGCGGAGCCTCCGACATGCAGGCCGCATTCCTTCTTGGATTCCTGCTCCCACCACCAGCGGCCGGCCCGCTCGGGCTCGCCGACGCGCACGGCGCGGGTGCAGGGGGCGCAGCCGATCGAGGGGAAGCCCCGATCGTGCAGCACGTTGTAGGGGACGTAGTTGTCGCGCACGAAGGCGTCCACGTCCGCCCGCGTCCAGTCGGCCAGGGGGTTCAGCTTGATCAGGCCGCGGGCCTCGTCGAAGGCGGCCAGCGGCGTCTCCGCCCGGTCGGCCGACTGCCCGGCCCGCAGGCCCGTGATCCAGGCGCCCGCGCCGGAGAGCGCGCGGGCCAGGGGCTCGACCTTGCGGAAGCCGCAGCATGCCTGCCGCGCGGCCAGGGAATGGCGGAAGCCGTTGATGCCTTCCTCGCGCACGAAGCGCTCCTCGGCCTCGCGCTCCGGCGCGTAGGCCTGGATGCGGATGCCATAGGCCGATTCGGTCTCGCCCCAGACGTCGTAGGTCTCGGGGTAGAGCCGGCCGGTATCCAGGGTGACGATCTCGACGCGCGACTTGGCCATGGCGAGCGCGTGGGTCAGGGCCTGGTCCTCGATGCCGAGGCTGGTGGTGAAGACGAGGCGGCCCGGAATCTCCGCCTCCGCCAGGGCGATGCGGCGGCTGAGATCGAGCCCCTTCATGGCGGCGGCGAGGTCGTCCGCTGCCTGTGCGTTCAAGCGGGTCATTGCCTGTTCAATGCGATTGCATGGTTGTCTGGGATCTGAAATGTTCGCTATAACGAACGCTGTCAAGGCGCGATGCGGCGCCCGGGGACGCTCCCCGTGCTGCATCGCACGATACATCCGCAACCCGGCATCGGCCCGATCGGTTGCGTGAAAAGGAAAGATCCTTCTCGCATCGGCGGGGGCAGCGCCCCGGCCCGCGCGGAGACCCGACGAAGGAAGGCCATCGTGGATTCGATCGACCTGAAGATCCTGGCGCTCCTGCAGACGGACGCGACCCTCTCCATCGCCGCCATCGGCGAACGGGTGGGCCTGTCGCAGACGCCCTGCTGGAAGCGCATCCAGCGCCTTGAGGCGGACGGCGTCATCGACCGGCGCGTGGCCGTGCTCGACCCGGTGAAGCTCGGCCTCGGCCTGACGGTGTTCGTCTCCATCGAGACCGCCGACCACTCGAAGGACTGGCTGGAGCGCTTCGCCGGCACCGTGGCGGCGATGCCGGAGGTGCTGGAATTCTACCGCATGGCCGGCGACGTGGACTACATGCTCCGCGTCGTCGTGGCCGACATGCAGGCCTACGACACCTTCTATAAGAAGCTCATCGCGACGCTGCCCCTGAAGAACGTCACCTCGCGCTTCGCCATGGAGAAGGTGAAGTCCACCACCGCCCTGCCGCTGCCCGCGCCGCCCACGAACGGACGGCACCTGCCCGCCACGCCGCCGATCCTCTCGGTGGTTGGAGAATAACCTTCTCTTTTGCGCCGCAACAAAAACCGACTTCTTCTCTCCAGAGAGCGTTCTGTAAAACGGACGTCCCCCGTTGACAGACGCCTCGCGCACGACGACATGGTCCCTTGATGTCACGCCAAAGCCTCCTTCCCCGCACGGCCCCGTTCGGCGACAGCGAACGTGCGAGCCTCGACGCCGTCCTCGGGACGGCGACGCCGATCCAGCGCGCCTGGCTCGCGGGCTTCCTCGCCGGCATCGACGCGGCGGGCGGGCAGCCCGCGGCGATCCCGGCCGCACCGCCGAAGGCGGCCGAACCGTTGACGGTCATCTATGCGAGCGAATCGGGTAATTCGGAGACGTTGGCCGGCAACGTCGCCAAGCTCGCGCGCAAGCAGGGCTTCAAGCCGAAGGTGGTGGACTTCGCCGACCTCGACCTCGCGACACTGCCCAAGGCCGGCAAGGTGATCGCCATCGCCGCCACCTGGGGCGAGGGCGAGCCGCCGGCCCGCGCCGTGCGGGCCTATGGCGAGCTGATGGGCGCCTCGGCCCCGCGCCTCGACGGCGTCGAGTTCGCGGTGCTGGCGCTGGGCGACACCTCCTACGTCGAGTTCTGCGCCATCGGAAAGGCGCTGGACGCCCGCTTCGAGGCGCTGGGGGGCAAGCGCGCCGCGGAGCGCGCCGACCTCGACCTCGATTTCGAGAAGCCCGCCGCCGCCTGGATCAAGGGCACGCTGCAGGCCCTGGCGCCGGCGCCCGCCGACAACGTCGTGGCCGTCGACTTCGCCCGCACGGGCGCCTCCGACGACGAGGATGCGGAGCCGAGCCGCGACCCGGTGGTCGTCGAGGTGGTCGAGCACGTCAACCTCAACTCGTCCCGCTCCAACAAGGAGACCATCCACCTGGCGCTGGCCTTCGAGGACGGCGCCCCGGCCTACGAGCCCGGCGACTCCCTGGAGATCTACCCCGAGAACGACCCGCAGCTGGTCGAGGAGATCCTCAAGGCCACGGGGCTCACCGAGGACGCGGCCCTGCGCAAGGCGCTGCTCTCCGAGCGCGACATCACCACGCTCTCGGCCGCCACGGTGGAGCGCTTCGTCAAGGCCACGGGGCACGAGCAGGCCAAGGCCCTGATCGAGAGCGGGGAGGTCCGCGCCTGGATCGAGGGGCGCCACCTCATCGACCTGATCGAGACCTATCCGGCGGCGCTGACCGCCGAGCACCTGGACACGATCACCCGGCCGCTGCCGCCGCGGGCCTACTCGATCGCCTCGTCGCGCAAGGAGGTGGGCGACGAGGTCCACCTCGCCATCGCCGCGGTGCGCTACGAGAGCCACGGCCGGGCGCGCAGCGGCGTCGCCTCGACGCACGTGGCCGACCGGATCGCCAACGGGGCCAAGCTCCGGGTGCGGCTCAAGCCCAACCGGCACTTCCGCCTGCCCGCGGACCCGGCCGCCGACATCATCATGATCGGGCCCGGCACCGGCGTGGCGCCGTTCCGCGCCTTCGTGCAGGAGCGCCGCGCCGTCGAGGCGCCGGGCCGCTCCTGGCTGTTCTTCGGCGACCAGCACTTCACCCACGACTTCCTCTACCAGCTCGAATGGCAGGAGGCTCTGGAGGACGGCTCGCTCACGCGGATCGACGTGGCCTTCTCCCGCGACCAGCCGGAGAAGATCTACGTGCAGGACCGGATCGACTGGAACCGCGCGGAACTCGTCGCATGGCTGGATGGGGGCGCCTACCTCTACGTCTGCGGCGACGCCAAGGCGATGGCCAAGGACGTGCGCATCGCCCTGGAGCGCGCCTACGCGGAGGTGAAGGGCCTGAGCGCCGACGATGCCGCTGCGGCGGTGGCGGCCCTTGAGCGGGCGCACCGCTACCAGCAGGACGTGTACTGAGGTGCCTTCCCTCCCCCCTCTGCGGGGGAGGGTGGCCCGCGAAGCGGGTCGGGAGAGGGGAGCGCGCTATCCGGAGAGGTTGCTCCCCTCTCCCGACCCTCGCTGACGCGAGGCCCACCCTCTCCCGCAGAGGGGGGAGGGAAGACGGCGCCAGCCACTGGGTTTGAGACAACGAATTCGGATTCTCATCATGGACGATCACAAGCCGATCGACGCCGCCGAAGCCCCGGTTTCCGAGCGCGTCTACGAGACCCCGCCCGCCGGCCGCCCGATCGACGAGGCGGAGGCCGCGCGTACGGCGGGGCTCGCCCATAACGAGCACCTCAAGATCGCCAGCGGATACCTGCGCGGCGGGCTGGCCGACGGCCTGCTGAAGCACGCCACCGGCGCGATCTCGGACGACGACGGACAGCTCGTCAAGTTCCACGGCATGTACATGCAGGACGACCGGGACCTGCGCCCTGAACGGACCAAGAAGAAGCTCGACAAGGCCTACAGCTTCATGATCCGCTTGCGCATCGCCGGCGGCGTCATCAGCCCGAAGCAGTGGCTGATCCTGGACGACATCGCCACGACCTATGCCGGCAGTGCGCTCCGCGCCACGACGCGCCAGACCTTCCAGTACCACGGCGTGATCAAGGCCAACCTGAAGCGGACCATGGCCGCGATCGACGGGGCCCTGCTCGACACCATCGCCGCCTGCGGCGACGTGAACCGCAACGTCATGGCCGCGACCAACCCGGCCCAGACCCACGCCCACAAGGCGGCCTACGACCTCGGCAAGGAGATCTCCGACACCCTGCTGCCCAAGACCAACGCCTGGCGCGAGATCTGGCTCGAC
Organism: Methylobacterium trifolii; assembly: GCF_022179685.1. Classification (GTDB taxonomy): domain Bacteria; phylum Pseudomonadota; class Alphaproteobacteria; order Rhizobiales; family Beijerinckiaceae; genus Methylobacterium; species Methylobacterium trifolii. The sequence continues at coordinate 21,794 of NZ_BPRB01000033.1, forward strand.
GGCGAGAAGGTCGTGGGCGGCGAGGAGGAGTTCGAACCTGTCTACGGCAAGACCTACCTGCCGCGGAAGTTCAAGATCGTGGTCGCGGTGCCGCCTTCGAACGAGGTCGACGTGTTCGCCCACGACCTCGGCTTCATCGCGATCCTCGACAAGAAGGGGAAGCTGACGGGCTGGAACGTCACGGTCGGCGGCGGCATGGGCATGACCCACGGCGAGCCCGACACCTTCCCCCGCACCGCCGACGTGATGGGCTTCTGCCTGCCGGCCGACGCCGTGAAGGTGGCCGAGGCGGTGATGACCGTGCAGCGCGACTGGGGCAACCGCAAGAGCCGGAAGAACGCCCGGCTCTTGCGGTTGCCC